>CAZZZW010000052.1:0-17443 GCA_964658795.1 Phormidium nigroviride PCC 7112
CGCCGGTCCACCTTCAGGGGTGGACCGGCGCCGTCGTTGTTGTGCGACGTCTCGCCGGCGCCTCGTCGCAACCCGGCGACATGCTGTTCGGCGGGCTGGGCAGCCCCCTAGGCTGAACGCCGTGCAACCCCTTGACGCGCTGCGCCGGATCGCCTTCCTGTTGGAACGGCGACTCGAACCGACCTATCGGGTGAAGGCCTTCCGCAACGCAGCCGATGTCGTGGTCCGCGAGGGTGAGGCTGCGATCGAACGCCGCGTGGCTGACGGCACGCTGTCCGACCTCACCGGCATCGGTAAGGCGACGGCCGCCGTGATCGCCGAGGCGGTCGCCGGCAAGACCCCCGAATATCTGGCCAAACTGGCACCCGGGGCGGGACCCCTGATCGAACTGAGCCCAGCCGCGATCGAGATCCTGCAGGCCCTGCAGGGAGATCTGCACACCCATTCGGAGTGGAGCGACGGTGGCAGCCCGATCGAGGAGATGGCTGTCACCGGCATCGAGCTTGGTAACGCCTATCAGGTCCTGACCGATCACTCCCCCCGACTGACCGTTGCCCGGGGCCTGACCGCGGCACGATTGCGCAGCCAACTCGGCGTGCTCGCCGAGCTGGCCCCCCGACTCGGCGATTTCCGGTTGTTGTCCGGCATCGAGGTCGACATCCTCGATGACGGCGGCTTGGACCAGGAGCCTGGGCTGCTGAGCGAACTCGACGTCGTCGTCGCCTCCGTCCACTACAAGCTGGCGATGGATTCGGCGGCCATGACCCGACGGATGCTGGCCGCCGTGGCCGATCCGAACACCAATGTCCTCGGCCACTGCACCGGCCGCCTGAACGGCGGCAAGAAGCGGAGCCAGAGCAGCTTCGATGCCGAAGCGGTGTTCACCGCCTGTCTGGAGCATGAGGTGGCCGTGGAGATCAACAGCCGGCCGGAACGACTGGACCCGCCCGATGACCTGTTGCGGCTGGCCGTCGAGGTCGGTTGCCTGTTCAGCATCGACACCGACGCCCACGCTCCGGGGCAACTGGACTGGAAGCAGTACGGTGCCAAGAAGGCAGCGGACTGCGCCGTACCGGTGGATCGCATCATCAATACCTGGCCGATCGATGAGCTGCTGGGCTGGGCGGCCAAACCGAAACGCTGACCGGAATCCGGCCGACAAATCGCAGGTTCGTCACGTTTCGTCGTTCGCGGTCGGCGTAACTCAGCTGCCTCTCGTCCCAGCGGAATCGCGGCCGTGGAAAACGGTTCTAACATGGGCATGGCAGCTCTGCCGCGACGATGCGGGCATCGCGGCGACGGTGCGGTCTGCCACACTCGCTCCGCCGCCTCGCTCGATGCTCACTCGCCCGAAGCTGAACTGGAAAGGCCGACCGTGAATCACCACCACAGCGATTTGATCGACACCACCGAGATGTACCTGCGGACCATCTGGGAGCTCGAAGAAGAGGGTGTCACGCCGCTGCGCGCGCGGATCGCCGAGCGGTTGGGTCAGTCCGGTCCTACTGTCAGCCAGACCGTCGCCCGGATGGAACGGGACGGACTCGTCCATGTCGAGAGCGATCGCCACCTGGCCTTGAGCGACGAGGGTCGTGCGTTGGCAACCGCGGTGATGCGCAAGCACCGGCTGGCCGAGCGATTGCTGGCCGATGTGATCGGGCTGGACTGGGAACTGCTGCACATCGAGGCCTGCCGCTGGGAGCACGTGATGAGCGAGGCGGTCGAACGCCGGATCATCGCGCTGCTGGACAAGCCGCTGGTCTGCCCCCACGGCAATCCGATCCCCGGGCTGGCCGAGTTGGGACTGCCGTTCGACCGTCAGCCCGACGGCCGGATGCTGCCGACGTTGGCCGAGACGGTCACCACCGACGAGGTGACGGTCCGGATCGAGCGGATCAGCGAACTCCTGCAGCCGGATGCCGCCGTGATGCGTGAGCTCAGCGCCGCCGGACTGATCCCTGGTCTGTCGGTGGCGATCCAGCGCCAGGCCGACGGCCTGCACCTGTCCGGCCGCAATGACATCAGTCCCGTCCGTCCCGAGATCGCCGAGCACATCTTCGTCTCGGTGCCGGCCTGAGCTCGCCCCTGCGCCGTCCGGCATCTCACTGCCACGGGCCCTGCAGGGACGGCGTCCGATGCGGATCCAGCCCCGACTGCACTGCCTCGGCCAACAGTTCGGCAGCCGAGTAGGCCGGGTCCGATCGCACCGCCCGGTCGGCGGCGGCCGATGCCAGCGTGCCGTTACCCGAACGCCAGGTCGCCCAGCCGAAGAGGAACATCGGGGGCGCGTCGTAGGGCGCCGGCAGCGCCTTGTGCAATTGCTCGAGCAACGCCGTCGCGGTGACCGTGCGGGCGTCCAGCGCCAACCACAATGCGTCCCGGATCGGGATGTCACGCAGCGCCGCACCCAGCCGCGCCAGCCGACGGGCACTGAGTACCTGACCGTGTTCGCACTCGTAGGCGGCCCGGATCAGCGCGCTGGCCTCGGTCCGCCGCGCCCGGTCCGGACCGTTGCGGTCGATCAGCTCGACCAGCCGCCGATCGGCCCGGTGCAATGCGGGCAGAAGCTTGGCCCGCGCTTCCGGATCATGACCGTCCAGCGTGGCCAGCAGGCTGGCCTTGTCCGGCCGCGCGACCAGGCCGGCGTAGGTGAGCTCGGCTGCGACCGACGACGTTGCCTGACGCTCGCTGCCCTCGACCGGACAGCAACTGGGATCCTCGCAACTCAAGGACCACCACCGATCGCCGGCCACCAGCAGCGCCTCCAGCAGGCTGATGCCGACGTGGTCCAGCAAGTCAGTCAGGGCGGCGATGGTCCCGGCCGTGGCCTCGTCCTGCCGCGGATCACCCGCGATACTGCCCGGGAACATCACGGCGATGGCCGCCGCGCAGCCGGCGTCCAGCAACGCATGCTGCATCGCGGCCGCGGACGGACGATCCAGGCCGGACCCATCCGCAGGATCCAGGTCGATGCGGGCGGTCAGCGCGATAGACAGCGGCGACCGGTCCGCGGATCGGCGAAAGCCCAGCACGACGAGGCTCATCGTCGGATGGAAGCCGAGCAGATAGGGCACGGCCTCGACCAGTTCGGCCGAGGTGGACATCAGTACCGGAGCGGGTTCACAGGAAGTCATGTCGTTCAGCCTGCGGACTCGCAACCGGTCAGAACCGGCTTGACGACAATCTGTGGACAACCGCTGCGTCGTCCACAATCAGCCGACTATGTCGGGCGATCAGTGGCCTTGGTGTGCTAGAGGGGGTTCTGTCGCCACTGCTGTGCCGCCACGGTCAGCCCGTCGGCGGTCTCCTCGTTGCGCTCGGCCAAGCGCCGATCCCGATCACCGTCCGGGCCGGCCTCGGCGCTGTCGCGGCGGCCGGTGGCGATGACCCGGAAGAATGCCGCCGCCCGTTCCAGGGCGACATCGAAATCGCCCTGGTATGCGCCGTGCAGAACCGCGTCGGCCAGTCTCGCCATGGCGGCCGGGTCGGCATCCTCAGCGACGCCGGCCACCACCTCGTCCGCGGGCGCGTACGGCCGACCGGCCCGCCACAGCCGGGTCACCTCCGCCCCGTTGGTCTGGGTCCAGCGGCGCAGCAGATACAACGCCCACAGGGCACCAGGCAGGCTCGAGGGCAGCTCGGTGCGCCAGAGTTCGGCCAGCGTGTCCAACCCGACCCGATCGGCCAGATCGACCAGGCCGTCGGCCCCGGTCGCCCGCCCGTGCGTGATCACGGCGATCGCCGTCGTCTCGGCCAGGTCAGCCCGTTGGAACGGACCGAGTTCGGTGGCGGCGCCCGCCAGATCCGACAGGTCGGCCCGGCGAACCGGTCGATGGTGACGTTCCTGCGAGCTCACCGGTCCAGGGTAGGCGAGGCGAGGCGAGTTCGACCGGTTGGTCACCGGGCCCGGAACGGCTCGCTAAAATGGAGGACGGCGTCGGTCCGATCCATGGCCCCCGGTCCCACTTATGCCGCCACGAGCGGCCTTTTGCCGAGAGGCGACCTGGCGGGCCGGCGTCACCACACTTCGCAGCCGAGGATGGGACCCGGATGAGTTCTGGCGACGGCTGGGTCGTCTGCGCCGCCGGGCATCGCCACTGGGGTCGCTACGGTGCCGCCGGTCTGCTGATCCTGGACGCCGGCCGGGTCGTACTGCAGCACCGGGCACCCTGGACCCATGACGGCGACACCTACGGCGTGCCCGGTGGTGCTCGGGACAGCCACGAGGATCCGATCCAGGCCGCAGTCCGGGAGGCGACCGAGGAGGCCGGGCTGGTCCGGGCCGACATCGATCCGCTCGGGGTCTACGTCGACGATCACGGCGGCTGGTCCTACAGCACCGTCGTGGCCGCCCCGGCCCGCTCGATCGAGCCGTACGCGGCCAATGCCGAGAGCGTGTCGGTGCGCTGGCACCAGATCGCGGCGGTGACGGAGCTGCCGCTGCACCGCGGCTTCGCCCAGGCCTGGCCACGACTGCAGGAACGGCCACCACGGCTGAGATTGGTCGTGGCCGGCGGGCTGACGCGGGCGCGCACCCTGCAGCGCCTCATCGTCGATGGAGTTTCGGTGGAGAGACTAGGCCAGAACTCGCTCGGGGTGCATCGGCTCTATCCCCATACGAATGCCCCGGCGCAACCCGATGACCTGGTCCTTACCGTCGAGACGTCGACCGAGCTGGAGCGATTGGCCTGATGCGCATTCTGCTGCCCCCGTCGGAAGGCAAACGAGTCGGTGGCCGGGGCAAGTCGCTGGCCGCGCGGGCCGTTGACTCCCCCATCGACCAGCTCCGCGCCCGGACGCTGGACGCCCTGGCCGAACTTCTGCACCGGCCCGACGCGGCTGAGAAGCTGCTGCTGCCGGACTCGGTCGCCGCGCAGGCGTTGCTGACGAACGCGCGGGTGCGCACGTCCGGAACCTTGCCGGCCGTCCGCCGGTACGCCGGAGTCGTCTATGACGGTCTGGCGCCGGAGTCGTTGTCGGAGGCCGCACGCCGTCGCGCCAATCGAGAATTGCTCATCTTTTCCGGCCTGTTCGGTGTGCTACGAGGTGGCGATCCGGTGCCGGGTTATCGGGTTCCGGCCAAGGCTGTGTTGCCGGGGGTCGGGGTCGCGGGGACGTTCTGGCGACGGCACCTGGACGACCTGATGCCGGCGCTACTCGATCGCGGGCCGATCCTCGATCTGCGTTCCAGCGACTACGCCGGCATGTGGCAACCGGCTCGGGGCAGCGCGGCCGCGTCGAGGCTCATCAGCGTACGGATCCTGTCCGCGACCCCGTCCGGTCGGCTGGCCGTGGTGTCCTACAACTCCAAGCTGGCCAAGGGGAGGCTCGCCGCGGCCGCTCTCGAGGCCGAAGCGGCCGGCCGGCGGATCGCGGGGCCGGCCGACGTGGTCGGCCTGTGGTCAGCCATCGGCGGCCGCTCGGGCCGGACCGACGGCTCGAACGTGGAACTGATCGAGTAGCCGGCAGCTCTCACGTTGCACCGAAGGCCCTACAACGTCACAAGTGGCTATCGACATCGACCCCGGTGCCTTTGCCCAATTCCGGTTGAGCGAGTATCGACTTATGCGATTGGACCATCTCTCCTACGCAGCCGGCCCTGAAGGCCTGGCGGCCTGCGTACAGCGGATCGGCTCGCACCTCGGGGCGGCGTTCACCGACGGTGGCCTGCACCCGCGCTTCGGCACTCGGAACTTCACGCTGTCCTTGGCCGGGGGCGTCTACCTCGAGGTGGTCGAGGCCCTGGATCACCCGGCGGTCGAGGCGGCCCCGTTCGGGCGCGCGGTCAAGACCCGCAGCGAGTCCGGCGGGGGCTGGCTGAGCTGGGTCGTCGGGGTCACCGACCTGCCCGCCGTCGAGCAGCGTCTCGGCCGGCCGGCCGCAGCCGGGCACCGGGTCCGGCCCGATGGCTATGACCTGCGATGGCGCCAGATCGGTATCAACGAGACCGCCAACGACCCGCAGCTGCCCTGGTTCATCCACTGGGAGTCGGAGAAGTCCGAGCATCCGTCCGCGGCCGGTGGCAAGGTCCGGCTGGAGCGACTCGACATTGCCGGTGAGCGGGCCGTTGTCGCGGCCTACCTCGGCGAGCGGGCCACCCAGGATCTGGACGACCTGCATGTGAAGTGGTTGCCGGCCGAGGACAACGACCATGAGACCGGCATCGTCGCCGCGCACTTCAGTACGCCGCACGGCGTCAGCATCATCGACTGACCACCAACCTGCCGGCCGATTCCGCCGCACCGGCAACGCTCGGCCGCCGCGCCCGGCGGGGCGGCCCCGTCGGTCGTTGCCGGGACCCGGGGTTCAGACGCCGGCCGCGGCCGCAGCCGGCTCTGGTGGCAGTTCGGTGTGAGCTGACGCCTTGCGCGCGGCCAACACCGAGCCGATCAGGATCAGCGGGAAGCCGATCATCATGCCGGTGGTCAGGTCCTCCCCCAGCACCAGTACCCCGAGCAGCACAGCCACCGCTGGGTTGACGTAGGTGATGATCGTGCACCGGGTAGGGCCGATCTCGGCCACCAGCTGGAAGAACAGGGTGAAGGCCAGCGCCGTACACACTGCCGCCAGCACCACGATGCTCCAGACCGCGTTCGCCGGTAGCTTGTGTGGCGGCTGCACGAAGACGAACGGGGACAGGCAGACCGTGCTGACCGTCATCGTGCTGGCCATCACGCCCAACCCGGGCAGGTCGGACAGGAACCGGGACAGCACCAGCGGTCCGCAGGCGTAACCGATGCTGACCACCAGCATCTCCAGGATCGCCAGCACGTTGAGATCGCCGAAGTCGAGGCCGACCAGGCTGGCCACCCCGACCAGTCCGACGAACAGGCCGGCCAGCTGGAGTTGACCGAACCGGTCCCCCTGCGGACTGACCAGAGCCAGCACCGCCCCGATCAACGGCACCGCCGCCACCAAGAGCCCGGCCAGTGAGCTGGTCAGGTGCCGTTCGGCATCCGACAGCAGCGTCCACGGCACCATCACCTCGACCACGCTGAACAGGAGCACGGCTCGCCAGTGCGCCAGCACCGGCCGGATCAGCCCACGGGCCACCGCGAACGGCAACAGCAGGACGGCCGCCCCGGCGGTGCGGAAGAACACCAAAGTTCCCGGCTCGACGTGTTTGACCGCGACCCGGATGAACAGGTAGGGCACCCCCCAGATCACACACATGGCCAGGAACAACAGCCAGCCCCGCCGAGTCACGGCAGTCCCTCCGTCGGGTGGAAACGAACACCTTCACGCTAGGACCTGGCTACGACAACGGACGAGCGATTTCCGGACAACGTTGCGCCACATCCCGCCAGCCGGTCGCTGCCGGTTTGGCATAGTGGGTCGGTGCAGACGCTTCAGCTGGGATGGCAGCCGGCCGTGGTGCTGTCCGCGGCGCTGGCCACCGGCGCGGCCGCCGCACCGGCAATTCACCGACGTCTCGGGCCAGCCGTGCGGCCCTACCTTCGCGAGAGCGCCTTCGTCGCCGCGTTGTACGCGCTCTGGCAACTGGCCGGATCGTTCTCCACCTCCAACGGCGACGGGGCGTTCAGCCGCGGCCGCTGGATCGTCCGGTTCGAGCACGGCTGGTTACCCGGCGAAGGTGATCTGCAGCAGCTGATCGTGCACTCCGAACTGGCTTCACGGGCGGCCAACTGGTTCTACGCGAGCATGCATTTCACGATGATCGGGCTGCTGCTGATCTGGTTGTTCGTCCGGCACCGGGACCACTATCGGCGAGTACGCAACGTCCTTGCCCTGCTCACCGCAGCCTGCCTGGTGATCCAGTTCGTACCGGTCGCACCGCCGCGCCTGCTGCCCGATCTGGGCTTCGTCGACACGGCGGCCCAGTACGGAGAATCCGTCTACAACATCGGGGGGATCACCGTCGACCAGCTGTCGGCGATGCCGTCGGTGCACGTCGGGTGGGCGCTGCTCGTAGCTTGGGCGGTCATCACGGTCAGCCCGTCCCGGCACCGGTGGTGGATCCTGGCCCATCCCGTCCTGACCGTGTTCGTGGTCGTCGCCACGGCCAACCACTACTGGCTGGACGGCATCGTGGCCGGCCTGCTGCTGATCGTGTCGATCGGGCTGGTCAGCCTGCTGTCACGACTGCTGAGGGTGGATGACGGTGACGCCAGGCGTCGGACTTTCTCCCATCGCGATCAGGGCATCCGAAGCAGCGTCGAGCCCGATCCGACGGGTGATGAGCTGGTCCGGCCGTAGCGAGCCGGTAGCCACCAGATCGAGCAGCCGCGGGAACGAATGCGCCGCCATGCCATGGCTGCCCAGCCAGGACAACTCCCGAAACGCCAGGAACGACAGGTCCAAGGTGAGCGGTTCGGGCAACAGGCCGACCTGCAGGTGCCGTCCTTGCGGACGCAGCGAGCGCAACGCGGCCTGTACCACCACCTCGGCCCCGATGGCATCGATCGTCACGTCGGCACCGCCGCCGGTGAGGTCGCGGATCTGGGCCGGATTCTCGGCCGCGGCCAGCAGACCGGTCACGGCACCGTGCTGCTGGGCCAGGGTGAGCGCGGCCGGGTCGGTGTCGACGCCGATCACCCGGGCGCCGGTGGCGGCCGCGATCATGACGGCGGACAGACCGATGCCACCACAGCCGAAGACCACCACCCACTCGCCGGGTTGCACCTTCGCCACCGCAGTGACCGCCCGGTAGGAGGTCGCGAACCGGCAGCCCAATGCCGCCGCGGTGTCGAAATGGACCGCCTCCGGCAACGAGACCAGGTTGACCTCGGCGTACGGGATAGCCACGTACTCGGCGAACGATCCCCAGTAATTGAAACCGGGTTGAAGCTGTTCGGTACACACCTGCTGCTGGCCGGCCCGGCACTGCGCACATCGACCGCAGGCACAGATGAAGGGCACCGCGACCGGATCGCCGACCGACCAGCCCCGCACCTCGGCGCCGATCGCGGCGATCCGGCCCGACAGTTCGTGCCCGGGGACGTGCGGCAGCACGGTGTCCGGATCGTGGCCCTGCCAGGCGTGCCAATCGCTGCGGCACAGGCCGGTCGCCTCCACCTGCAGCACCACGCCGTCCGGCCGTGGCGTCGGGTCCGGCACCTCGGTGACCGACGGCGGGGCGGCGAAGGATTCGTACAGGACGGCGCGCATGCGGTCCTTTGTACCGGATCGCTCACGTCGACCGGTCGGCACCATCAGCCGATCGGCCGGCGTTATCGGCCGATCGTCGATTCAGCTGACCTTGCGCAACACAGGTCGTCCGGCTCGCTCGGCCTTGGACTGATACATGGCGGCATCAGCCAGCGCGACCAACTGGTCGGCCGGACTCTGCTCAGCGGACGCCCCGAGCACCGCGGCCAGCTCGACCGCCGTGCCGACCAGCCCGGCGGCCGTGGCGTTCGACTCGGCCGCAGGCGCCCACCAGGCCACGCCGATGCTGGCCAATGGTGCCGCCCCCCGGACTGGCCAGCAACCGCAGCGCGGCCGCCAGCCGCTCGCCCAGCTCGTCGGCTTGGGCGGCCGAAGCGACCTGGCGGCCGACGACCAGGAATTCGTCGCCGCCGATTCGTCCGACCGCGTCGCGGGTCCGCGTCGTCTGACGCAGGCAGCCGGCGATGTCGACCAGCAGCCGATCGCCGGCGGCGTGACCTTGCCGGTCATTGACCTGTCTGAAGCCGTCCAGATCGATGAAGACGACGGCCACCCCGGTACCCAGCCCGGCGGCTTCGGCCAACGCGTGTTCGGTGACGGCCAGGATCGAGGCGCGGTTGTGGCAGCCGGTCAGCGCGTCGAGGGTGGCTTGCTCGTGTAGTTGTTCCCGCAGCAGCGCTGACTCGGTGACATCGTCGATGCAGATCAACGCCCCACCGGCGCGGCCGTCGTCCTCGACCAGAGCCCGTAGGCTGATCCGGCAACGGATCGTCGCCCCGTCCGAGCGGCGCACGGGCAGCTCGACGTCAGAATCCGTGCCGCGGACCAGCGCGTCGTCGATCAGACCGGTCAGCACCGACGCATCCGCACCGCCGACGCCGGCCAGGATGTCGTCCAGGCCGGCTCCGGGCCGCGGATCGAGCAGCACGGAGATCCGGCCGTTGCGATGCACCACCTGACCCGACGGATCGATCTGCAGCACGCCGACCGGCAGCGTCTCGGTAAGCCGGACCAGTTGCTGTTCCCGGACCCGCACCGCCTCGTAGGCCGCCATCTCGTCAGAGACGTCCACCAGCTCGGCCACGATGGCCGGATCGTGGGGACCATTGAGCCGGTTGTCGTTGGTGACTTCGAACCAGATCCAGCGACCGTCGGCGTGCCGCAGCCGTACCCGGCGGCTACGGCCCGGGGCGGCCAACAGGTCCATCCAGTTGGCGATCGCCGCCGATTGGTCGTCCGGATGGATCAGGTCCAGGTGCCGCCGCCCGATCAGATCCACCCGGGAGTGCCCGAGCATCAGCTCGAAGGCCTCGTCGATCTCGATGAACTCCGACAGCTGATTCTTGGTGACACGGCTGAACCGTGGACTTAACACATCGTCCCGACCACGCTGACTGCTCAGCCCGGTATGCCGGTCGTGGTGGACGACGATGCCCAGGATCACCTGGTACCGGTCCCGGACATCCATGAAGTGCAGGCTCATCCGGCCACCGGAGCTCAGCGACTCGACCTCCACCCGACCTGCGCCGTCGATCAGAGTCTGTTTCCAGGTGTCGATCACTGCGGTCATCTCCGAGGGAGTCACCAGCTCCAGCGCGGACGCGTGACCCTCGATCACCGGGTGGCCGAACAGCGGAATGCCGCTGGGCATCGGCTGAAACAGCCCGTTCCCGCCGATCGCGACTACCGCGGCACTCTCGCTGCCGCGCAACAACTGCTCGGTGGCGCGCCAGATGTCATCGATCGGAATCCGGCGACCGGCAGACGGCGCGCCGGAGGCCGGGTCCGGGTGTGGGGCGGTCATGGCTCTTTCATCGGCCAACACGCAGAGTGACTTAGTCTCTACACACCGTAACTATTTACCCTTCAACCGCCGTGAACCGGTCAAAAATTCAGTACCAGATCTGCCCAACGCCGACCGGCGGGTCCAGCACCGGGACCGCTCGTCCGATCGCCTTGCGAAAGGCGCTCCAGGCCGCGGCCCCGGCGTCGGCCACATCATCGAATCCGGTTCGCCCGGCGGCATGTTCGATCGGGATGTCGAGTCCGTGCTCGGACAGCAACCGCTGCCGCAGCACCACACCGGCCCAGGAGCGTTTGTTGTACCGGAGTGGATGTCCGGCCATGGCTTGGAACGCCAACTCCGGGTGCACCTCGATGACGTCGTGGGCGGGATGATGCTCAAGCCAGCCATCGACGTCGAGGATCTTGCGCTTGAGGCCCCACGACTGCCGGGAGATCCCCTTGCCCTCGAACTCGCGGTTGATCTTCGACGCCGCGTCCGGGTCGTCCTGGCTCAAGGCCGAGCGGGTCGGCGTGGTGAAGACCGAGGATGCTGCCCCTTTGAGCAACTTGCGGGCCGCGGCATCGACCGGACGTTCACCCCGGTCGGGCAGCCCGATCGGAATGTCGATGCCGACCACCCGGATCGTTCGAGTTTCAGCCGCCGCAGAAACCAAACTCGCGATCGTCGCCGTCAACAGGACGTCGACCACCCGGCCATCCTGATCCAGCACGACACCGACCCAGCCGGCCTTACAGGCGTCTACACCGACCACTGCGCCGTCCATGAGGAAGATTCTCGTCCGCACGGACCCGCTCGGCATCTTGAGGATCATCTTGAAGATCAGGTGGCTGACGTCCGGATCAGGTTTAGCCCAATGGCACAAGGTCGAACTGCATTCGCCGTCGACGGCGGCAGCACGGGAGCGGTGATCGTGCTCCCGTGCGACCCACCTTCGGGATGCGCAGACAGGTCAAGGGGGTGCGGTCAGCTGTGGATCTCGATGTCGCCCAGCAGGTCGTGCAGGTAGGAATCGCCCTCGAGGTCACCATCCAGCCAGAACGACGGGGTCAGCGTCTCCCGCGGCGGGAGCCGGGAACGCGATCCCGATACCAGCGACCATGACGAGCACCGCGGCCACGGCACGCACCTTCGATGACATCCAGAATCACCCTTCAACCACTGCTGAATCGGCCCACCAGGAGGTGACGGGATCAACCGCACCCACCGGCCGGACTGGCCGGCCGTATCAGGGTTCTGAACGCCGACCTCCTTCTCGGTGTTCAGGGCGCAACCCGGCGCCGGTGATCGGAAAGGCTCGTCATGGCTGAGAAGGTACGTGGTTCCGAACTGCTCAAACACCGCTACTCCGGCAAGGATCTGGAGGAGCTGCTCGAGGTCGGCGACCGGTTGGACAACGTGGATCTGGTGCAGTTCTTCCCGATCGGGGTGCCGGTGGATCCCGACGGCGGCACCGGTACCTGGAAGGTCGGTGTCGACAACCTGCAGGACCTGATCAATGCACTCCTGCAGCAGCGTCACATCCCGCACATCGTGATCAATCCGATCGGCGTGCCGGTGGATCAGTTCCTGGTCGGCTTCCGGGCCGGCTCGGCGCAGGCCCGCGGCTGATCCGATGCCACTGACCGGGCAACGGGCCATTCTGCAACTGCACCCCACTCGAACCTGCAACCTTCGTTGCCGGCACTGCTACTCCGAATCCGGCCCCGAGGCTCGCGAGTCCATCTCGTTGTCCCGGGTGTTGCAGACGGTGGAGGACGCGGCCGCCCTCGGCTACGACACGGTGTCGGTGTCGGGCGGTGAGCCATTCCTGTATCCGGGGCTGGCCGCGGTATTGGCCCGGGCCCGGTCGGTCGGCCTGCGGACGCTGGTCACCTCCAACGGCACGCTCTGCACGCCGGCCCGACTGGCCCGGGTCGCGCCGTTCCTCGATGTGCTGGCGATCAGCCTGGACGGGCCGGCCGTGGAACACGATCTGATGCGGGGTCGAGCAGGCACCTTCGAGAAACTACTGACCGGCTTGCCGTCACTGCGCGAGGCCGGCATCCCGTTCGGCTTCCTGATCACCTTGACGCAGTTCAACGTGCACCACCTGGATTGGGCGGCCGGCTTCGCCCACGAGCAGGGCGCGCGCATGTTGCAGGTCCACCCGTTGCAGCCGACCGGGCGAGGCGTCCTCCTCGGTGAGGAATTGCCCGATGACACCGAACAAACCTTCGCCGCGTTCGAGGTCGCCCGATTGCGAGCTCGTTACGCCGGTCGGCTGAGCGTCGAGTACGACGTCGCCAGCCAGGCGGCGCTGGCCATGATGCGGAACGTGGCGATGTCGTTGAGCCGGCTGTCGGACTGGGTGTCACCACTGGTCCTCGAACCGGACGGAATGCTGGTTCCGATGGAGTACGGCTTTCCGCGGGAGTGGGCACTGGGCAACCTCGGCGATGCTCGCCTGGTCGACCTCGCGTCGGCCTGGACAGGTCAGCACCTGATCGATTTCCGCCAGCTGTGCCTGGACGTTCTCGATCAGCTGCAGGACCGGCAGGCCGCTCCGCTGGCCTACTGGTACGGCGCTATCCGGTCGGCCGCCGCCAGCCGTTCGACCGGCCTGCTCACCTGACCGCCGCAGCCCGCCAGTGCCGATGCCGCCCAGCGCCGCCAGTGCCGTTATGGCGGCGCTGGTCAGGGTAGGTCAGGGCCGCTCGTTGACGAACTGGAACTGCACCCTCATCGCATCGTCGATCGGGACCATCAGGGTGGAATCGCTGGCCGACCAGTGCTCAGGCACGAGGAACATCCGATCCTTGCCTTCGATCAGCAACCGGAGACCCCGATAGCGAAAGTGAAAGGTCTGCCCGGCCGCAGCGGGCAGGGCGGTCTCCATCACCTGACCATCACGGAGGAACAACCGTTCCTTGGTGTCGAGGATGACGCTCGGCAGCTCGTCCAACCGGCGGGCCTGGGCATGGGCGAGGGCGCGGCCGGACCACTGGGCGACGGTTGCGGTCGCCCAGAACACGTTGGCGATCAGTACCGCCACCAGCAGCAGGACCAGCTGTCGCGGTTGCCGGTCGCCGCCGAGCCGAGCGGTCAGCCAGGCGCTGTAGCCGGTGACCGCCGCGGCCAGGATGAACAACGCCGGCGTTGCCAGCGGATAACCGGCCCAGCCGCCCAGGTAGGGATAGCCGAGCAGCACGACGGTCGCGATCGCCAGCGACGTGACGCCGCCGAGCTTGAACCAGTGCACTCGGGCGGACCAGCGCCTGACACCGTCGAGATCGTGCGGCAGCCCGCGATTGAGCCGGGCATGTGAGGCCATCGCGACCAGCCCGAGGAGTGCCAGCACCAGCAGTGGCACCAGCAGGGGCTGCGGACTGCGCATCACGTAGTCCTGGGTGCTCAGACCGATCGTGTCGACATCGATGCCGAAATAGTCGTACTGCGTACGGGCCGACACGTAACCGAAGTAGAACAGCACCGTGCTGAGCAGCGTTGCCGGCGCGATGAACGTGGTGAGCAGTGCGAGCCACCGATCGAACGGACCGGCCGGCTCCTCATCAGCCATTGCCGCCGGATGACGCCGGCTGCACGGTGAACGCCAGTTGCGAACCGCCCAGCGAACCCGCACCACCGTCCGCGCCGATGAACAACGGCTGCAGTTGCGAGCAGGTGGCTTGATCCTCGCAGGTCAGGTCGGCGGCCAAGGTCAGGGTGACCAGGTCTCCGGGCTGGGCGGAGATGCCGTCGTTCTGCTTGGCCGCAACCAGGCAGGACTTGTCCAGCGAAGCCTTCGACCACGACCATCCCACGCATGACGGATCGGATCCGCCGCAGCCGTCGCCGACGATGCTGAAGACCCCGTCCGGATCGAGGTGAATGGCGTTGACCGAGATCCGGACACCGTCGGGCACATGGTCGGAGACATTGGTCAGGAAGACGTGTTGACACTGCAGCCCGGCGACCTGATCCGGCGGCCCGCCACCGATCGGCAATGCCGCCACCGAGATGGTCGGATGGTTGCTCGACGCCTGAGGCGATTCGGGTCCGCTCCCTTCGGCGGCCGGTGTGCTGCCAACGACCTCGTCCTGGACCGTGGCCCGGCTGGTCTCGGTGGCTCCGTTACCGATGCTGCCGATCGCGCCGCTATCGGATGCGCCGCCGTGAGTGCAGCCGCTCAGGACCAACAATCCGGCCAGGATGATTGCGAGTGTTCGCATGTCGTCCACCCCCTCCCAGTTCAGGAAGGGCGAGACTTCCCGGCGATACACCGGGATTTCAACTGCCCGGCTCGGAAACCGTTCGAGCCCCGGTTCCGAGATCGGAACCGGGGCTCGATGGTGCGCTCAGATCAGCTGCAGCCGCTGGTCGATCCGCAGCCGTCGCAGACGAAGCAGGAACCGGCCCGCTGCATCTTGGTACCGCAGTTCATGCACAGCGGTGCGTCGTTGGTGGCGCCGAGCAGCGACTCGATCAACTCGGCCGAGCTGTGCACGTTGACCTCGACCGGCTTGGCCGCGGCCGGGGTCGCCGGCGCGACCGGAGCGGACTGGGCCAGCGACTCCAGATCGTCCTCGGTTTCATCGGTGACCGGCGCGTAGCTGCCGGTGTCGAGCTGACGGGAACGCTCCTCGGCCGTGTGGATGCCCATGGCCGCCCGAGTCTCGAACGGCAGGTAGTCCAGGGCCAGTCGCCGGAAGATGTAATCGACGATCGACTGCGCCATCCGGATATCCGGGTCATCGGTCATGCCGGCCGGCTCGAACCGCATGTTGGTGAACTTGGAGACATAGGTCTCCAGCGGCACACCGTGCTGCAGTGCGACCGACACCGCGATCGAGAAGGCATCCATCACGCCGGCCAGGGTCGAACCCTGCTTGCCCAGCTTCAGGAACACCTCGCCCAGACCGTCATCCGGGTAGGAACCGGCGGTCAGGTAACCCTCGGCCCCACCGACCGTGAACGACACGGTGCGGGACGGGCGCGACTTCGGCAGCCGCTTGCGGATCGGGCGGTACTCGATGACCTTCTCCGCAGCTGCGGACTCGACCTGGTCATCCTTCCGCGCTTGCTTGCCGGCCGACAGCGGCTGGCCGACCTTGCAGTTGTCGCGGTACACCGCCAGCGCCTTCAGGCCGAGCTTCCAACCCTGGAAGTAGACGTCCGCGATCTCCTCGACCGTGGCCGACTCCGGCAGGTTGACCGTCTTGGAGATGGCACCGGACAGGAACGGCTGGGTCGCGGCCATCATCCGGACGTGGCCCATGGCCTTGATCGCACGCTTGCCCATCGCGCAGTCGAACACCTCGTAGTGCTCCGGTCGCAGACCCGGGGCGTCCTCGACGTGACCGTGCTCGGCGATGAACTCGACGATCGCTTCGATCTGCTCCTGCTGGTAGCCCAGAGCAACCAGCGCCCGTGGCACCGTCTGGTTGACGATCTGCATCGAGCCGCCGCCGACCAGCTTCTTGAACTTGACCAGAGCCAGGTCGGGCTCGATACCGGTGGTGTCGCAGTCCATCATCAGGCCGATGGTTCCGGTCGGGGCCAGCACCGAGGCCTGGGCGTTGCGCCAGCCGTTGCTCGCTCCGATCTTGAGGCCTTCGGCCCACTGCCTGGTTGCCTCGGCCAGCACCGACTTGTCGGTCTCGTGCATGCCGCGCACCAGGTCGTTGGCAGCAGCGTGCTTGCGCATGACCCGGGCGTGCGCCTCGGCGTTGCGGGCGAAACCGTCGTACGGGCCGACCACACCGGCCAGTTCGGCCGAGCGGCGATAGGCGGTGCCGGTCATCAGGGAGGTGATCGCTCCAGCCATCGCCCGGCCGCCGTCGGAGTCGTAGGCCAGGCCGGAAGCCATCAGCAAGGCGCCCAGGTTGGCGTAGCCGATGCCCAACTGCCGGTAGGCCCGGGTGTTGACGCCGATCGCCTCGGTCGGGAAATCGGCGAAGCAGATCGAGATGTCCATCGCGGTGATGATCAGCTCCACCGCCTTCACGAACTTGGCCGAGTCGAAGTGGTTGCCCTCGCCCAGGAACTTCATCAGGTTCAGCGAGGCCAGGTTGCAGGACGTGTTGTCCAGGCTCATGTACTCCGAGCACGGGTTGGACGCGTTGATCCGGCCGGACTCGGGGTTGGTGTGCCAGTCGTTGATGGTGTCGTCGTACTGGATGCCCGGGTCGGCGCATTCCCACGCGGCCTTGGCGACCTTGGCGAACAGGTCCTTGGCGTCGACCGATTCGATGACCTCGTGCGTGCTGCGCGAGCGCAGACCGAACTCGGTGCCCTGTTCGACGGCGCGCATGAACTCGTCGGAGACCCGCACCGAGTTGTTGGCGTTCTGGTACTGCACCGAGGTGATGTCGGCGCCACCGAGGTCCATGTCGTAACCAGCGTCGCGCAGGACCCGGATCTTGTCCTCTTCACGGGCCTTGGTCTCGACGAACTCGACGATGTCGGGGTGGTCGATGTCCAGCACGACCATCTTGGCCGCGCGCCGGGTGGCGCCACCGGACTTGATGG
>CAZZZW010000053.1:0-1915 GCA_964658795.1 Phormidium nigroviride PCC 7112
GCTCTGAGCTGATGTGCTTATGCGCTAAGGGGAACCTCAGCTGGCGTCGAGGACGGCCTCGATCTCCAGGGTGATGGTGATCTTGTCGCCGACGACCACGCCGCCGCCGTCCATCGGCACCTGGATGTCCACGCCGAACTCCTTGCGGCTGATCTCGGTCGTGGCGGTGAAGCCGGCGCGGGTACCGCCGTAGGCGTCCGGTCCGAAGCCACCGAGTTCGAGCTTGAGGTCGACCGGCTTGGTGTTGCCCTTGATGGTCAGGTTGCCGTGCAGGATGTAGTCCCCGCCGTCGGCCTCGACACCGGTGGAGGCGAAGTCGATGGTCGGGTACTTCTCGACCTCGAAGAAGTCAGCCGACTTGATGTGGGCGTCGCGCTGTTCCTGGTTGGTGTCGATCGAGGTGGCGTCGATGGTCGCCGTGACGCTCGACTCGAGCGGATTCTCGGCGGTGACGAGGGTGCCGCTGAAGCTGCCGAAACGTCCCTTGACCTTGCTCACCATCATGTGGCGAACCGAGAACGAGACATCGGAGTGGACGGCGTCGATCTGCCAGGTGCCGGCAACGTAGCCGGGAATGGTGGCGGTGGTCATGGTGATACGGCTCCTTCGATTGGTTTAGTGTTCAACTATTGCTGTCACAACTATCCCAAGGACCAGACTATTCCGCAACATCAGACCCGGCGAACCAGCAGGGTCTGCAATCCGGAGCCGACGGGGCCGAGCCGGTCCGAGATCTGCGAACCGGCCATGGCCACACCGGCCCCGAGATCGGTGCGGCAGTCCAACAGCAACCACTCCCCGACCGGCGGCCGGATCAGATGCAGGTCCAGGTCCACGTTCGCGAACGACCAGCGATCCCAGGCCAGTTCGGAGGAGATTCCGCTGGCGGAGTCGGCACAGAGCGCGGTCCGCTGCAGCCCGGTGAGCTCGTGCCCGGCCAGCAGCGGGACCCGCGCCGAGATCCAGCACGCGGCCGGCCCCGGTTCGAACGGCCCTCCGCTGACCCGCCGCCAGTCCAGATGCTGGGCATAGGGAAAGTTGTCGAACCCGAACGGCGCCAGGGTGAGCGGGTCGGATTCGGGGGCCACGCACGGTTGCGGCCGTTCGGGCGGTTGCTCGCCCGGGGCCAGCAGCCAGATCCGGCTCTGCAAGCTCGTACGGTCACCGGCCCCCGCACTGGTCGTGATCAACGCAGCGGTCCGCGACAGCCGCTCGACCCGTGCCCGTAGTTGCAGTGGACCGACCGGCACCGGCCCGAGGAACTCCGCGGCCAGCCGGACCGCGATCAGATCGTTTCGTCCGGAGGCGTGTGCGGCCAGGGTTTCGGCGATCAGCACCAGCAACGCGTTGGGCGGGCCGCCGTGCTGCAGCCCCGGCGCCCAGGGACCTCCGGTGGCCTCGTTACTGGCGATGTCGCCGGTCAGCTCTGCTCGGGGGCCGTCACCGATCAGCTCGTAGCTCAGGTCCGAATAGAAGGCGCTGTCCACGTCGGCGACATTAAGCGCCAGACTGGACCGGTGCACGGTGACCCTGACCACCCCAGCCTCGGCCGATGGCTGCTCTACGCCTTCGGCGCGACGTTGCCCGAGCGCTATCACGTCTGGGTCTATCGCGACCTGACCGGACGGGACTGGCGGCTGCGCGAAGCCGGCCGGATCATGCTGTTCGCGATCGTGCCGGTGGTCTTCCTGCTGTTGCTGCCGGGGCCGTTGGAGATCCGGATCTACTGTGCGCTGTTCGTGATCATCGGCCCGTTGTTCGTCGGGTTCGCCTACGGGGACGAACTGCGGGACCGGCGGCTGCGCCAGCACGGCCTCAAACCGCCGATGGGGCCGGACCCGGACTAGTCACCAGTCGATGCCGGTCGGCCGTGAGGATCCGCGCCTAGCGCCGCCGCCTGGTCGCGTCGCGCCGC
>CAZZZW010000053.1:1925-16925 GCA_964658795.1 Phormidium nigroviride PCC 7112
TCCGTACCGCCGAGTGGTCAGTTCAGGGTCCGAGTGGCTGGTTCTGAGCGACCACCCGAGGGTCGAAGTGACCACTCGGCGAGCAGGTTGGTTCATCAGCCGGCGTCAGTCGTACCTTCATCGGGCTGCGCGTCGTCGGTCTGGCCGGCCGCGGACGGGTTCGCCCCCCGGCGTCCGTTGATCCGCCGGATCATCTCGATCCGCTTGTCGGCCAGCGAGATCATCTCCGAGGTCCGGGCCGCCACGTGATCGGCGTCCGTGCCCGGCGAGAAGACCATGGCCCAGCCGTCGTCCTCGAGCGTGGGCACCCGTTCGACCAGTTCGGTCCGGGCCACGTGATGGGTGCCGGCGAAGTAGTAGTCGGCAGTCACCACGGCGACCAGGACGTGGTCCTCAGGTAACTCCGAAACCTCGGTCACGATGATGGGCGCGTTGTCGGCGAAGACGCCCGCGGCCTGGATGGTGCGCTGCGAACGTTCGATCTGCTCCGGCGAAAGATCCATGTTTTGCAGCCTAGTGCCGTTCTCGTGAGTGGCTACTTCTGGCGCGAGTGGCTGGCAATTTCCGGCCACTCGACCGCACAAGTAGCCACTCACGGAAACCCCAGGACGCGTTGCCGGGCTCAGTCGAGGTCGTCGTGATGCATCAGTTGCCGGGCCGCCTCAGTCACCGAGCCCGAGATCGACGGGTAGACGGTGAACGTGGCCGCGACCTGGTTGACCGTCAGCCCCAGCTGCACAGCCATCGCGATCGGCTGGATCAGCTCGGAGGCGGCCGGTGCCACCACCGAGCCGCCGATAACCACGCCGGTGGCCGGCCGGCAGTACAGCTTGACGAACCCCTCGGCCACGCCCTGCATCTTGGCCCGGGCGTTGCCGGTCAGCGGCAGCACGACGGTCCGAGCCGGCACCTCACCGGCCGTCACCGCCGCGTGTCCGATGCCCACCGTCGCGATCTCGGGGTGGGTGAACACGTTGGCGGCGACCGTCTTCAGCCGCAACGGCTGCACCGCCTCGCCGAGCGCGTGCCACATCGCCACCCGGCCCTGCATCGCGGCGACCGAGGCCAGCAGCAACACGCCGGTGCAATCGCCGGCGGCGTAGATGCCCGGCACGGACGTCCGCGAGACCCGGTCGACGGTCAGGAATCCCCCGTCCGACAAAGCCAGTCCGACGTTCTCCAGGCCAAGGCCAGCGGTGTTCGGAACCGAGCCGACGCACATCAGCACGTGCGAGCCGGTGACGGTTCGGCCGTCGGTCAACCGCACCACGACCTCGTCGCCGGACCGTTGCACGGACTCGGCCCGGGCCTGCTTCATCAACCTGCCGCCGTGCGCGGTGAACACGTCCTCGATTACGTCGGCCGCGTCCGGGTCCTCACCCGGCAGCACCTTCAACCGGCTCGAGACCAGCGTCGTCGGTACGCCCATCTCGCTGTAGGCCGATGCGAACTCCGCCCCGGTGACTCCGGAGCCGACGACGATCAGGTGCTCGGGCAACGCGTCCAGGTCATAGATGTCGCGCCAGGACAGGATGCGTTCGCCGTCGGGTTCGGCACCCGGCAGCACCCGCGGGTTGCCGCCGGTGGCCAGCAGCACCACATCAGCCTCTACGGTCTGGGGCTCGGCACCGTCCACCTCGACCGTGAAGGTGCGGCCTCGCTGGTCGGCCGAGAACCGGCCGTGACCGCTGACCAGGGTGACGCCGAGCCCGAGCAACCTGTTGCGGATGTCGGCCGACTGGGTCGCGGCCAGGTGCTTGACCCGCTGATTGACCTGGTCGAGCCGCACGCTGACGTCAGCCGAGGAACAGACACCGAGATCCGGGGCGTCCCGCAGGGCGGTCACCCGTTCGGAAGTGGCGATCAGGGTCTTGGACGGGACGCAGTCGTAGAGCACGCAGGCGCCGCCGACCCCGTCCGACTCGATCAGGGTGACCTGCGCGCCCAACCCGGCCGCCACCTGGGCTGCTTCGTAGCCGGCCGGTCCGCCACCGATGATCGCAATACGTGTCACGGACCTATTGTCCCGGTCGAACTCCTCGCCCGGGTGGTTGGGGCTCAGCAGAGTGTCACGGACCTATTGTCCCGGTCGCCGTGCTCACACGGGTGGTGGGCGCGGCGAGACGGGTCGGTACGCTTCGTGATCGTGCCTCTCTACGCCGCCTACGGCTCCAACCTGGACCCGGCCCAGATGCGCACCCGGTGCCCCCATTCGCCGTTTGCCGGCGTGGGCTGGATCCCGGGCTGGCGGCTCACATTCGGCGGTGAGGACCTGGGCTGGGAAGGCGCGCTGGCCACGATTGTCCAGCAGGGCGCCGAAGAATCCGCATCGTCGGTGTTCGTCGGCCTGTACGACATCACCGACTACGACCGGATCGCCCTGGACAAGTGGGAGAGCGCCGACACCGGGCTGTACCAGACCATCCGGCTGCGGGTGTCCACCCTGGAATCCGACGTGGTGGCCTGGACCTACGTGCTCAACGGCTACGAGGGTGGCCTGCCGTCCGCGCGGTATCTGGGCCTGATCGCCGAGGGCGCGGAGAAAGCCGGCGCGCCGGCCGACTACGTCGCCGAGCTGCGCAACCGTCCCTGCCGCTCTGTGGGCTGAGCTCCGTCATCCGTGTCAAGGTCGCTTGACATCGGGCCAAGGTGTCAAGCAGACTTGACAGGTGCGCAATGACGTACGGGAGTTGCGGCAGGCCGCCGGGCTGTCGCAGGCCGCGCTTGGCGAGCTGCTGGGTGTCTCCCGTCAGACCGTGAACGCCATCGAGACCGGCAAGTACGACCCGTCGCTCCCGCTGGCCATCCGGATCGGCCGGCATTTCGGCCGTCCCGTCGAGGAGGTATTCCATGTCGACTGATGCCCGCAGCCGCAACCGTTGGCTCGTACCCGCCCTGTGCGTCGGCTTCGGACTCGTCTATTTGGGCATCGGATTGGCCCAGCGCAACTGGGGATTCGGCATCGGTGGGCTGGTCGTGATGCTGGGCTACGGCGCCGTCCTGATCTTCGGAGGACGACGCAACGAGACCATCGGACTGCTCGGTGGCGATCTGTCCGACGAACGCCGGACGGCCATCCAGCAACGCGCTGCCGCGGCCACCGGTTATCTCCTCACCGTCGTCCTGGTCGCCGCGATGATCGTGGCGATGGCCGCGAACTCCCGCTATGCCGGTGTGATTGCGGCCTTCTGTGGGCTCGCCGGCGCAACCTGGATCGTCAGCACCGTGTGGTTCAGCCGTCGCGGTTAGGCGTAGACCTCGTCCAGCAGGGCCGCGGTGAAGAGCACACCGACGGCCAGGGCTCGCTCGTCGATGTCGAAGTCGGACTGGTGCAGGTCGCCGGTCGGGTGGCCGGGGGTGCGGACGCCGAGCCGGGCCAGCGCGCCGGGCACCGTCTGCAGGTACCAGGCGAAGTCCTCACCGCCCATCGACTGCGGGGTGTCCGACACCGCCTCGGCCCCGAACGCGGCGATCACGGCCTGCGTCTGCAGCGCGACCATCGCGCCGTCGTTGACCACCGCCGGCACGCCTGGGTCGTAATCGATCTTCAGTTCGGCCCCGGTCGGCGCGACCACCTGCTCGGCCAACTCGGTGACGATGCTGGCCAGCTGGTCCCAGTAGGTCCCGTCCAGCATCCGTAAGGTGCCGGCCAGGGTGCCGGTGGTCGGGATCGCATTGGGCGCCACCCCGGCACTGACCGCGCCCCAGACCAGCGACACCGCCGCCCGCGGATCGATCCGGCGCGACAGCAGCCCTGGCAGGTCGGTGATGAGCCGTCCCAGCGCGTACACCACGTCGGTGGTCAGGTGCGGCCGCGCGGTATGGCCACCCGGGCCGGTGAGGGTCAGCTCCAGCTGGTTGAACGACGCCGTGATCGGCCCGACCCGCAGACCGAGATGCCCGACGTCGAGCTTGGGATCACAGTGCAACGCGAAGATCCGCGACACCCCGTCCAGGGCCCCGTCGTTGACCGCGGCCTCGGCGCCACCCGGCATCCGTTCCTCGGCCGGTTGGAAGATCAGCCTTATCCGGCCGGGCAGCTCTTCGACGCCGGCCAGGACCCCGGCCACCGCGAGCAGGATCGCGGTGTGGGCGTCGTGGCCGCACGCGTGGCAGACCCCCGGGTTGAGCGAGGCATACGGCACCTGCTTGTGATCCGGCAGCGGCAGCGCATCGATGTCGGCCCGCAGCGCGGTGATCGGCCCGTCGCCGGAGCCGAGGTCCACCGTGCAGCCGGTACCGACCGACAGCCGCCGCGGAGTCAGGCCGAAGGACGCCAGGGTGCTGAGGATCAGCTCGGTGGTGCGGTGTTCGGTGTTGGCCACCTCCGGATGCTGGTGCAGCTCCCGCCGCCAGCCGACCAGCTCGTCGTCGTGGCGGCTCAGCCAGTCGACGGCGGCGGCATGCAAGGCGGTGGACACGACAAGCACGATATCCGGCAGGCGTTTCGTCGGCCGGGCGGACCCGGATTCAGCCGTCGAAGACGCAGAACTCGTTGCCCTCCGGATCGGCCAGCACATGCCAGCGAAGGTCGCCGCCCTTGGGCCGGAGCAGGGTGGCCCCGGCCGCGACCAGTTCGCCGGGATCGGCCAGCACGTCCCAGTGCAGCCGGTTCTTGGTCGTCTTGGGCTCGGGCACGTTGTCGAAGACCAGCCCGTCGAACGGCAGCCCCTCGATACCCGCGACCCAGTGGTCCTCGCCGCTGCTGTCGACCTGGGCATCGAACGCCCGGCCCCACCAGGCCGCCAGCGAGGCTGCGTCTGCGCAGTCGATCACCAGTTCGTACAGCTTGTAGTCAGGCACGGTCTCGCGGACGAAGGCGCAGAACTCCTGGCCATCCGGGTCGGACATGATCGTCCAGCGCGGGAACGTCTCGAGCTGGCGGGCACCTAGCTGCTCGAGTTCGGAGAGCGAGCCGGTGTGGACGTCGAGGTGCACCCGGTTCTTCACGGTGTGCGGCTCGGGCACCTGGTTGAGCCAGATGCGATGCTGCTCGGTCGGGCCGTCCAGCCACACATGGCCGTCGTCGGCATTGAAGGTGAGACCCAGCGTCTCGGCCCAGAACCGGCCGTCGGCAACGATGTCGTTCGCATCGATGCACAGGTCCTTCCACCGCGCCAACGTCATTCGCGTTCGCCCTTTCTCGCTAGGCCTGTCCCAGTCCGTCCAGGATCCGGTTCGCGGCCTGGTCCGGAGTTAGTTCGCCCGCGCGCACCGCCCGTTCGGCCTCGGCCACGATCGGTTGAGCGTACGGGCTGCGCAGCCGTTCCAGAAGTCGGTTTCGCACCAGGTCGCGGGTCCATTGCACCAACTGGTCCGATCGCTTGGCGGCCAGGGTGCCGCCGTCGGACAGCTGCTGCCGGTGGCGCTGAATCTGCTGGTAGAGCCGATCGATTCCGAGTTCGTCCAAGGCGCTGCAGGTCAGCACCGGGGTCTGCCAGGCGTCCTCCGGGGGACGCAACAGCCGCAGCGCCGCCGACAGCTCCCGAGCCGCCTTCTCGGCCTCGGCGACGCGGTCACCATCGGCCTTGTTCACCCCGATGACATCGGCCAGTTCGAGGATGCCGCGCTTCATCCCCTGCAGCGAATCGCCGGTCCGAGCCAGGGTCAGGAAGAGGAAGGTGTCGACCATGTCGGCCACCACGAACTCCGACTGCCCGACCCCGACGGTCTCGACCAGCACCACGTCGTAGCCGGCCGCCTCCATCACCAGCATCGTCTCCCGGGTCGCCTCGGCGACCCCGCCGAGCGTGCCGGAGGAGGGCGAGGGACGAACGAACGCCCGGTCGTCCACGGCCAACCGAGCCATCCGGGTCTTGTCGCCCAGGATGCTGCCACCGGTACGAGCCGAGGACGGATCGACGGCCAGCACCGCGACCCGATGACCCTGACCGGTCAGGAAACTGCCGAAGGAGTCGATGAAGGTCGACTTGCCGACGCCGGGAACCCCGGTGATCCCGATGCGTTGGGCGTTGCCGGTGTGCGGCAGCAGCTCGGCCAGGACCCGCTGCGCCCGTTCCCGGTGTTGAGATTTCCTCGATTCCACCAGGGTGATCGTGCGGGCGATGGCGGCCCGGTCGTTGGCCAGCACGCCATCCACCAAGGTCTCGTCCGCTCGTGCGGAAGACGGGGCTTCGGACGGGCCGGGCGACATCACGAACTGTGGGAGAGCTGCTCGGTCAGGGTGGCCAGCAGATCGGTCGCCGCGGTCGCGATCACCGTGCCCGGCGGGAAGATCGCCGCCGCGCCGGCCTGACGCAACTCCTCGAAGTCCTGCGGCGGGATCACCCCGCCGACGACGATGAGGATGTCACCCCGCCCGAATGCCCTTAGTTCATCACGCAATTCCGGCACCAGGGTGAGGTGACCGGCGGCCAGGGAGTTGACGCCGACCACGTGCACGTCGGCTTCCACCGCCTGCCGGGCCACTTCGGCCGGGGTCTGGAACAGCGGGCCGACGTCCACGTCGAAGCCGAGGTCGGCGAAGGCGGTGGCGATTACCTTCTGGCCGCGGTCGTGACCGTCTTGGCCCATCTTGGCCACCAAGATTCGGGGCCGGCGGCCGTGCTCGGCCTCGAAGGCATCTGAGGCCGCTCGAGCTTCGTCGATCGCACTCACGGCAGCTCCCTTCGGCCCCGCGCCGGCTGAATACTCGTCCCGGTACACCCCGCTGATGGTGCGGATCTGGCCGGCATGCCGACCGTAGACCTTTTCCAGCGCGTCGGAGATCTCCCCCACCGTGGCCTTGGCCCGCGCCGCGTCGACGGCCAGGGCCAGCAGGTTCTGCTCGAGCCCAGCCGGCCGCGAGCCATCAGCGGCGGCCTGGGCGGCGTTGGTCAGCCGGCCCAACCGACGTTCCACCTCGGCGGCGTCACGCTCGGCCCGCAGCCGATCGAGTTTCTCCTTCTGTTGCCGACGGACCCCGGCATTGTCGATCTTGAGGACGTCAATCTGCTCGTCCTCGGCCAGCCGATACTTGTTGACCCCGATCACCGGTTGCCGGCCGGAGTCGATCCGGGCCTGGGTCCGGGCCGCCGCCTCCTCGACCCGCAGCTTCGGCAGGCCCTCGTCGATCGCCGCGGCCATGCCGCCGGCCGCCTCGACCTCGGTGATGTGCTCCCAGGCCCGTCGAGCCAGGTCATAGGTCAGCTTCTCGACGTAGTAGCTGCCGCCCCACGGGTCGATCACGTCGGTGGTATGCGATTCCTGCTGCAGCAGCAACTGGGTGTTGCGGGCGATGCGGGCCGAGAAGTCGGTCGGCAGCGCGAGCGCCTCATCCAGGGCGTTCGTGTGCAGCGACTGGGTATGACCCTGGGTCGCGGCCATCGCCTCGATACAGGTCCGGACCGCGTTGTTGAACACATCCTGGGCGGTGAGCGACCAGCCCGAGGTCTGGGAATGGGTCCGCAACGAAAGGGACTTCTGGTTCTTCGGCTCGAACTGGCCGACCAGCTTGGCCCAGAGCAACCGGGCGGCCCGGAGCTTGGCCACCTCCATGAAGAAGTTCATCCCGATGGCCCAGAAGAAGGACAGCCGCGGCGCGAACGCATCGATGTCCATGCCGGCCCGCTGCCCGGCCCGCAGGTACTCCACCCCATCGGCCAGGGTGTAGGCCAACTCGAGATCGGCCGTGGCCCCGGCCTCCTGGATGTGATATCCGGAGATCGAGATCGAGTTGAACCGCGGCATCGTGGCCGCGGTGTAGCCGAAGATGTCACTGATGATGGTCATCGACGGTTTCGGTGGATAGATATAGGTGTTGCGGACCATGAACTCCTTGAGGATGTCGTTCTGGATGGTTCCGGTCAGTTGCTCCGGCGCCACGCCCTGCTCCTCGGCCGCCACCACGTACAGCGCGAGCACCGGCAACACGGCGCCGTTCATGGTCATCGACACGCTCATCTTGTCCAGTGGAATGCCATCGAAAAGCTGCCGCATGTCGTAGATCGAATCGATCGCGACCCCGGCCATACCGACATCGCCGGTCACCCGGGGATTGTCACTGTCGTAGCCGCGGTGCGTCGGCAGGTCGAAGGCGACCGACAATCCCTTTTGTCCGGCGGCCAGATTGCGCCGGTAGAAGGCATTGGACTCGGCCGCGGTGGAGAAGCCGGCGTACTGGCGGATCGTCCAGGGCTGGTTGACGTACATCGTCGGGTAAGGACCACGCAGGTACGGCGCGATGCCCGGATAGGTCTGCAGAAAGTCCAGGCCGGTCAGGTCATCGGGTCCGTACAGCGGGCTGACGTCGATGCCCTCCGGCGTCTGCCAGGGCGCTCCGAGCCTCGGGCTCCCGCTGCTCGACATCGGTTTACCCAACGATTCTCGACTGAAATCGGGGATCATGGCCGGCCTCCTTCGAACAGCTGATACACCGAGACCAGCCGGGCCACGGCGTCACAGCCGACCTGGATGGATTCCACGATGTGCCCCTGGACCAGTTCCGAGCGACCGGCGATCCACACCTGGGCACCGGCATCGGCGAGCCTTGTCCCGATCTCATCGGCCTGTTCGGCATACACCGTGTCCGACGAACACAGGCAGGCGATGCGCGCTCCGGAACGTCGGAACGCCGCGACGAGCTCGTCCGCGGTGCCCGTCCCGACGATCGGCTCGATACCGCCGGCTTGGAACAGGTTGACCGCGAACCCGACCCGGCCGGTGTGGGCGGGGACCGGACCCAACGCGGCCAGGAACACCGTCGGCCGGCTGCCGCTCTCAGCCAGCACCGCGTCGGAACGATCTCGCAACGCTTCGTAGTCCTCGGCGTAGCGGTGCACCGGTAAGCCGGCCCGATCGGGTTCAGCCAGCGCCGGTCTGGTCAAACTGGTCTCAGCCGGGTTCGCGAACTCACTCACCCCGGTAATCGGGTCGGTCCGGGTGGCCAGGGCCAGCCGCCGCCGCTGCCAGCTGGCCGCAAGCTGTTCGGCCAGCGACCCGTCGGCCAGCGCGGCCTGAATCCCGCCGGCCGCCTCGAGCTCGATGAACCGCTGCCAGGCCCGCCCGGCCAGCTCGTCGGTCAGGGTCTCGACGTAGAACGAGCCACCGGCCGCGTCGGCAACCCGGGCCAGGCTGGACTCGTCATGCAGGATCGACTGCGTGTTACGGGCGATCCGGCGGCCGAACGGGTCCGGCACTCCGAGCGCGGAGTCGAACGGGGCGACGGTGATCGCCTGGGCTCCGCCGACGGCCGCGCTGAAGCACGCGATCGTGGTCCGCAGCAGATTGACCCAGGGATCGCGACGGGTCAGCATCGCCGCGGACGTGACGGCATGTTGCCGTTGGCCACCCCGGCCCTCGATGCCACACAGTTCGCCGACCCGGTCCCAGAGCCGGCGGGCGGCCCGCAGCTTGGCGATCGAGGCGAACTGGTTCGCCGTTACCGCATAACGGAATTCGATCCGGTCGAACAGGTCCTCACCGGCGGCCCGCAGGTAGGCGACGGCAACCGACAGGCTGATCGCCAGTTCGTCGGCGTCGGTACCACCGGCATCGTGGTAGACGGTGGCATCCACCGTGACCGGCAGCAGGTTCTCGAACGGCCGGGTGACCTCGACGGCCTCGGCCAGCGCAGCCAGGTCGACCCCGGCCCCGGAGCGAGCCGCCAGTCCGATCGGGTCGGCACCGAGATTGCCGCGGACCGCGGCCGGATCCAACTCGGGCACCAGAGCCAGGTAGTCGGCGGCCTGGCCCGGATCGGACAGCACCACCGCGACCAGGTCGAGGTAGACCCCGTCCAAGGCTCGGGCCAGGTCGATGCCGGCGGGCAGCCACAGCGAGGACACCCCGTTGTTCAACTCGGCCAGCACGGCGGCGTTGGTCGTCTCGGCGGCCGGATCCAGAAACCGGGCCCGGACATCCCAGCCGAGGGCCTCCGAGTCGTCCGGCGCGCTCGAGCCCCGGACGAACGGTGGCCGGCCAGGAAGGCCGAGGTCGATATCCGGTCGGTCGGTGTACAGGGGCGCGACCGAGATGTCGTCGTAATCGGTGTGGGCCAGCGCCGTCTCAGGGGCGTCCGGATCGAATGGGCGGCCCGCCTTGGTCAGCACCCCGGCGACCAGGGCCCGCCATTCATCGCGGTCGGCGGCTCGAAAGTCGGCGGCCAGCGAGAGGTCAGCGGTATCCATTCCTGGGATGTTAGGTCGCTAGCGTCGGTTGCCAGGAGTCCTCGTGGCTTATCTCTCGGACACGAGCGCGTCACACGGGGTGGGCAAGGATAGGCTCTGTGGCCGTGACCCAGACCTCAGACCTGACCACCGACCCGGACGACCTGGCCGCTCGGGCGGCCGCCGCGCTGGCCGAACGCACCGGTGCCGACCGGCACGACGTGGCCCTGGTGCTGGGGTCGGGCTGGGTCCCCGCGGTCGAGGAACTGAGCCGAACCGCCGAGGCCGACATCGAGTTCCCGAGCACCGACCTACCCGGGTTCACCCCGCCGGCCGTGGCCGGTCACGCCGGCACGATCCGCTCGCTGCTGGTCAACGGCACCCGGGTGCTGGCCTTCCTCGGCCGCACCCACTACTACGAGGGCCGAGGCGTGGCCGCGGTCGTACACGGAGTCCGGACCGCGGCCAAGGCCGGTTGCCGGATCACGGTACTGACCAACGGCTGCGGCGGGCTGCGGCCGGACATGACCGTCGGCCAACCGGTGCTGATCTCGGACCACCTGAACCTGACGGCCACCTCGCCCCTGGTCGGCGCCCGCTTCGTCGACCTGACCGACCTGTACTCGGCCCGGCTGCGCGGCCTGATGCGCGAGATCGATCCGTCGCTGGCCGAGGGCGTCTACGCCCAGTTCCCCGGCCCGCACTACGAGACGCCGGCCGAGGTCCGGATGGCTCGGATCATGGGTGCCGACCTGGTGGGCATGTCCACCGCGCTGGAGGCGATCGCCGCGCACGCCGAGGGCAGTGAGGTGCTCGGCATCTCGCTGGTGACCAACCTCGCCGCCGGCATGACCGGTGAACCGCTGAACCACGAAGAGGTGCTGGCCGCGGGCAAGGCGGCCGCCGGCCGGGCCGGCGGGCTGTTGCTGGAGCTGCTGGAACGGCTGTCGCGCTCAGAATCGGTCTAGCGTGGCCGTCCTGATCACCGGCTCCCAGGGGCGCATCGGGCGAGCCCTGTTCGAACGGCTGCCGGCGCTGGGCTGGTCGCTGCGGGGCTTCGACCGCACGGACGGGGCGGACGTGGTCGGTGAGCTGACCGATGCCGCGGCCCTGGGCCGAGCGATGGCCGGAGCGGCGGCCGTCGTGCATCTGGCCGGCCAGCCGACGGAGGCGCCGTGGCCGGTGATCCGGGACGCCAACATCGACGGCACCTTCCAGTTGTTCGAGGCCGCCCGGCGGGCCGGGGTACGCCGGGTCGTGTTCGCCTCGTCGAACCACGCGGTCGGGTTCACCCCTCGTGCACAAGCGGATCTACCCCCGGACACCCCGGCCCGACCGGACACGCTGTACGGGGTCAGCAAAGTCTTCGGTGAGGCGCTGGGCCGCTACTACGTGGACCGGTACGGCTTCCAGGTGGCCTGCCTGCGGATCGGCACCTGCGCGGTCTCCCCGCCGGACGCGATCTCGCTGGCCACCTGGCTTTCCTTCGACGATTGCGCGCAGCTGGTCGACCGGTGCCTGCGGGCACCGGAGCTGACCTACGCCCAGATCTGGGGCGTCTCGGCCAACCGGGACCGATGGTGGTCGCCGGTCAACCCGGTCGGTTACGCGCCGACCGCCGATGCGTCCCGGCAGCCCGAGCCGCCGCTGCCAGCCGCCCCGACCGACGACCTGGTCGGCGGGGCCTTTACCGGATCCCCTTTCGGAATAGATGAAATCGAGGCCCGACGATGAGCCCGCTGACCGAATCACTGACCGCCGAGGTGCAGGCCTGGATCGCCGACGACCCGTCGGACTCCGACGCCGCCGAGCTGCGTGCGCTGCTGGCCGCCGGCGATGCCGACGAGCTGGCCGACCGGTTCGCCGGCGTGCTGACGTTCGGTACCGCCGGCCTGCGGGGACCGTTGCGAGCCGGACCGAACGGCATGAACACCCGGGTCGTCCGGCAGGCCGCGGCCGGCATAGCCGCCCAGCTGGCGGCGTCCGGGCCGCCCGGGCGGGTGGTGGTGATCGGCTACGACGGCCGCCATCGGAGTCAGGAATTCGCCTATGATTCCGCGCGGATCCTGGCCGCAGCCGGCTTCGACGCCCGGGTGCTGCCGCGCTTGCTGCCGACACCGGTGCTGGCCTTCGCCGTGCACCATCTGCGGGCGGCGGCCGGGATCATGGTGACCGCGTCGCACAACCCACCGCAGGACAACGGCTACAAGGTCTACGCCGGCGACGGCGCCCAGATCGTGCCGCCGCTGGATGCCGAGATCGAAAGGCAGATCCGCGAGGTGGCCTCGGTCCGGGCGATCGAGCTGTCCGATGACTTCCAGGTACTGGACGAAGCCATCGTCGAGGCTTACGTTTCGGCGATCAGCCGGCTGGCCTCGGCCGACTCGCCCCGGGCACTCAAGATCGTTCATACGGCGATGCACGGCGTGGGCAGCTCGGTGGTCCGGCGGGTATTCGCGGCAGCCGGGTTCCAGGCGCCGTCCGAGGTGGCCGAGCAAGCCGAACCCGATCCGGACTTCCCGACCGTGGCGTTCCCGAACCCGGAGGAGCCCGGGGCGATGGATCTCGCTCTGGCCCAGGCCCGGAACTCGGACGCCGACCTGATCATCGCCAACGACCCGGACGCTGACCGATGCGCGATCGGCGTTCGGTTCGCTGACGGCTGGCGGATGCTGCGAGGCGACGAGGTCGGTGTCCTGCTGGCGGATTGGCTGATCCGCAAAGGCATCCACGGAACCTACGCCACGACGATCGTGTCTTCGTCGCTGCTCGGCGTGATCGCGACCAGGCACGGATTGCCCTACAGAGAAACGCTGACCGGGTTCAAGTGGATCTCCCGCGCCGCCCCGGATCTGGCCTACGGCTACGAAGAAGCCCTGGGCTACGCCGTCGCCCCGGCGATCGTACGGGACAAGGACGGTATTTCGGCTGCGCTGCTGATGGCCGAGCTGGCGGCCACGTTGCTGGCCGAGGGCTCGGACCTGCCGACCCGACTGGCCGAATTGGCCGCCGAATACGGACTGTTCTCCACCCGGCAGAAATCGTGGCGGGTCTCGGACCTGAGCCTGATCGGCCTGGCGATGTCCCGGTTGCGGGCCAACCCGCCGGCCGCACTGCTCGACCGGCCGGTCACGGTGACCGACCTGGCGCCCGACAACGACGTGGTGATCCTCCGTTTCGACGGCGGCCGGGTCGTGGTGCGTCCGTCCGGGACGGAGCCGAAGTGCAAGGCCTACCTCGAGGTGGTCGTGGCCGACGCCCGCGATCTGACCGCCGCCGAGGCCACCGCAGCCACCGAGCTGGATCGCCTGACTGAGCAGATCAGCGCCGTTCTAGCTTTCTGAACAAGGAGGAACTCAGCTGTTCGGGATTACCGGGCACGAACCGGTGAGCAGCGTGGTCGGTGTCGCCGGGTGCGTCTGGGTCCGCTCGCAGCCAGTCCGGACCAGACGCGGCCCGACCAGCCGGTAGGTCGCCCAGTAGTTGTGGCCCTGGGCGAAGTTGGGCGTGTAGTCGTTCTCGACCCCGATGACATCAGGCACTCCGTCCCCGTCGAGGTCCCGCACCACCGGGGTGCCGGAATCGAACTCGACGCTGGCCGTGGCCGGCGTGGCGAAAGCACCGTGCCCGAACAGCAATGTCTCGACCGCGCCGCCGTGCGCACCCAGCGTGGACACCACCAGACAGGTCGAGCCCAGGCAGGTGAGCTGAGCGGAGTAACCGGTGCCGAGCCGGCCGGTCCACCACGCGACATGGCTGTCGGCGTGCAACAGCTCGACCACCGGCACACTGCGATCACCGGCGGCCGGCGGCGGCGAACTCCAGAGCCGGGCCTGGTAGCCGTCCGGCAGCGCCAGCGCCGGGCCGGGGGCGCACCGGAACTGCAGACACGGGGCTGCCGGAACGCCGGCGACCACTGGAGCCGGCGAGGTCGAGGTGGCGCGTTGGGCCGCGGCGGCGCAGCCGGCCAGCGCGACGAGCGCCGTCAGGGCAGCCAGGCACACGACCGCAGTACGCGGCCGTCCGGAACGGGTCACCGCCGGGCCTACGGTGTCGTGCCGGCGGTCGGCGTCGCGCTCGGCGCCGGCCCGAAGGCCGTCGTGGCCGACGGCGTCGGCGTCGGCGAGACCGGCGGGGCCGCCTGGCTCACGTTGTCGTGCTCGAGCACCTCGTGCACGGCCGAGGTCGGGTCGACGGCCACTTCGGCGTAGAAGCCGCGCGCGGTGCCGGCGATCAGCTGGTCGACCGTGCAGGTGCTGCCGGCCGGCGGACACAACAGGCCACCGGAGATGATCCGCAGGTCACCGGCCAGGGTCGCGGTGTACTGCTTGGGCGAGGCGATCGAGTAGACGTCACTGTGCTGAGGTCCGGTGCCCTTGCTGACCGCGGCGAACTCGAACAGCAACTGCTTGCGGTCGGCGTTCCAGCCGCTGATGTAGACCATCGCGTTGCCGGCCGGGCTCGCGGTGGCGATCGGGCTGGATGACGGCGCCGGCGCACCCGCAGTGGTGCTTGCCGATCCGGACGGACTGCCGTCGGCCGAGGCGGACTTGGACGGCGAGGCGGTCTCCACGGCCGAGTTCGACCGACTTCTCGACGGGTCGGCCGAGGTCCTCGGCGCCCCGGACGGGACCGGCGCCGGATCGGCGGACGTCGAACTCGGCTGGTCCGACGGGCTCGGATGCGCGGACGCGTGGGTCGCCCTGCTGCCGGCCGCACTCGACACCACGATCGGTACCGGATGCGGCCGCGGTGGCACGTCGGAGGCGCGGATGGTCGATGCGGTGAAGACGGTGGCCGCGACCGCGACCGAGCCCCCGACGGTAGCCAGGACCACACCGCTGCCGACCACGAACGGGCCCAGTACGATCCGCCTCGCGGTCAGCCGGCTGAC
>CAZZZW010000054.1:0-9282 GCA_964658795.1 Phormidium nigroviride PCC 7112
GAAGGCGCCCGCCGTATAGGGCGCGGGCAGGGCGGAGCCGGCGGCAAACGTCATGCCGAGGGCGGCGACATGGCTGGACAGCGCGTAGTCCGGCGAGATCGCCTTCTCCACCATGTCCGGCCGCGGCGGAGTCAGCGATCGCGTGGCAGCGGGCTGGTTGGCTGATCGGGCTGGGGGTAGGGATAGTTGCGTCGTTCCGGGAAGAGCAACAACGAGACGTCGTGGTAGAGCCGATCCGGCGTCGGCAGGAACTCGATGCGGCTGAAAGCCTGGTGCTGGCCGGCCGACTCCACAACAAATGCGCCGTAGCCCAGGATCCGCCCCGTGATCGTCCGCTCGTAGGTGAGGTCAGTGACTTTGGTCAGCGGCATCACCCCGACTCGGCGCGTCAGGATGCCGTGGATGAGCAGCACCCGCCGATCAGTGATGACGACCTCTTCGTAGTACCACTCACCCCAGTTCCAGCCGAGCCAGGCCAGCGAACCGAGCATCACGATGACCGCGAACACCGACACGCCTTGACTGCCGCCGCCGTAACCGAGGATGAGCAGTCCGATCAGGAAGACCACAATGCAGACCGAGCCGACCTTCAACAGGCTGGCCCAGTGCCGTCTGGTCACGATGATCGGGGTCTCGGACGGAATGAGGTACTTGTCGATGTCGGCCATGGCTGTCCGACGGGATCAGTTACCGAAGCTGTCGATGAAGGTCGTGACGCTGCGGAACAGGTGCGCCAACAGGTGCTGGATGTTCTTGACCACGTGGGCGGCGTCAGAGGGGTTGTTGAACACGAAGAACGCGATGAAGGCGATGAGCAGAAGGGCGACGATCTTTCGGCCGTTCACGCGATCTCCTCCGATGTGCGCAGCTGTCGGTTCCGCCAGGACACACGGACATGGTCCGCGATTTCTACAGGACCGCTCTTTTGTACTGGACCGACGCAAGCAGGGGTGGGAGGCGCGCGGCGCATCGTCCGGTCCGCGCGCTCGGTCAAGTCGCGTGGGGGGCTCGGGGTCGGTTCCCGCTATCGCTCCTGGCGGACGTTCGCGTCACCCCAGTCCGGGGCGGAGTCGCCGAGATCGCTGGGCAGCTGCGGCCGCGGGTACCGCTCGGGCAGCGACATCGGTGATACCGAGGTCGTCGAGCACCGCGTACCCGGCATCCGCCGGGTGTCCGATCAGCCACAACCACACTCCGGCCGCCTCTCCCCGGTACGCGCTCCGGTCCGGCGCGGTGCCCGGAACCGGCCACACCGGCAACGGATGCCCGCGAACCCCGACCTTCGCACTCGGCTGGTCGCCGGCCTCCTGCGCCCGGGTCACCCCGGCGTAGCTGGCTCCGAGGCCGATGCCCGGTTCTTCGGCGACGAAGAGCCATTCGCCATCGCCGCCGAGCGGCGCTGGACCGCAAAAGGCCGCCACGGTAGCCCTGAATCGGCTACGGGTGTCTCCTACTGCGGCGAGTCCGGCGAGCATCCAGCCTGGCGGCACTGGGTCTGGGAACCAGAGCGGTACGTCGGAATGGCTACGGATGTGGCCGATCGTCCCGTCGTCGAGGTTGCGAAACTCGTTCAGCGGCAGGGTCCGACCATGCCTTCCGCATCGCCATGAGCTGTCGAAGGCACTGGGCGCAACCAGATCCGAGCCGCATTGCGGGCACCACGAAGTTCCCACTCGATCAAGGTGCCCCGGTTGTGGGCATACGTCAATTCCCTACGGCCGCCACCCGTCGGGTAAGACTGACCTGGTGGACATCGCGGCGGTCGGCGGCATCGTGTTCGACCGGCACCACCGGCTGTTGCTGATCCGGCGGGGACGCCCACCCGGCGCCGCGCTGTGGAGTGTGCCCGGCGGAAAGTGCCTGCCCGGCGAGCCGGCGGAGGAGGCCTGCGTCCGAGAGCTGCGCGAGGAGACCGGCCTGAACGTCCGGGTTCTCACGCACGCCGGTCGGGTTATGCGCCCTGTCGGCGACGGCAACCGTTTCGTCATCGACGACTACGTGTGCGCGACCAGCCACATCGCGGAGCCGGTGGCCGGCGATGACGCCGATGCCGTCGGATGGTTTTCCGCCGCTGAGCTTCGAAGGCTGGACCTCGTACCGCTGCTGTTGGAAACGCTGCAGGAATGGGGTCAGCTGCCACGCTGAGCAGCTCCACCTCGGTTACTCGGACGGAACCGGGCGACCAGGCTGTTCGCCACCGCGGGCCTGGAGATAGTTCTCCTTCGGCACCATCACCTTGCGCCGGAAGATGCACACGACGGTGCCGTCCTGCTTGTAGCCCTTGGTCTCGACGTAGACGACGCCACGGTCGTCCTTGGACCTCGATTCCCACTTGTCGAGCACGGTGGTCTCGCCGTAGATGGTGTCACCGTGGAAGGTGGGCGCGACGTGGCGAAGCGACTCGATCTCCAGGTTCGCGATCGCCTTGCCCGAGACGTCAGCCACCGATTGACCGAGCAGGACCGAATAGATCAGGTTGCCGACAACGACGTTCTTGCCGAACTGGGTTGTCTTCTCGGCGTAATTGATGTCCAGATGAAGCGGGTGATGGTTCATCGTGATCAGGCAGAACAGGTGATCGTCGGATTCAGTAATCGTCTTGCCTGGCCAGTGCTTGTAGGTCGCGCCGACCTCGAACTCCTCGTAGCTACGACCGAACTGCATGACTGCCTCCCTGGTTTGGCCGACGAGCCCCTGCGTGAGCTGACCCCGTCCGCTGCGGCTCCGAACTCAGATCGCCTTCATCTGCAGGCAATGGTGCCGGACCAGAAGTCGCTTGGCACGAGCGGACGGGCGTGCCATTGATCACCTGTTCATCCCCCCACAAGGTGAACGGAGCGGCAGATCCCCGTGAACACGGGCTGCCGGTAGATGACATCGAACGAAAAGGGAGCAGAATCGGGGTCGATGCCCAGCTTGCCGATCCGTGTGCCACTTCGCATTCCGCGACGCGGCGGTCCAAACGCGCCCGCGAGCCGGGCCGAGTTGGACAGCGCCACTGCCGTCGTCGACTGCGCGGTCTACTGCGACGGCGTTCGGTTGCCGGGCAACCATCGGTGGACCGATGCGCTGGCCGCAGTCAGGGAATCCGAGACCGGCTTCGTGTGGCTGGGGCTGCACGAACCGACCGAACAGCAGCTCGCGCCGATCGCCGAGGCCTTCGACCTGCACCCGTTGGCGGTTGAAGACGCCGTCCACGCCCATCAGCGACCCAAGCTCGACCGCTACGACGACTACCTACTCGCCATCGTCAAGACCGTCCACTATTCCGACCGAGTCCAGACCGCGGAAGTCGTCGAGACCGGTGAGGTGATGATATTCGTCGGCGAAGACTTCGTGATCACGGTGCGACACGGCATGCACGGTGGTCTGAAGGACATGCGCAAGCGCCTGGAGGCTGATCGCGAGCAGCTTGCCCACGGTCCGGCCGTCGTGCTGCACGCGATCATGGACCAGGCCGTCGACGGATACCTCTCCGTGGCGGAGGAACTGCAGATCGATATCGACGAGGCGGAGACCTCGGTGTTCGCAGGCGCCAGCCGCTTCGCTGACGCCAATCGGCTCTACATCCTCAAACGCGAGGTTCTTGCCCTCCGTCGAGCAACCGCGCCGCTGACCGCACCCCTGAAGTTGCTGGCCGAACGGCCGATGCGGCTGGTTGCCGACGACGTCCGCGAGTACTTCCGAGATGTGGAAGACCACTTGACCCAGGTGGTCGAGCAAGTCGCTGGGTTCGATGACCTGCTGACCACCCTGGTCGGCGCCAACCTGGCTCAGGTCAGCGTCGTGCAGAACGAGGACATGCGCAAGATCTCCGCCTGGGTCGGCATCGTCTCGGTGCCGACCCTCGTTGCCGGCGTATACGGAATGAACTTTGACCATATGCCCGAACTGCATTGGTCTTACGGTTACCCGATCGTGGTCGGTTGCACCCTGAGCATCTGTGTCGGGCTACATCGCACGTTCAAACGCAACGGCTGGCTCTGACCACAGCAGGCTTCGGCGACATCACCCTCGAACTAGGACAGCTCGACCGGACTCCGGTACAGATCGGTCAGGTCCGTGGCCGCAGCTTGCCACCGCTCCATCAGTGACCTGCTGCCGTGTATCCGAGCCCATGCCAACTCGATCTGCGTTGTCGGGATCAGCTGGAATATCTCGACTGTTGCGCCGTCGATGTCGACCGGTAACAGCGGGCTGGCGGTCACGATCACGCCGGTGCATCTCGAGCCGGCCAACCAGGGTTCGCCGAGATCGATACGCGCATCAAGGGCATAGACGACGGATTCCACTGCCGGCGCAGCGGCCAGGACCGCCAGCCGACGCCACACGTCATCGGAGTCGCCCGACACCTCCAGCATCAGCTCGGCCCGTGGACCGTCTGCGGTGAGGACATCACTGTCAGCCGGGACCATCGGATAGCGCGACATCCCCAGGCTGAGGTAGGTGGTCAGTCGGCGTTGATCGGGATGATTTTGTCGGTAGGCGAGAATCTCGATCGGATCAACTCCGACGAACGACACTGAGGCACGGGCCGGTGACGTCTCGAAATGCTGGTGATATGCCGACTCGACGGTCGCGATCACATCAAACGAACCAGACGTCATACCGGACACGCTACCGGTGCCCCGGAGCGACCGAGGTTAGTGGCGAAAGGAGGAGGTGATCTGCTGCTCGACCGAGGCGTAACTCTGGCCAGCCTGCCCGAGCAGCCGTCCAATACCCTCGAGGGCCTCGCCCAGGCCTTGCGCGTTGCTGTTGAACTGGTCGTACAACTCGGTGAACTGCGCTGCCGCCGAACCGGACCACTCCGCACCGAAGAGCGGCGAGAGTTGCCCCCGTAAGGATGAATGCTGACCACGCACCTCGGTCGCCGTGCGGCCACACGTCACGCCCAGGGTGCTCAGCTGCTGCGGGGTGACCTTGAATCCAGCCATTTTGTATGCCTCATCTCAATCGTGCTTCGGTTGTGGATGCAGCCGACCGTACGGGAGCAGCACGACACGAGGTGGACTGATTTCAGATCTGTGGATAACTTCCGAGAAGAAGACGGGTTATCCACAGATCGAGAATCGGCAATTGCGCACGAGCCGAAATCGCCCACACTGTCGAAGTGCGAACGAAACTATCGGTCATCGGCGCAGCCGCATCTCACGATGTTGAGATCCGCTGCCGCGGACCAGTGACACTGGGCGACCTCAAACGGGCGCTGCCACCGGAATGCCAGATCGTAGAAGCGACCCAGATCTTCAGCAACGGAAAGCCCATCGCGGCTGATGCGCTAGTTGGTTCGGCTCCGCTGCTGGCCGGGGCGATGCTGTCCACCAGGCGGTTTCAAGCACCTGCGGACGCGACCACCCTGCGGCTGAACATCGATGCTGGCCCCGACGCTGGTGCGAGCTTTCCCCTGTCTCGCGGACAACATGTCGTCGGGCGCTCCCCGGCGGCGGACATACCCGTCGGTGATCCGAATCTGTCCAGGCGCCATTTGCTGATCGATGTTGGTCTGCATGCTGTCACGATCCGCGATCTCGGCTCGACCAACGGCACGAGGTGCGCCGGATCGGAGATCACCGACGTCGCACGACTGCTGGTTCCGGATGTGGCGGTAATTGCTGGACATTCCCAATTCTCGCTCAGCGGTGCGGGAGAACCACCGGCCCTCATCGAGACTGATCTGCGTGGCCGAGTCCGGGTGCACAGACCACCTCGTCAAGGAACGCGGTGGGCGGCACGGAGTTATGAGATGCCCGACGCTCCACCGCTGACACCTCGCCCCCGACTGTCATGGATCGCCGCCGCCGTTCCGGCGCTGGCCTCCGCCGCGCTGGCCTTGGCATTCCACTCCCCTCAACTACTGGCCTTCGCCGCACTCAGCCCAGTCATGATGCTCGGTAGTGCCTTCGGTGATCGACGAAGCTGGCGTTGCACCCAGCGTGACCAACAACGGGAGTATCAGACGCTCCATGCCCGGGTAGCGGCCGAGGTCGAGGATGCGCTCGCGATCGAGGAGACCCAGCTCAGACGAAGCCATCCCGGTCCTTCGACGTTGCTCCATAGTGCGGAGGGACCGGACTGTCGGCTGTGGGAACGTCGGCGGGACGAGTCGAATTTTCTGAGGGTCCGGGTAGGCCTAGGCGATCAAGACGCTCAAACGTCCGTTCAGGTAAGGGGCAAGTCAGCCACCGCCGGCGTGCTACGTATGGTTCCCGCGGTTGCGGACCTAACGCGAGGTCCGCTGGGGATCGCCGGTCCCACCGAGTCCGCGAGGGGCGTGGCACGCTTCATCGCGGCTCAGCTTCTGTCGCTATACAGCCCGGCCGATCTGCAGCTCATCATTCTGGTCTCAGACGCCGCCTCGGCCAGCTGGAACTGGTCGAGGTGGGCCGAAGCGCACCTACGCGCGGTCGCACGGACTGATGCGGAGCAAGCACTCATGATGGAGAACCTCGTGCGTTCGATGGATGAACGGCTTGCCTCATCACAGTTCGGTAATGATCGCTGGCCGGGGCCTTGGACCGTCGTGTTGGTGGACCCTGCGGTACTCGCTGCCCAATTGCCGCGGGTTGCTGAGCTCGTCTCGCGAGGTAGCCGGGTTGGCATTACAGCGATCTGCCTGGCTGATGCGGCTCGGGGCCTTCCGGCCGATTGCGCGACGACCATGGACGTCGATCCAGATGCCGACGGCTGGGCGCGGCTGTCGGGACTGGAACGCGGGTCCAGCCGGGTCGGAGCCGATGCGGTCAGCTCCGACTGGGCTGAGCGGCTGGCCCGGGCCTTGGCGCCATTGCGGGATTCCGGCGACAGTGGCGCCGCCTCGATACCGACCGAACAACGTCTGTCCGATCTGCTCGGCGTAACTAGCTTCAAGCCGGCGGCGATCTGCCACGCCTGGCAGCAGGACGGTCCGGTGCTCGCGCGGATAGGCATGGCCGGCGGCGGACCCTTCGATGTCGATTTGGTCAAGGACGGCCCCCACCTGCTCATCGCCGGAACTACAGGCTCCGGCAAGTCCGAACTGTTGCGAACCTTGGTCGCAAGCCTTGCCTGCTCGCATTCTCCAGATCGATTGGCGTTCGTCCTGGTCGACTACAAGGGCGGCGCAGCATTCGCCGAGTGCGCTGAATTCCCCCACGTCCTCGGGTTGGTGACCGATCTCGACGCACAGCTCACTCGGCGAGCCCTGATCTCACTCGATGCGGAGTTGCGTCGGCGGGAGGAGGCCTTCGCGCTGGCCGGCGTTGCCGACTTGGAATCCTTCCACCGCGCCAATCATGGCCAGCAAGAACCGCTGCCGAGGTTGGTGCTGGTCATCGACGAGTTCGCGACTTTGGCCGAAGAATTACCGGACTTCATCAGCGGATTACTCGGCATCGCGCAGCGTGGTCGATCTCTCGGTGTGCATTTGGTCCTGGCGACCCAGCGGCCCGCCGGGGTGCTGTCGCAGGACATCAAGGCGAACATGTCACTTCGCATTGCCCTACGAGTGACCGATGCCGCCGAATCCAGTGACGTCATCAATGACCCGATAGCCTGCCGGATCAGTAGGCAGACTCCCGGTCGAGCGTTCGCACGCCGCACCGACGGCGATCTCGTCGAGTTTCAAGCCGCGGGAGCCTCGTTACCAACGATCGACGATGACCACGTCCAGATCAGGATGTTGGACATGTGGAATCGTCCGAGTGGGCGGGCCAGTTCGGCCGAGACGATCACCGAACTCCAGGCCGTCCAGAAAGCCCTGGTCGAAGCGTCCGCCTCAGTGTCGATACCGCCTCGGCCCTGGCTGGATCCATTGCCGGATCAAGCCGTCGGTCAGCCGAGGAAAGGCAGCCTCAAACTGGTGTTGGGATTGCTCGACGAGCCGGAACTACAACGGCAATCCCCTCTCGAACACGACTTGGCCGTTGGCGGCGTCCTCGCACTCATCGGCGGCGGAAGGTCAGGTCGCACCATGGGTCTGCGGACAATGCTCGGCATCGCGGTGGCCCAACTGAACGCCGACGACCTACACGTCTACATCGTGGACATGGCCGGCGGCCTGGGACGCGGCGCCGCACTGGCTCATTGCGGGACCTACGTCGACGGAACGGATCCGGCCAGAATCGCAAGGCTGATCTCACGGCTCGGCGATGAGGCCAAGGCCAGGCGCCTGCTCTTGGCAGAGTGGGGGGCTACCGGCCTGGCCGAGACGCGCGCGTCCGGACGCCAACTGCCCGCGGTCCTGGTCCTTCTCGACGGCTGGGATGCCTTCAGCGCGAGCAGCGAAGAATACGACGCCGGACGGAGCGCCGATGACACCCTGCACCTCATGAGGGACGCAGCCAGCGTCGGGTTTTCTTTTGCGGTATCGGGTGATCGAGCCCTGCTGTCGCCTCGAATATCGGCCGTGCTCACTCGGAAGTTGCTGTTACCTCTAACCGACGCGAGCGACTACGGGCTAGCCGGCGTGGCGCCGGCATCCGTGGCTCTGAAGGCGCGACCCGGCCGCGGCGTCGACACGGCTACGGGCGCCGAATTCCAACTATCCATGTTGGCGGCAGAGCCGAACACTACGGCGCAATGGGAGGTTCTCACGCGAACTGCTCGTGTCGACGACCTCGGCATTGCGGGGCCTTCGATCATCCTCAGGCCATTGCCCACCGAGGTTTTGCTGGCCACGAACGAGCGGAGACCGGGAACCTTCCTACTAGGTCGCGGTGGCGATGACGGCTCACCGATCTACTGCGATCTGGTCCATGGGCAAAGGCAATTCCTGATCACCGGTCCGGCTAGAAGTGGCAAGTCGAGCGCGGCGATCATGCTGGCAACGCAAGCGAGGCAGAGTGGCCTCTCAGTCACGGTCGCCGCACCCACCCGTTCTCCGCTCACAGCCTGGGCACACGTGACCGGAGTGGCCCTTCTGCGGCCGGGGGACATGGCAGCCGGGCTCGAGGGCGACGTCGTGATCGTCGACGATGCCGAGCAATTCCTGGATACACCGGCTGGCGAGGACCTGATCAAGCTTGTTTCCAGCGACGACATCGCCGCCATCGTCACCGCGCGATCCGACGACCTACTCGTGAGCTTTCGCGGTCTGGGGGTCGAGATGCGCCGCCACCGCACCGGAGTCCTGCTGCAGCCATCGAGTGTCGACGGCGAATTGTTGGGAGTTCGACTACCGCGAGGTACGCCTTATCGGGGCCCCGGCCAAGGGGTGTTGGTCACTGACCTCACCCGTGGCACGCCCGATGGATTCACACCGCTACAGCTGGCTCGAACTTGACATGATCAGCCTATTTCATC
>CAZZZW010000054.1:9292-16909 GCA_964658795.1 Phormidium nigroviride PCC 7112
CGAGCAATTCGGCCAATTCTTGCGTTGCGTACCAAGACAGTTCGAATCCTTCGGCGTCGTCCACTGTTTCCTCGGCTGTCGGATCGCCCAGGTCGGCGGCGACGATCTGAGCTGCCGCAGCCGCAACCGCCGCTTCGGCGTCCTGGTCGTCAGCGTGGATCGAGGCGCACCAAGCGATCGGAATTTCGAGCTGAACCTGTACGACTCCCCGATCGAGATCGTCACGAATCGTCACCGCGTCGTCCGGAACATCGGCTGAGACCACCACTCGACGACGGGCCGCCGAACTGTCGGCATCGAGCAGGCGAAGGCTTGCCTGAGCGGCTTCGGCCGATGCGGCGTATTCGAGTTCCTCGATGTCGTCATCGACGTAGTACTCGCGAAGTCCCGGCGTTACCGCGAATGCGGTCAACGGCGGAGACCCCACGCTGCCGGTCTGCTGCAGTGCTCGAAGCAGGCTTGAGGTCGCCGGAAGATAAACCCTCATCACGCCCTCGCCTTCATCGGGCCGTCACCGGACTGGCGTTGCGCGCGAAGCTCGGCTGCCGCCGTCAACATGGCCGTACGGACGACAGCAAGACGCCGCCGTGGATTCATCAGGTTCGCACCCATGACGGCAAGATCTTCGATGTTGGGAGTCAGTACCGTCACCCGAGAACCCGAGGCGCGGAGTCGATTCACATCACGCATGACCCCGCGCGTGATCGAACGTCGAATCCTTCGCTCGATCCGGGCCACCGGCATTCGCGGACTATCCGGAGTGAGCGAAGCCATCGGTGCCAGGACGAAGACCTCATCGAAACGTCCGTGCGGGACAAGATCGACGGACGCGTTGGAAACGGTGCCTCCGTCGATGTAGGCACGGCCCCCGATGTGGACCGGCGCATACCAGGCCGGAATCGCGCAGGAGGCACACACCGCATCCGCGAGCTCGGCCGGTGGCGCATCGGACTGCCCGAACGCAGTCCGGCTACCACTGGCGTAGTCGGTGGCCACGATCCAGGTTTGCCGAGCCGGCCAGCCCGCCGGCTGACCCGAGCCCCGGGCGACGTGCGCCACCATCTTGGCGATTGGCTCCAGCGTGCCGCGACCGGCCGGCAGCAGTCCGGACAGCGCGACCACCGGGGGCACGTGGCCGGGGTGCCGCAAGCCGCCCCACACCAGACGGGGCGACCCGGGGCGCCAGCCCGGTCGTGGCGGCAGACTGCCGCCGGAATCCTGGTCGTAGTCCCACGAGATCGAGGGGTCGTCGGGGAGCGGGGTTCCGAGCTGATGTCGACGCATGCTGTCGACGTCGATGCCGCCGGCCAGCAGACCGGCTGCGACCGCACCGGCCGACGTGCCGATCATGAGATCGTCGGCGCCGGGGGCGACGCCGAGTTCATGCTGGATCGCGGTCAACGCGCCGACGATCCATGCGAAGCCAAGGACACCGCCGCCACCGAAGACGAATGCCCGCCGCGGGGTGGCCTCACTCATGAAATCTCCTCACCGGCCCCGCACCTGTTCAGCGGCCTCGACCAGTTCGGCCAGGGACTCCTCGATCAAAGAGCCAAGGACGTCGGCGTCGAACATCGCATCCCGGTCGGCGTTGAGGCCGAAGTACACGCCGCCATCGTAGGAAGTCAGTCCGATCGATACCGCCTGCCCGGCCGCCAGCGGCACGACGGGGAACATCTCGAGCATCTTCGCGCCCGAGGCATACAGCGGAAACTGCGGCCCGGGGACATTGGTCACGACCACGTTGAACAGCCGCCGGGTGAAACTGTTGGCCGCTCGAGCACCAAGGGCGTGCAAGGTCGGTGGGGCGAACCCGGACAGGGCGACGAGCGCCTCGGCGCCGACGGACTGTCCGGATTCCTTGTGCGCCTTCATCGCGTAGCTGACCTGACTGAGCCGGACGACCGGATTCGGTTCGCCGACCGGAAGATCGACGAGGTAGGACGAAACCCGATTTCCGAGCTGACCGGCCTCGCTGTCGCCCCGAACGCTGACCGGCACCATCGCGCGAACGGTCGTCGAAGGTGTGACCGCTTCGCCGCGCGACAACATCCAGCCACGAACGGCCCCGGCGACTGTCGCGAGCACAACGTCGTTAACAGTGCCGCCGGTGTGCTTGCGGACCCTCCGGTAATCCTCCAGATCGGTCCGAGCGACGGCGAACCGCCGCTGCGAGCCGATGTCGGCGTTGAGCGGCGAATCGGGCGCCGGCCGGGCAGCCACTCTGGCGGCCGACAGCACGCCACCGACTGCGGAGCTAAGCCGCGAAGTTACGTTTCGAGCGTCTGCCAGCCCGATCCGGATCGTGTCGGCCAGCGCGGATGGTCGACGAATCAGCTCCCCGACCGCGTCCACGACCAGCGCGACACCCGGCGGTTCCGGTCGGGGCATCCAGAGGTCCTCGGGGATCTCACGCGGGACGGGGGTTGTGTCGAGGATGACCTGTCCGATGTCGACCGCACTGATGCCATCGACCATCGCGTGGTGGGTCTTCTGGATGACGGCGAACCTGCCGTCGGCGAGACCTTCGACCAGATACATCTCCCACAACGGCCGGTTCCGATCGAGGGGACGAGATTGGACCCGTGCAACGAGTTCGCGAAGCTGCTCGTCGGAGCCAGGCTTGGGCAGCGCCGAGCGACGCACGTGATAGCCCAGGTCGAAGTCGCTGTCATCGACCCATACCGGATTCGCCAAGTGCCCGGGCACGGACTTGATCTTCTGGCGGTAGCGCGGGACCAACGAGATCCGATGTTCGATCAGGTCGACGAACCGCTCGTAGTCGAAACCATCGGAGGGGGGCTCGAAGATCGCGAGGCCGCCGACGTGCATCGGCGTCGTCGGGCCTTCGAGATAAAGGAACGAGACGTCGAGCGGCTGCAACCGATCAGCCATGCTGTTGCAACTCCTTCGCGCCGGGGTGGACTAGCCAGCACCATCGTGTCATGTCTGATATCGGGATGGGTTCAGGTTTGGCGCGTCCTCGGCCAGTCTTACGGCTGGAGGAAGTCCGCGCTGCACATTCGGTGGAAGTGCTGACGGCCAATCGATGATCGGGACTGAGGGGCGCTTTACCTGCAAATGCCAATGGATCGCAGGGTTTCCCGGCCGCTACACCGTTACCGACGTCGGCGCCCGCGAGTCGGGGCCGCGCGACCTGTGATCGAGCTAGCAAGGGCGATGAAGGCTCGCCTGAGCGGTCCGGACGCTGACACCTCGGCGACGGATTTGCCTCCGACCAACGCCCGGTCCATCGTGTCCGGCTCCCAAGGCAGGAAGGCAGACGCGGCCCGACCAGCAAACCTTTTCAGTGCGTTGTCGAGTTCATCCTCTGGCCGGCCCGGAACGGTAGATGCCCGCACCTTATTCATCACAACCCACACCGGAGCCGAGATCTCTGCCGATCGAAGGTCGTCAAGGCCTCGCACCAACCGCTGGACACCGACCGGATCTGCTGTGCCGACGGCAAGCACGAGATCCGATGCATCCAGAACCGCAAGCGTCGCCCCATTGCGGCGGGGCGCAGCGGTATCAAAGCTCAGCTCTTCGTCGGACTCAAGAGCGAAGCCGAGATCGACCACCACGCAATCGGCGAGATCGCGCGCCATGGCCAGCACGCCGTCAAGCGCTGAAGGGCGCAGTTCCGGCCAGCGATCGGCACGGACGATTCCCGTCAGCACTCGCAGGTTCGGGTTGAGCTGCCAACACAAGGACGAAAGCGCAGCCGGATCGAGCCGATTCGACTGCACCTGGCGACAAGCAGCGACCAGGCCGGGCGATTCATCGATGAGACCTAGGACATTGGCTACGACGCCGCCGTACACGTCGGCATCGATCAGCAGGCTGCGCACCCCGAGTTGGCTGATTTCAGTGGCCAGATTGACGGCGACCGTCGTCCGTCCCGGCGCACCGGTCGGACCCCAGACACCGATCAGAATTCCTGGCCTGGTTTGCCCCGCCTCGGGCGATGCGGGGCCCGGTGGTTGCGGCCACGCGTGCTGCAGAGACCCCGTCGAACTCGCAGGATCTCCGAATGCCCTCTTTTGTAAGGGCAATTCGACGCCCTGCAAAGTAGCGACCGCAGTCTGGACCACGTCCAGGAACACCTCGAGAGAGGCGTCCCCGGGCACTGCGAACGGGATGCCGACGTCGCGCAGCCGATCGATGTCGGCCTCCGAAGTACCAGCTATCACCCCGACTACCGCGATTCCGGCCGACGTCAGCCGCTCCACGATGTCAGCGTCCAACCGTCGAAGTTTGGCGTCGACCAACGCTGCTGCGCCTTGGCCGCTTGCGGCCACTGCAGTCAACTCGACGACGTCGACACAACGGCGGGTCACTCGGAGTCCGACGTCCTTGGCGGCCAGCGCGCCCACGAGTTGCGCCTCCCAGCCGGCTCCGTCGGCCGCAGTTACCACTGACAGAGTCACGACCGTTGCGCCTTGCACGCAGTCAGGTCGGTAGCCACGGGGTCTGCAGACTGGCCCGCGGAAAGCAGGCCCGCCCGGATGACCGCGCCGTCGAGGTCCAACGCTGACACCACGCGACGGGCATCAACTGCAGGAAGATTCACCACCAGAACCGACCCTCCATCCGAGCCGAAGCTCGCATCCGCCGACGATGACACCGACTGCACCGGGACGCCGGAGATCAACACCAGGCCCTGGCAGGTCTTGGTCGACAACCACACGGTGATGCGGTCTCCGCGTCCGATCTTCGGCCCGTTGTCCGGACGCAGCGGGATGGTGACCGAGACCCCGGAAGGCGGTGTCGCCAGCACGGTCCGAGACAGCAACGTTCCGGCCGGCACGGTTTCGTTGACCGCTCGGCCCACAACGGCCTCACTCACGGGCAGATATGAGGAATCCGCAGAACCCAGCTGGACTCGCACCGACTTCAGATCCGCCGCCGATAGGACGGTGCCGGGCGCCAGGTCCCGTGTGACCGCCCAGCGGGCCTGGCGATGATCCGAGGCGCTGATTACCAGGGCTCCACCGACTACCGAGACGAGGATCAGAACGATCCCAGTCACTAGTCGCAGGTCGAACCAACCGGGAGTTCGTACTCGCTTCGGCGTGGGCGACGGTTCCCCGATGAGACGTGATGTTTCGGTCATAAGCCATATATTGCTATACCCGTGTTGCCCTCGTATGCGAAAGCCAGATCCTGTGGATAAGCCACGTGCCGGCCGGCGTCGGTGCGTCACACTGATCGAGCACCGAGCTCGTCGCTATCGTGCAGAGCGGATCAATGCAGAACGGAGCATCCGAGTGGACCAGTCGCGGTTCCTGACCCTTGCCGACGTTGCCGAGGTGCTCAACATCTCTGACTCACAGACCTACGCGTTGGTGCGCTCCGGTGAGCTGCCCGCCATCAAGATCGGTGGCCGCGGTCAGTGGCGCGTCGAACGTGAGCAGCTGGAGTCCTACATCAAGCGCATGTACGACCAGACCAAGCAGTTCGTCGCCGAGCATCCGTTTATCGAGTCGCGATCGGATTAACCGATTCGCCTCAAGAGGGGACTCACATACGGAGTCGCGATCGGAATAGCCGTGCCTGGGCTCGGGGCCGGGCAGTCGCGCCCGACGCACTCTTGGCGACGGGAAAGCAGTCTCTGACGCACCTGTGGCGTCCATGCCGATCAAGCGGGCGCCAACAACCCGTGCTGGCGCAAGCGGACGCCAACAACCCCGCGCCGGCGCAAGCGGACGCCGACAACGCCGGCTTGATCAGGCCCGCCCTGGTCCTGACCGGTCGAGGCTCGGAATCCAATCAGCGAAATCCGGTCGACTAGAGCTCGGAGTCGCGGGTCACCGCGACGATCGCGGCGATCGGCACCAGAGACACCTCGAACACAGCGTCACGGCGGCGCGCTTCGCCCTGTGGATGCAGCGCAAGCTCGACGAAGTCGGCCCCAACCCGGTCGACCGTGCCGGCCAGGACACCCTCGGTGAGCTGCATCCGGACTCCGGACCGATCCCGAGCGATCCGGCGCAGTGCAAATCGCAGGCCGAGTCGAGCATCGACCACAGCATCACGATCCGGGGCGAGCGCCGCCCGCCCGAGCCCGCTGACGGACAGGACTGAACCAGCGGCGACAAGCGATTCTCGGCCGTGCGGCTGTGCGAGCAACAACCACTCGGGATGCACTCGACGCAACCCGCCCTGCAGAATCGCATTGCCGCGACACCACAACCGAACCTCGCTGCCAAGCGAACCGCGCAACCGGTCGACGACGGTGAGCCGGCCGAACTCGCTCCTGGTCCGATCCTCGATCTCTGCGGCTCGCTCGGCCCGGTTCAGCGCCTCGGCCTGGGCTTCAAGATCGGCGAACAATCCTTCCCACCGCACGAGCGTTGTTCCTTTCGCGCGTTTTGCACCAAAGCATCGAAGCTACCGGACACCTGACCCCACGCGCAGTCGAACTGGGAACCGCTACAGATCCCCGGCCAGATAGGTCAACAGCTCACCGACCGGTCTCTGCTCCGTGCTTCGGAACCCGGTACCCGCCCACAGATGCACGGCTTCCGGGTCTCCCGCCGCGGCGGCCGCCTTGCGGAGCGCACTGGTCAGATGATGAATCGCCGGGTACCCAATGGGCGCCAGCGCATCGAAGCGATCGATGAACGAATTTCGAATTCCGCGCGCCGGCCGACCAGTGAAGGCCCTGGTCAACACCGTTTCCCTGCGGGACGGATCGGTCAGGGCCGCCCGATGCGTCGCTGACGTGCCAGCCTCCGGACTGAGTAGCAGAGCAGTGCCGACCATGGCCGCGGCGGCCCCACTCGAGATCACCTCACGCACAGCACCCGGACTGTTCAGCCCGCCGCCGGCCACTATCGGCAAGCTAGTCGCCGCTCGGATCGATGAAACCAGGGTCGCAGTGGGGATGGCGACCGGCCACGCCCCGGCCGTCAACGTCGCCGAGTGACCGCCGGCGAAACACCCCTGCACCGCGAGCATGTCGACGCCGGCATCGGCCGCCGCTCGTGCCTCGTCGACGTTGGTCACCGATTGGACCGTAACCATGCCAAGTCGCTGGAGCCCGGCGATCACTGCCTGCGACGGAATGCCGAAGGTAAAACTCACCACCGGAACCGGATCGTCGCGCAGCACGGCCAGTTTGTCGTCGAACAGGTCCTCGTCAGACCGTGGGACCGTGGGCAGTTCCACCCCGTACTTATCGGCCACAGGTTGGATCTGCCTTGCGTAAGCACGGTAATCGGCAACGTCGATGTCGATCCGATTCGGCGCGAAGAGGTTGACGCCGAACACGTCGGAAACCATGCGGACCTGCTCTATCTGTTCCGCGAGCTGGCCGGCGTCGCGGTAGCCCGCGGCCAAGAAACCGAGTGAACCGACCTGCGCTGCCGCGGTCACCAGCTCGACCGTGGTCGGGCCGCCGGCCATCGGCGCGGCCAGCACCGGGGTCGTGATACCCAGGTCGGTCAGCATCGACGTCATCAAACCTCCAGCCCTCGCTCACGATCCGGCAAATGGATCGGCCTCCTCAAGCTAGGCGAGTAGACCCACCGGGCGCACTGGGACTCCCGTCACGACCGATACATCAGGACGAGTAACCACCGCCGAACAACAGCAGGAGGCACAACAGCAGGA
>CAZZZW010000055.1:0-11201 GCA_964658795.1 Phormidium nigroviride PCC 7112
GAATCAGACTGCGAGTCGGCCGAATCCGGCTGCGAGTCGGCGGCCGTGTCCGGCTTGGGCTTGCTGGGCAGCTTGACCTTGCCCGAACCGAGGTCGATCCGCTTGCCGCCGCTGGAGTCGCCGATCTCCTGCCGGGTCGACTGCAGGCGGCGCTTCTCCTCATCCATGTGGCGTTTGCCGGGATTGAAGAGAGCCTCGATGCCCCACTGCGTCATAGCCCGAGCGTACGCGGCCGAGCTCGGCCGGGTCGGACAAGCCAGCCAATAGGCTCGGGTGCATGCCGTTCGACCTTGCCGAACTCCGCCGCCACCCGGATGTCGAGGCACCCAACCTGTTCGCGGTCGACGCCACCGACCGGCTGTTACTGGACACCGCCGCCACCCTGATCGCAGCCGAGCCCGGCCGAGCCGAGCACCTGGTCGTCGTCGGGGATCACTACGGGGCGCTGACCCTGGGAGCCGTCGCTCGCTTCGACGTCGCCGGCGTCCGAACCCACCAGGACTCGTTGACCGGCGAGCTGGCCCTGCACAACAACGCCGAGCGCACCGGGCTTCTCGGGCGCTACGCCAGCCTGGACCTCGAACCGGATCTGGTCCGGGCGGCCGGTCTGGTGCTGATCCAGGCGCCGAGGAGCCTGACCGAGCTGACCGAGATCAGCCAGCTGGTGGCCGAGCACGCCGACCCGGAGGTGGTGGTGTTGCTCGGCGGCCGGGTGAAGCACTTGGCCCCGAGCATGAACGAGGTCCTCGCGCGGTACTTCGACGAGATCGTCCCCGGGCTGGCCCGGCAGAAGTCACGGGTCGTTTCTGCCCGTAGAACAAGGGCCGAACCCGAACACACCGAATTTCCGCAGCGCGAGTGGCACGAAGCCGAACGGCTCTGGGTGTGTGCCCACGGGGCAGCCTTCGCCGGCACCTCGATCGACATCGGCACCCGGCGGTTGATCGACCGGTTGGCTGACCTGCCCGACTCCGAGCGGGCGATCGACCTCGGCTGCGGCACCGGTGTGCTGGCCACACTGCTGGCCCGGTCCGGCCGGCAGGTTCTCGCCACCGACCAGTCGGCCGCGGCCTGCGCGTCAGCCCGGGCCACGGCCGCGGCCAATCAGGTCGAGCTGACGGTCGAACGAGACGACGCGCTGGCCGGACAGCCCGAGGCCGGCGCCGAGCTGATCCTGTGCAACCCGCCGTTCCACCTCGGTGCGGCCGTGCACGCCGGGGCAGCCGGCCGGTTGTTCGACGGCGCCGCGCGGGTGCTGGCCGACGGTGGTCAACTGTGGACGGTGTTCAACAACCATTTGGGCTATCGGGCCCAGCTGCACCGCGTCATCGGGCCGAGCCGGGTGGTGCACCAGGACGGCAAATTCACCGTTGTGGTCAGCATCCGCGATCGCCGAGCCCGCTGACCGAGAACGTCTGATCAACACTTCGGATGCAGGAAGGCCTTCACGAATCCCCCGGTCTGATAAAGGAATTGGTAGGCCCACTCGGTCGCGCTCGGCTTGCCCGGCGCCGCCACCATCAGCACCTTGGCGGGCACGCACCGCTGCACGATCAGCCGGCCTCGGGAGATGTGGTAAGTCGACGTCACGACGATGAGGGAATTCCAGTGGTGTCGGGCCACCAGCCGGCCGAGCTCCTCGGCCTCACCGCGGGTCGTGGTCGGTGAGGGCTGAAAGCAGATCACCTGGTAGGCCGGGTTGTCGTTGCGACAGGCCGATCTCGCACCCGCCGGACCACCGACACTGACCCCGTCGCCGACCGAGATGACGACCGTGTCGGCGTACTTCTGCTTGGCCAGGGAGAGCGCCTCGGTAACCCGACCGTCGACACCGGGCGGCCCCAGGACGACGATCGCATCGACCTTGGCCGGCTTGTTGACGGTCGGTTCGGCGACCACCAGGAAGCACGCGATCAACCAGAGCACGAACAACGCCAGGACCGACCTCAGCAGCCAACGCCGTCTACGGGGACCGGACGTGCCAGATTGGCCACCGGACTTTCGGAAGGGGCCGAGCAGTGACCGGCTGAGGCCGCGCTTCGTGGCCGCCTTCTTAGCCACGCGCGCTCACGCCGACGCCCCGATTCACCGGCACAGCCTAGCCAGCGCCGGCTGTGCCCGAACGCAGGAACGACTGTCGTACCCGACCATTACGCTGAACCCATGCCGGAGTTGCCGGAAGTAGAAGCCTTGGCCGCGTTCCTGCGTGAGCGGGCCACCGGGCGTGTCGTGGTCCGGTCCGATGTGGCTGCGTTCAGTGCCGTGAAGACCTTCGAGCCGCCACTCACCGCGATGAACGGCCTGCAGGTCACCGGAGCCGGCCGGTACGGCAAGTTCCTCGATCTCGAGGTGGACGGCCTGCACCTGGTCACCCACTTCTCGCGTGGTGGTTGGCTGCAGTGGCGCGAGAAACTCTCTCCGGTGCCGCCGAAGCCCGGTCGTGGGCCGCTGGCCTTCCGGCTTCACCTCGCGCCTGACCCGCAGGCTCCCGACCTGCCCGACTCGGCGGCCACGGACGACACCGCCGGCTTCGACCTGACCGAGGCAGGCACCCAGAAAAGGCTGGCCGTCTACCTGGTCCGCGACCCCTTGGAGGTACCCGGCATCGCTCGGCTCGGACCGGACGCCTTACGGGTCGGGTTAACGGACTTCGCCGAGATCCTGCACGGCCAGCGCGGCCAGCTCAAGGGCGTGCTGACCACCCAGTCGGTGATCGGCGGGGTTGGCAACGCCTACTCCGACGAGATCCTGCACGCAGCCCGGCTGTCACCGTTCGCCATCGCCGCGCGGCTGACCGACGAACAGATCAGCACGCTCTACGACGCGATGCGCCAGACCCTGACCGACGCCGTGCAGCGCTCGGTCGGACAGAAGGCGGCCACCCTGAAGTCGGAGAAGCGCAGTGGGCTGTCGGTACACGCCCGCACCGGGCTGCCCTGCCCCGTCTGTGGTGACACCGTGAGAGAGGTCTCCTTCGCCGACAAGTCACTGCAGTACTGCCCGACCTGCCAGACGGGTGGCAAGAACCTGGCCGATCGCCGACTCTCCCGCCTGGTCAAGTAGCGACCAGGACCGCGCCTACGGCGGGTCGACCGACTGCACGCACCCGCCAGCGGGCAGACTGAACAGCATGACTAGCTTCGGGCAGGACGAACTGCCGTCGGTCAGCCGCGATGAGATCAAGCCCGGCCAGGTCATCCTGGATGTCCGCAACGACGACGAGTGGGCCGCCGGGCACATCGAGGGCGCGGTGCACGTGCCCCTGGATCGGCTGGCCAACCGCATGGGCTACGAGCCGGGCGAGCTGATCTCCGATGAACCCCTGGTGGTGACCTGCAAGGGGGGCGGCCGAGCCGGCCGGGCCGTCAGCTGGCTGAATCAGAACGGCTTCGACGCCGTGTTGCTGGACGGCAGCATGCGCGCCTGGCAGGCCGCGGGACATCCGATGGTGTCCGAGACCGGCGCTGAACCCGACGTCATCTGACCGCACCGCACGCAGGAGTCTCTCGTGGCCGGGCCGAAGCTGGGCAACCGTTCGAGAAAACCCTTACCCCGCTGTGACAAACCCCTAGTCATAGCCCACCGGGGCGCGTCCTACGACGTGGCCGAACACACCTTGCCGGCCTACCTCTCCGCGATCGATGAGGGTGCCGACGGGCTGGAGTGCGACGTCCGGCTGACCAAGGATGGTCACCTGGTCTGCGTGCACGACCGCACCGTGAACCGCACCTCCAACGGCCGGGGCATCGTCAGCGAGTTCGAGCTGGACGCCCTGCGCAAGCTCGACTTCCTGTCCTGGCGCGATCAACTGCCCGACTCGGCCGACCAACTGCTGCCCGACTCGCCCTACCTGGCCGGGGTCGCGCCGGAGCGGCTGGCCGACGACAGCCAGCAGGTGCTGACCTTGCAGACCCTGCTCGAAGTGGTGCGTGAGGCCGGCCGGCCGTTGAAGCTGTTGATCGAGACCAAGCACCCGACCCGCTACGGCGGGCTGGTGGAGAAGGAACTGGTCCGGCTGCTGGAACGGTTCGGCTGGACCAGGTCGGGCTCACCGGTGACGGTGATGAGCTTCGCACAGGTGGCCCTGCGCCGGGTGCGGTTGTTGGCCCCCGACCTCGATCTGGTGATGCTGATGGAGCGCGAGTCGGCCTACCGCCGCAACGGATCGCTACCAAGCAGCGTCCACATCGGGGGGCCAGGCATCAAGCTGCTGAACGAGGAACCATCCTTCGTCGAGCGGCTGCACAATGCCGGCAATCGGGTCTACTGCTGGACGGTCGATCGGCCGGAGGACGTCGGGCTCGTCCGACTCCTTGGCATCGACGCCATCATCACCAACCGGCCCCGCGAGGTGCGCCGGCAACTGGGGTACTCCTGACCGACGGGCCGGGCTCCCCGCGCCGGAACGAGTCCTGGGGGATCGGCTGATCGACGCCGCGGATGTGGTTACGGTTGGCGGTTAAACCGTGATGATGTCGTTGCAAAGGCCGGTTTACCTCCTCATGGTTGCGGGTACAACCTGCGATGTAACCGAACATCGGCTCGCTGAAAAACAGCGACTGTCGTGGTGGGAAGGACTCAGGTGGCGACCTTGTGGGTACGACACGCGCCATCGAGTGCTGCGGTCGCCCGCAGGAGTGTCGCTGCCGCCTTCCAGAAAGCCGGCCTGTCCGCCGACCAGGCCTATGACGCCGCTCTGATTGCCAGCGAACTCGTCGGAAACGCGGTCCGGCACGGTTCACCATTGCCATCCGGCCACCTGGCGATCGAATGGTCCTTCGGCAACGACGATTACACGATCTCGGTAACTGATGGTGGTCATCCGTCGGAACGGATCGAAGCCCGCGAGGCCGGCTCGTCGGACGTCAGCGGCCGCGGCCTGATGATCGTCGCCGCGCTGTGCCGGGACTGGGGCGTGGCCAACACCGACGGTCACACCACCGTGTGGGCCCGGGGCGCACTGCCGGCCGAATGGTCGATGCCGTCCCTCAAGAGCGTCAGCTGAATCCCTGCCTCGTTTGACCGCCGAGCCTAGGTCGGCAGACCGCGCATCACCCGCAGCGCCACCGACAGCGTGGCCAGGTCGATCGGGTCGCGGGACAAGGCCTCCGAGAACGTCGAACGGGCTCGCTCCAGCCGCTCCGGGTTCTTACCGGCCCAGGCCGACATCCGCTCGGTCGCGAGCATCGACGGGTCGGTGTCCCGGCAGACCGAACTGGTGATCGCGGCCAGTGCGGCATACACGTCGTGCCGCATCGCTGCCCGAGCCAGCGCCGACCAGCGGTCCTCCCGGGGCAACAGGGTCACCGCGTTGAGGATGTCGTCAACCGACAGCTGCTCGGACAGGGCGAAGTGCAGGTCGGCGATCTCGGCCGGATCGGCATCGGCGGTCTGCGCGATCTCGACCACGTCGAGCAGCAGGAAGCACGAGAGCAGGTTGGTGATCAGCATGGCCAGCTCACGAGGCAGCCCATGGCCGATCAGCCGGTCGATCTCGGCGTAGAAGTTTTCCCGCTCCCGGCCGCGCAACATGTCCGGCACCTTGGCCGTGAGCTTGTCGAAGGTCGGCTTGAACCGGGCGATCTCGGCCGCGACGTCACTGATCGGGAACCGGACGTCGACCAGCCACCGCACCGCCCGGTCGATGGTGCGCCGGATCTCGCGGTAGCCGACGTGCTGGGCCTCGGTCGGGACCTGATTGTCCAGCGCTTCCAGCTCGGACCAGATCCGCTCCAGTCCGAAGACCTCCCGGACCACGGCGTAGGCCCGGGTGACCTGGGCGATGTCGGCGCCGGTTTCTTCCCGGGCGCGAAAGACGAAAGTCGTTCCGCAGTGGTTGACCATCTCGTTCACCACGCTGGTCGTGATGATCTCTCGGTGCAGCGGGTGCTCGGGCAGGCCGGCGGCGAACCGCTCCGCGATCGGCACCGGGAAGTACTGGGCCAGGGTGCCCTGGAACCACTTCTCGTCCGGCAGCGTCGACCCACCGATCCGCTCGGCCAGCTCGATCTTGACGTAGGCCGCGAGCACTGCCAGCTCCGGTGAGCTCAGACCGCTGCGCTCTTCCTCCCGGACGGCAAGCTCCTTGTCCGACGGCAAGAACTCGATCTCGCGGTCGAGGATGCCGGCCTTCTCCATCTCCCGCAGCAGTCGCCGATGGACCGAGACCAGCGCCCGGGCACCGTGCCGGGCGACGCCGAGCAGGATGTTCTGCTCGTAGTTGTCGCGCAATACCAGGTCGGCGACCTCGTCGGTGACCGAGGCCAGCAGCTCGTTCCGGTGTGGCACGTCGATCGCCCCGGCCCGAACCTCGGCGTCCAGCAGGATCTTGATGTTCACCTCGTGGTCAGAGGTGTCCACGCCGGCCGAATTGTCGATTGCGTCGGTGTTGATCTTGCCGCCCTTGCGGGCGAACTCGATCCGGCCGCGCTGGGTCAGCCCCAGGTTGCCGCCCTCGCCGACGACCTTGACCCGCAGCTCACTGCCGTTGGCCCGCAAGGCGTCGTTCGTCTTGTCGCCGGCATCCAGATCGGACTCCGTCGATGCTTTGACATAGGTGCCGATGCCGCCGTTCCACAGCAGATCGACCGGGGCCAGCAGGATCGCGTGAATCAGCTCGGCCGGCGACAGGGACTGCCGACCGCCGGGGATCCGCAGCGACTGGGCGACCTGAGGCGTGATCGGGATCGCCTTCACCGTACGGGCAAAAACGCCACCACCCTCGCTGATCAGGTCGGCGTCGTAGTCGGCCCAACTCGACCGGGGCAGGTCGAACAGCCGGCGGCGTTCGGCGAACGACGTGGCCGCGTCGGGCGTCGGATCGAGGAAGATGTGCCGATGGTCGAAGGCGGCCACCAGCCTGATGTGTTCGGACAGCAGCATGCCGTTGCCGAACACGTCACCGGACATGTCGCCGATGCCGACCACGGTGAAGTCGTGCGACTGGGTGTCGATGCCGAGCTCGCGGAAGTGGTACTTCACCGACTCCCAGGCGCCCTTGGCGGTGATGCCCATCGCCTTGTGGTCATAGCCCACCGAACCGCCGGAGGCGAAGGCGTCACCGAGCCAGAATCCCCGATCCACCGCGATCGAGTTGGCGATGTCGGAGAAGGTCGCGGTGCCCTTGTCCGCGGCCACCACCAGGTAGGGATCATCACTGTCATAGCAGCGCGTGTTTGCCGGCTTCGCAACCGACTGACGACCGGAGTCGTCCCGGACGTAGTTGTCGGTCAGCTCGAGCATCGAGGTGATGAAGATCTTGTAGCAGGCGATGCCCTCGGCCAGCCACGCATCCCGGTCGACGGCCGGGTCGGGCAGGTTCTTGGCCACGAAGCCGCCCTTGGAACCCACCGGCACGATAACGGTGTTCTTGACCATCTGGGCCTTGACCAGCCCGAGCACCTCGGTCCGGAAGTCCTCCCGGCGGTCCGACCACCGCAGCCCGCCCCGGGCGACCGAACCGAACCGAAGATGCACGCCTTCGACCCGGGGCGAGTAGACCCAGATCTCGAACTTCGGCCGCGGCTCGGGCAGGTCGTCGATCTGATGCGGATCGAGCTTGACCGCGAACGCCGCCGGCCCGACGCCGTTCTCGTCCCCCTGGAAGTAGTTGGTCCGCAGCGACGCGACGATCAGAGCCAGCAGCGAACGCAGGATCCGGTCCTGGTCCAGGCTCGACACGGCACCGAGGGCATCGTCGATGTCAGCTCGGATTCTGGTTTGGATATCCGCAGATTCGCCCACAGTTGCTGATCCAGTACTCGGATCGAAGCGGGCTTCGAACAGGTCCACCAGCAGCTTGGCGATGCCGGTGTGCTGGCTCAACGTCTGCTCGATGTAGCCCTGGCTGAAGTTCGTCCCGGCCTGGCGCAGGTACTTGGCGTAGGCCCGCAGCACGGTGGCCTGCTGCCAGGTCAGTCCGGCCCGCACCACGAGGGCGTTGAAGCCGTCCTGCTCGACGCCGCCCTGCCACAGCACCCGCAAGGTGTCGATGACCGCGGCCGAGCGGCCGGCCGAGAAGTCCACGCCCTCGCCGAGCTTCAGGCCGAAGTCATAGACCCAGGCCGAGGTGCCATCGTTTCGCTCGATTTCATAAGGACGTTCGTCCAGAACTTCGATACCCATCCGTTCCAGCATGGGCAGCGTGCGGCCGAGCGAGAGCGGCGTGCCGGTGCGGTAGATCTTCAGTCGACGGTCGGCCGCGTCGTCCGACGGCGGGGTGTAGACATCGAAGCCGAGACCGTCCAGGTCCGGCAGCTGTTCCAGCCGGCGCAGGTCCGAGACCGCAGTCGGCGCGCCGAAGTCTTCCTTGTACGCCTCGGGAAACGCGCCCGAATAGCGCCGCAACACGCGTTCGGCCTCGAGCTCGCCGAGACCGACCTGCAGCAGATCGGCCAGGTCGTCGCTCCAGCGCCGGGTCACCCGGGCGACCTCGGTCTCGACCGCGGCCCGGTCCGGGTTGGGCACCTCTTCGCCGGGACGCAACGCGATCAGGAACTGCATCCGGGCCATGTCCAGCTCGACGATCCGGTCGTCGCGGCCGATGATCATGCCCGGCCATTGCGCCAGCACCACGTCGCGAACCCGGGCCCGTGTCTCCGGCCCGAGCCGGTCGCCCGGGAAGTAGACCAGGACGGTGACGAAGTCCCGGTTCAGATGCACCCGGGCGAAGACGCCGATGCCGTTGCGTTCGGCCCGGTCGACGACCAGTTGGGACAGCCGCAGCAGGTCGGTGGTCGGGGCCTCCAGCAGTTCGTCCCGCGGCAGGGTCCGCAAGGCGGCCAGCAACTTGCGGCCGGTGTAGCTGTCGGCCCGGGCTCCGGAGCTGCGCAGCACCTCGGCGATCCGCTGCCGTACCACCGGCACCCGGCCGACCGTGCCGTCACTCTCGTCGGTGATCAGGCCGAGAAAGACATGGATCCGGGCCTCGCTGTCGCCGGGCTTGGTCGGGTCGGACGGGGCGATCACGGTGACGCAGTCGTAGCGGACCGACCGCCGCACGGTCGAGACCATCGGCGACTTGAAGATGATCAACGGGGCCCCGGAACGGTAGGCCGGCAACAGCTCGAGCGCGGTGATGCTGGCCTCGCCCCGCAGCACGCCCTGCTCGACCGCGGCCGCCGACCGGGTCGGGTTGGTCAGCTCGTTGGCCGAGTAGGCGGCATGGCCCAGGATCATGAAGTTGCCGTCGGCCAGCCAGCGCAACAGCGCACCAGCCTCGACCGAGGTCTCCCGGTCGAACTCGCCCGGGTCCGCCTCTATCCGGTCGGCCAGCTCCCGGATCAGCGCGTAGGTCCTGGGCGCGTCGGCAACGGCGTTGTGGACGTCCACCAACACCCGATGCAGGTCGGCCAGCACGTGTTGTTGCTCGTCGGCCGGAATCAGGCTGGTTTCGATGTGCATCCAGGACTCGGCCACCGAGTCGGCGGGCACCTCGGCGGTGTCGTCGAGGTCCAGCACCGCCTCGACCCGGCCGCAGTCCGCGGCCGTCGTCGCCCGGCGGACCACGATCTGGGGATGCAGCAGGTGCTCGATCTGATGACCGGTCCGGCGGAGCTCGGCCGACACCGAGTCGACCAGGTAGGGCGCGTCTTTGGTGATCAGGTCGATCGCTGTGGTGTCGCCGTCCACGTCGTAGCAGGTCAGCACGATCTGGTCGGGCTGTCGGACCTGTCCGGCCCGGAAGTGCCGTTGGGCGATCTCGTCCAATTCGCGGGACTGCCGGCCAGGCAGTTGGGCCGCGGCCCGTAGTAGATATCGACGGTGGAAGGTCGAGTATCCGGCTGAGTCGGTTCCAGCCTGGTGGGACAGCGCTGCCTCGGACGACAGGTCGGTCATCTGAACGGTCACCTCGTTGTGACAGACGGTTCTTGCACGGTGGGCGGGGATACAGAACCGGGCCGGCCGCCGTTGGCAGACCCGACGTCCAATGGAACCACAACCGAGGTCCGGGCCGAACTACTGACGGGTTCGAATTCGCACAGCCGATCGCGGCCGGGGTTTGCCAAGATAAGCGCATGTCCATTCCGGATTCCGCCCAGGCCCGCCCGACGCCGACGTCAGCCTCGTACTCGATCACGGTGCGGATCTACGCGCCGCCGGACTCCTCGGTGGTGGGTCGGCTGGCCACGGCGGTCTCCGAGGCCGGTGGCCTGGTCACCGCGGTGGACGTCTCGGAATCCCGGCACGACCGGATCACCATCGACCTGACCTGTTCGGCGGTGAACGGGGCGCACTCGGAACAGATCGTCGCCGCGCTGCGCGAGTTGCCGGGCATCGAGGTGCACCGGGTCTCCGACCGGACCTTCCTGTTGCACCTGGGTGGCAAGATCTCGGTCGAGTCGAAGGTGCCGCTGAAGACCCGCGATGATCTGTCGATGGCCTACACCCCGGGCGTGGGCCGGGTCTCGCTCGCGCTCTACGAACGGCCGCAGGATGTTTCTCGGCTGACCATCAAGGGCAACTCGGTCGCCGTGGTCACCGACGGTTCGGCCGTACTGGGGCTGGGCAACATCGGCCCGGGCGCCGCCCTGCCGGTGATGGAGGGCAAGGCCGCACTGTTCAAGCGGTTCGCCAACATCGATGCCTGGCCGATCTGCCTGGACACCCAGGACGTGGACGAGATAGTGGCGACGGTGCGCAACATCGCTCCGGGCTTCGGCGGCATCAACCTCGAGGACATCTCCGCGCCCCGGTGCTTCGAGGTGGAGCGGCGGCTGCGCGAACTGCTGGACATCCCGGTCTTCCACGACGACCAGCACGGCACCGCGATCGTGGTGCTGGCGGCGCTGACCAACGCCCTGCGATGCGTGCGCAAGGGCATCGCCTCGATCAAGGTCGTGGTCTCCGGCGGGGGTGCGGCCGGCACCGCGATCGTCGACCTGCTGCTGGCGGCCGGCGTCCGGCACGTGCTGGTCTGGGACCGCGAAGGCATCCTGGCCCCGTCGGATCCGAACCTGAATCCGTCGAAGGCCGCCCTGGCCGCCAAGACGAACCCGGAGAACGTCACCGGCGACCTGCACGACGCCCTGACCGGGGCCGACGTCTTCATCGGGGTGTCCGCGCCCGGGGTGCTGCCGGCCGAGTGGATCGGTGACATGGCTGAGGATCCGGTGGTCTTCGCCCTGGCCAACCCGGACCCGGAGACCGACGTGGACGCCGCCCGTCGGTACGCGACCATCCTGGCCACCGGTCGCTCGGAC
>CAZZZW010000055.1:11211-16881 GCA_964658795.1 Phormidium nigroviride PCC 7112
GATCAACAACGTCTTGGCCTTTCCCGGGGTGTTCCGTGGCCTGCTCGACGCGCAGGCCCGCGAGGTCACGGTCGACATGTTGCTACGGGCCGCCTCCGCGCTGGCGCACTGTGTCAGCGACAGCCAGTTGAATCCGGCCTACATCGTTCCCTCGGTGTTCGACCCAACGGTGCCGACGGCAGTCGCGGCGGCGGTGGCCGAAGCGGCCAAGCCGGCGTCCCGGGTCGTCGGCGACCGTGGGATGGAGTAGAGCGCCGTCGTTGCGGCGCGGTGTCGGGTCCCCGCGGAAGGACCAGGCGGCAGTAACACGATCTTCCCGCTAGCAGAGGACAATCACGAACACATCGGATAGTCTCGGCCTTACTTCGGGCTACTGATCGAGTGGGGTCGAACCCGCCACGACTACCTGAGTAATTAGTTCCATTGCTGGTTACGCATGTTCTCACCTCCTGCCGGTTTAATCGTCAGGTTGAATGAAGGGTTGAGCAGTGCTGAGGCGAATAACGACGTGGCGACTGTGGGAGATGCGCCCCGCCACGATCGCCGTCGTCCTGCTCGTGGAGACCACGGCCGTCACCCTCGTCAGTACTTCGCGCGAATCGATTACGGTCAGTGACGGCTGGCTTGCCGCTCTATTCCTGTCATTGTGCATCGTCCATTCGGTTTATCTGCAGCGTTCCGAAGGCGTCCGGCACATGCTCAACCGACCACGAATAGCGTCATTGTCGGACATGCTCGGGACATGGACCTTCCCGGCCGCCGTACTGCTGCCGATCCCGTTGGCGGCCGCGGTCGTGGTGGGGGCAAGCATCTTCCAGTGGCCGATCCGAAACTTCGATCACAAGGCCACTGTATATCGGTACATATACAGTCAAACAATTGTGGTCCTCGGTGCCGTCCTGGTGCACGCCGTGATGCAACTCGACGGTCCGTACCCACTATTGCTGGCCGCCGCCGCAGTCGGTTATCTGGCCCTCGGCACACTTCTCATCTGCCTGGCCGTAATTGCATCCGGATCTTTCTCGGACGGATTCCGGTATCTGCGTTCAAGCAATCAACCAAACGAATTCATCACTATCGGGCTGGGCATCGCACAGGTCGTTATGTGGCAGTTGCAGGTGCCACTCATCTGGCTTTCGCTACCCGCTGTGATCGGGATTCAGCGGTGGGCGTTGCGGTCGGAGTCGGTGCGCAAGATCGACAACGCCCCGGTACCGATCATGACCGAGAAGGTGTGGGGCACCGTGGCGCGCGAGGTCGTTCGGGCCTGCACGACCGTGTCGATCATCCGGGTGGACACCGACAATCCGATGGCGGCCCGCTCGATCGCGCAGATCCAGGCCGGCTGCGACGCGCTGGGTGCGGTCGGGGAGGCCGGCCTGGCCGTGCTGTTGGCCGACTGCCCCGGCGCGAACGCCGAGTCGCTGGCACTGCGGTTGCGTTCGGCCCTGGCCTCCGGTGGCGTCGCCGCCAGCGTGGCCGTCGCGGCCAAACCACGGGACGGTCAGGTGTTGGAAGACCTGCTGGCGGTGGCCGAGGCCGAGTTGATCACCAGGGACGCCGCCACCCGGTCGGCCAAATCCTTGCGGCCCGACGCGGAGAGCTGATCCAGGTAGCTCTGCACCTCGAGGCGTTCCGACGTGCTGAGCTCCTCGGCTTCGGTGCTCGCGCCGACCGGCAGCTCGGGCAGATCCATCTCGACCGGCTCCAGGGCCCGAGCCAGGGCATCGTTGCTGGCCACGGTCGCCTTGATGAAGGCCTCCAGCGCCTGACGCTGGGGCAGGGTCAGGCGGTTCGCCTCCACCGGCGGTAGCCACGGCTCCTCGACGCCCAGGGACTGACCGGCCGCAGCCCGGAGCTCGACCACGGAGGCCTGCGGCAGCACCTCGGCGAAGGCCTGCAGGACCGACTCGCTCGGATGCTGCGGGTGCTTGCCGGCCATGTACTTGTAGACCGTCGCCCGGTCCAGCCGGCCGTCCAGTGCGTCGACCAGGCGGGGCTTGTTCCACCCGTTCGGCAGGTGCTGCACCAAGTAGTCGGAGAGCGCACTCACTTCGTTTCCAACTCCTTCGAACCTACGCGGACTGGTGACAGGGTAACGCCTCGACATGACATCGCGGTACGTGCTTGCTTTCACCGGAAACCGGCGTCTACATTACTGTCGTTAGTCGACGGCGACTATAGACTTGAGCTTAGCGAACGAGCCCAGCTCGGACCAGTGGCCAGCGCAGGCAGAACGTCCGGCGGGTGGGGGAGTGAACGGGTGCAGCTGCGGAGCCGCAAGACCTTGATCGAGTGTCTGGAGGTGTCGGGATTGTCGGAACGGGAACTGGCTCGCTCGGCTCCGCTCGGACACGCGACGGTGAACCACCTGGTGACCGGCCGCCGCAGCAGCTGCTCGTTGACCACCGCGATGGCAATCGAGCGGGTCTTCGACGTCAGTCCGGGAACCCTGTTCTCAGCCGAGTCCGATCAGGAGAAGATCGCAGTCGCCGCATTGCACACCAGCTGGCTGACCCAGCACGAAGTGCGGGGCTGAACATGACCGTCGCGCCTGGGCTCGCCTTCATCGGTCCGCTGTCGGCCGATCAGCAGAGACTGGTCGACGAGGTCCTGGCCGCCGACACCGCCGCCGCGGTGTTCGAACCGATGAGCACGGTCCTGCATCGACGCGAAGGCCAACTCGGTGCGGCCTTCATCGAGGCCGCACTGCAGTTCCAGGCCGGCGATCCGCAGGCCTGGCCGGCCGTCCGCAGTGCGATCGCGCAGGCCCGGGCCCTGGCCTGGCTGTCGGCGGCCGACCCGGCCGGCTGCTGGGACTGTCTGCTGGCCGCCGCCCCGTGCGAGCGGCACCGGAGGTCGAGTCCGAACCCCGCGACCCAGCTGCCGGCCGAGCCCGGCCGGGTCTTCGAGCCCGACTGGCGCCGCTTCGGTTCGGATGCCTCATGACCAGCCCGGACCGGCCGACCATCCCGGGCCGACGTACTTCCTCGATCTGGACCGCCGCGAGGTGGGGGCTTCGCGCGGCCCGGGTCAGGGGATCGGGGGAGGGAGTGGAGAGCCTGATGCCTTGGGGGACGTCAGGCTCCTCCACTCCCTTGAACAGCTCTGCCCTTGACGCCACGACGGCACGATCAGCCGAGTCGGTCTGCGAGATCGAGAGCTGGGCGCCCCTGCGGTGGACGCCGCTGCACCGGGTGCCGGCCGGATCCCGACCGGACTGACGCAGCCCACGCCGCCGGCCCGGCGTCAGCGGGTTCGGAGCTCGGCGGCCGCAGCCAGGAACGCGTCGTTCTCGTTCGGGCTGCCGATGGTGACCCGCACCCCGGATCCGGCGAAGGCGCGGACGATGATGCCCCGCTGCTCGCAACCAGCGGCGAAGGTGGCCGCGGTGATCTCGCCGTCGCCCGTTCCCTCGGCCAGCCAGACGAAGTTGGCCTGCGATTGCGGCACCTGGTATCCCAGCTCGCGCAACCCGTCGCTGACCCGTCCCCGCTCGGCGACGATGTCGGCGACCCGGTCGGTCAGCTGCTTCTCGGCCGGCTCCTCCAGGCTGGCCAAGGCCGCCGCCTGGGCGACCGCGGTGACCCCGAACGGGGTCTGGGTCTGCCGGACGGCCATCGCCACCGTGGGATCGGCCGCGATGCCGTAGCCGACGCGCATCCCGGCCAAGCCGTAGGCCTTGGAGAAGGTCCGCAGCACGATCAGGTTCGGATACCGCTCGAGCAGGCTCAGCCCGTCGATGACAGCCGGATCGGTGACGAACTCGCGATAGGCCTCGTCCAGCACGACGACCCGGTCGGACGGCACCTGGTCGAGAAAGGCGATCAGGCGTTCACCGGCAACGGCGGTCCCGGTCGGGTTGTTCGGGTTGCAGACGAAGATCAGCCGGGTCCGGTCCGTGATCGCGGCGGCCATCGCCGGCAGGTCGTGGACGTGGCCGGCGGTCAGCGGCACCTGCACCGGCCGCGCGCCGCCGATCAGGGTGACGATCGGATAGGCCTCGAAGGAGCGCCAGCCGAACAGCACCTCGTCACCTTCACCGGCGGTCGCCAGCACCAGCTGCTGACACAGCGACACCGAGCCGCAGCCGATCGCGACCTGGTTCTCGTTCACGCCGTACTTGGCGGCCAGCGCCTGCAGCAGCGCGGTGGAGTTCGTGTCGGGGTACCGATTGAGGCCGGTGGCCGCGGCGGCCAGCTGCTCAAGCACATGTGGCAACGGGCCGTTCGGGTTCTCGTTGCTGGCCAGCTTGATCGCGCCCGGCACGCTCCGGCCCGGGACGTAGGCGGGCAGGGAACCCAGGGTGGCGCGCAGTCGGACGGTCATGGACGAGAGGTTATCTCGCCGGGTTCGCTCGGCGTTCAAGCGTTCAAGGCCAGGGCGCCGCGAGCGGCAACCATGGCAGCGATCGCAGCTCTGGCGACCGTCGCGCGTCGTGTCGGGGCGCGGTGGCCGGGTGCGCGGCCATACCCTGGTCAGCGATGAACTCGCTGCTTGTCGTGGCCGCCCTGGTGGTTGGCCTGATCGGACTGGTCACCGGCAGTTTGGCCCTACGCACACTGGCCAAACTCCGCCGGTCAGTGGCACTGCTGTCTCGCGGGTCCTCCGGCCGCGAGACCATCCTCGAGGTGGCCGAGAAGCACATGCAGGCCAGCGTCGCGGTCCGCCAGGACATTCTGGAACTGCAACGGGACCTGACTGCGGCCCATCAGGGCATGCAGACGCAGCTGGCCGGCGAGCGGGCCGAGCTGAGCAAGACCGTGCAGGGCATCAACACGACCGTCGGCACGGTGTTGCGCCGGATCGCGCTGGTCCGGTACGACGCGTTCGACGACCTCGGTGGCCGGCTCTCGTTCAGCCTGGCCCTGATGGACGACGGCGGGAACGGGATCACCCTGACCTCGATCGCGGGCACCTCCGACACCCGGCTGTACGCGAAGTCTCTGACCGCCGGCGTCGGCGAGCACGCCCTGTCGCCCGAGGAGGAGCAGGCCGTCCGGGCGGCCCTGCAGAACTGATCGGCCGGACCGGTCCGTCAGGCGGGTGCTCCCGAGCCTGTCTCGCATGGGATTCGGATAGCCCCGCTCGATAGGGTCGAGACGTGGTCAGCCCCGTCAGTTACGCGTTCCTCGGTCCGGAAGGGACGTTCGCGCATGCAGCGGCCCGCCAACTGGCCGGACCCGGCGTCGAACTGAGGCCCTATCCCAGCGTCACCCAGGCGATCGACGCGGTGCAGGCCGGCGCGGTCGACGGCGCCCTGGTGCCGCTGGAGAACTCGATCGAGGGCGCCGTACCGGCCACCCTGGACGCGCTGGCCAACGACGATCCGCTGGTCATCGTGGCCGAAACCTTCCTACCGGTCGTGTTCGACCTGATGGCCCGCCCCGGTACCCCGCTGACCGCCGTCCGTACCGTGGCCACCCATCCGCACGCCGAGGCCCAGGTGCGTCGCTATCTGCTCGACACGTTGCCCGAGGTGACGGTGACCCTGGTCAGTTCGACGGCCGGTGGCGCCCGGGCGGTGGCGGCGGGTGACTTCGATGCCGCGGTCGCCCCGGTGATCTCGGCCGAGTTGTACGGCCTTACCACCCTGGCCCATGACATCGCCGACAACGCCGGCGCGGTGACCCGGTTCGTGCTGCTGACCCGGCCCCGACCGGCCCCGGC
>CAZZZW010000056.1:0-16844 GCA_964658795.1 Phormidium nigroviride PCC 7112
ATCAGGACCGGTCAAGCCCGGTCAGGAAGGGCGACAGCACCGAAACGAGCCTGGCCTGCATATCTGCCGCGGACACCGACGGCCGGGCCACCCACCACCGCAGCAAGGATTCGCCCGCGCCGATAAGGGCATGTGCGGCGATCTCGACGTCCAGCGGATCGTCGAGCACGCCGGCCATCGCCCGCGACACCAACCCGAAGATCCGGTCTCGATACCCGTTGGTCGCCTCGGCGACAGCCGTGTCGGCGGGCATCGTCTCGGTGTAGATCACGCCCCACCAGGACCGATCTCGTTGTTCGGCAAAGGAGAACAGGCCCGCCGCCGTGGCCAACACCTGTTCGGTGGGGCTCGTGGCGGCGGCCACCGACTTCTCGATGGCGGCGATCAGGCCGTCGCCGACGAAGGTGACGCAGGCCAGGTACAGCCTCTCCTTGGAGTCGAAGTACAGGTACAACATCGGCTTGGTCACGTCGCAACGCGAGGCGATCTCGTTCATGGACGCGCCCGCATACCCACGTTCGCAGAAGACCTCGGTGGCGACCTCGAGCATCTGCGCTTCTCGCTCCGGACGACTCAACCTTGCCGATGCCATGCCCGATAGCTTACCGTTCGGTAAACTTACCGAGCGGTAAGTTAGCCGGTCATCACCGAGAGGACGAGCGAGGATGCAGCTCCACGACCCGATCATGTACGCGATACCGGTCTTCGTGGTCTTCGTGGCGCTGGAGATCGTGGCCATTCACGTCCTGCACCACGATCAGTTTCAGCTCGGCGATAGCAGCGAGAACGCGATCGGCTACCAACCGTCCGACACCCGGACCAGCCTGTTGATGGGCATCGGCTACTCGATCGTCAACCTGTTCTGGCGGTTGGTCGTGCTGGTCGTCTACTCCGCCCTGTGGGAGTGGACGCCGCTGCGCCTGAGCCCGCATGACTGGTGGACCTGGGTCATCGTGTTCTTCGCCGACGACCTGGCCTACTACGCCTTCCACCGGGTGTCGCATCGGGTCCGGTTCTTCTGGGCCGGACACGTGGTGCATCACTCGTCCCAGCACTACAACTTCTCCACCGCGCTGCGGCAGAAGTGGACGCCGATGCTCACACTGCCGTTCTGGATGCCGCTGGCCCTGATCGGCATCCCGCCCTGGGTCATCTTCACCGCGATGGCGTGGAGCCTGCTCTACCAGTTCTTCCTGCACACCGAGAAGATCGCCAGGCTGCCGGTCTGGTTCGAGGCGGTCATGAACACCCCGTCCCACCATCGCGTCCATCACGGCAGCGACGCCGACTACCTCGACGTGAACTACGCCGGCATCCTGATCATCTGGGACCGCATGTTCTCCAGTTTCGTACCCGAGACCCATCGGGTCACCTACGGCCTGACCAAGAACATCGACACCCACAACCCGTTCAAGGTGGCCTTCGGTGAGTTCGCCGCGCTCGGCCGCGATGTACGAACGGCCCGTGGCGTCAAGGCGAAACTCGGCTACGCGTTCGGCCCGCCCGGCTGGCGTCCGCCGACCCGCACCCCGGCGGTCGAGGGTGTCGCTAGCCCGGCAGCAACGACGTGACCTGCGAACCGTCGGTCCAGACCGAGAACAGCGAACCCACCGCCAGCGTCGACTCCCCGCTGATCGAACTCGGCACCAGGTAGTCGTACGTGGCCGGGTTGTTGTTCTCGGGTCCGTTCGGACCCGGCACCACCCGGTCGAGGGCGATCCGGACCCCGCCGCTCACCGGCGTGATCGATCGGATGTAGCCGTGGTCGTACAACCGGACGGACGAACTCTGCGCCGGCAACGAAGCGTGCTGAGCGAGGTAGTCCAGGGCTGCGCTCCGGGCCTCGGCCCCGGGACCAGCCGGCGCCTCGAAGGTGAGTGCGTAGGCCGGACCGGTGGCAACGACGTACTGCTCCACGACGAACTGCAATCCGTTGGCGCAGTCGATGTCGAACCGGCGGTAGTCGGCCGCCCGGTCGCCGACCGTGCGATCCGAGGACTGCGTCCGGGCAGTACCACCGCCGACGCCGCCCGAGCCCTGGTTCGGGTAACAGAACTCGGGGTTGCTGTTGAACCCAGATTCCTTGTCGCTGTCCAGGGAACTGCCTCGGCTGGAGATGGGGTTGAACACGATCGGGCAGCTGTAGCGCGCGGTGCTGACCGGCGTGGACTGGGGCGTCAGGCACCAGCCGGCAGTCGGATCGGCGTTGGCGGCCTGATACTCCGACGCCCGCCGAGCCACCCAGCCGCCCGGCAGTTGCAAGGTGGCGCCGTCCAGCTGCACCGTGACCGGCGTCTGCCCGGGCGTCGAGCCACCGGGGTTGGCGGAATTACCGAGGCTCTGCCGGGACGATGAGGAGGAGGACGGCGTCGGACTGGCCGTGGGCGACCCGCTCGGCGGCGGGGGAGTCACCGACGGGGTCGGCGCGGTCGGCTGGGTGCGGTGGGTGGTCGCCAGTTGCCTGGCCCCGAACGTCACGCCGACCAGCAACAACACACACGCCGCGGCCAGCAACGGCACCAGCCACGGCCGGCGCTCGTGGACCGGCGGGTGAAACACCGGCGGCAGCCGAGGCGACCCGAGCTGCTGGTCGACCTCGCGATTCAGCCCCTGGTGCAACCGCGCTTCGAAGTCGTCGAAGTCGTTCACAGCTGACCTCCCAGAACGCTGCGCAGCGCGGCTAGGCCACGACTGGATGCGGAACGGACGCCGCCGAGGGACAGTCCGGTGGCGGCGGCGATGTCCTCGTCGGACAGTTCAGCCAGATACCGCAAGGTCAAAACCTCTCGCTGTCGGTCTGGCAACGTCGCCAGGGCCGAACGCACCTGCTGATGTTCGGCGCCCAGGACGACGGTGGCGTCGGCCCCCTCGACCGTCTCCTCGCCCACCACCCGCAGATATTTTCGCGAGGTCATCCGCCTGCGCAGCACCGACCGGGCTCCGTTGACCACGCTGGTACGCAGGTAGCCGACCGCTGCGGCCGGCTCGCGAATGCCATCCCATTTCCGGTAGAGCGCGGCGAAGGCGTCCTGGACGACGTCCTCAGCGGCCGCGGCCTGATCGACCAGACCGGTGGCAAGCCGCAGCATCGGCCACCACTGCGTTTGGTAGAGCTCGTCGAAGCTCATCGGTGCTTCGCGAGCGGCCTGCGGCCCGACCACGTAGTGCTCCACTCTGGTGACCATCGCCGGCCCGTCTTCAGCTGACCGCCCGCCGCTCCAGGCTCGCCCGCTTCCCGGGCTCAGCTGTATAGACGCGCGAACGGGGCCGCTGTTGCCGCCACTTTTCGGAGACGTCGGCTACGGTAGCCCGGCTCAACCGGCCCGGTGCGCCGCCGAGGTCCGGCCCAGCAGCGCCGGCAGCGTGGTGACGACCTGGGCCAACTCGTCCAGCGACGCTCCGGTCAAGGCCTGCGCACCGTCCACCAGGGCCTGCTCGGGGTGCGGGTGCACGTCGACCATGACGCCATCGGCACCGGCCGCGATACCGGCCCGGGCCAGGGGCACCACCAGGTCTCGCCGGCCGGCCGCGTGCGACGGGTCGACGATGACGGGCAGGTGCGACATCGACTGCACCATCGGCACCGCCGACACGTCGAACATGTTGCGGATCGACGGCTCGTAGCTGCGGATGCCCCGTTCGCACAGCACGATGTCGAGGTTGCCGCGCTGGGCGATGTATTCCGCGGCCATCAGCCATTCCTCATACGTGGCCGACAGACCGCGCTTGAGCATGACCGGCTTGCCGACGCTGCCGACCGCCTGCAGCAGCCCGAAGTTCTGCATGTTGCGGGTGCCGATCTGCAGCATGTCGGCGTATTCGGCGACGTCATCGACATCCTTGACGTCCAGCACCTCGGTTACCACCGGCAGCCCGGTCTGCTGCCGCACATCGGCGAGAATCTGCAGTCCCTCCAAGGCCAAACCCTGAAAGGCGTACGGCGAGCTGCGGGGTTTGTAGGCGCCGCCGCGGAGTAGCGTCGGCCCGCTTGGCCAACAGCGCCGACTCCAGCGTCTGCTCGGGCGTCTCCACCGCGCACGGGCCGGCGATCAGGGTGAAGGTGTCCGGTCCGATCGGCACGCCGCCGACCCGGATCGTGGTGCGTCGGGTGTGGTTGTCGGCCGAGACCAGCTTGTACGGCGCGGTGATCCGTTTGGTGTCGGCAACGCCGCTCAGCCCGGTGACGTCGATCGTCTCCAGCACCGACTCCTCGCCGACCACGCCGATGATCGTGCGGGTGACGCCGCGACTGACGAAAGCCTGGCCACCGTGCGTGTGCACCTGCGCGATCACGGCATCGACGTCGGACTGGGTAGCGGTCTGCGCCATCACGATCACCATGACGGCAAAGTTACTCGACCGGCCTGGTCAGACGACCTTGAGCGTGACCGTCGAGCCGAGTGGGACCTGCTTCCCGCCGGATGGTTTCATGCCGATGACCAGGCCCAGGATGCCTCCATCGGCGGAGTCGTCCCGCTGGACCTTGAGCCCGAGCCCCTCGAGCTGCTGCTTGGCGTCATCGAAGTTGGTGCCGTTGGCGATGTCGGGCAGCGTGACCAGCGGTGGCCCCTTGGAGATCACCAGCTTGATCGTGCTGAACTTCGGCACCGTCGCGCCCCCCGACGGATCCTGGCTGATCACCGAACCCGAGGGCACCGTGGTCGAGAAGTCCTGGCTGCCGGCGTCCACCTGGAAGCCGGTCTGGGTCAGGGTGGCGGTCGCGTCGTCCTGGGTCTGGTTGGTCACGCCGGGGACGGCGATGATCGGCGGCCCGGTCGAGACATAGACGATGATCGCGGCGTTGCGCTTGACCTTCGCCCCGGCGGCCGGGTCGGTCCGGATGATCGTGCCGGCCGGGATCTTGCCGGTGCTGTCGGCCGAATCCTTGCGTTCGAGCTGGATCGGCATGGTGCCGACCGCGGCCTGCAGCTGGTCGTAGGTCTTGCCGGCCGAGGCGGGAACCACGAATCGCTCCGGTCCTTTAGACACCACCAGCTGGATGAGTTTGCCGTTCAGCACGTGGGAGCCGGCGTCCGGATGGGTGCCGATCACGGTGCCGGCCGCCACCGTCTCGGAGAACGACTGCTCGATCTGGGAGTTGACGGCGAAACCGTCCTTGCGCAGCAACGCGGTGGCCGCCGACTGTCCCTGGCCCGATACCGAGGGCACCTGGTGGTACCGGCCGACGGTGAAGTACCACGCCGCCCAGCCGGTCAGCAGTCCGAGCAGCACGACGATCGCGATCCAGATGGTCGTGCGACGGCGGGCCCGCTGCCGCTTGCTCAACGACTTCTTGGGCTTCTCGGGCCGCCGTCCGGGTTCGCTCTCGGGTTCGAACTGGGTGTCGTTGCCCCGGTAGCCCTGGACCGGGTACTGCGACCGCGGCTGACCTGGGTGCTGCGGGCCGGTCGGCGCGGTCCGGGCCTGATCCGATCGCCGGCCGGGGCCGTAGGGAGCGCCGGGCGGGTACGGCGGCATCGACGGGTGGCCCTGATTGCCGCCCGGGATCCGTTCGATCGTCTGGGTGTCGTCCAAGTCGGTGGCCACCGGGCGTCGCGGTGGCACCGGTGTCACCGGCAGGCCCAGGTCGACCCGGACGTCGTGCAGTTCGGCCAGCAGCGCGCCGGCGTCCAGCGGCCGACCGGACGGTTCCCGGCTGGTCGCGCGCAGCACCAGCTCATCCAGCTGGCGGGGGATGTCCGGGCGGCGGTTCGACGGCGGCGGCACGTCGGAGTTGACGTGCTGGTAGGCCACCGCCATCGCGCTGTCCCCGGTGTACGGCGCCCGGCCGGTGAGCAGCTCGAACAGCACGATCCCGGAGGAATACACGTCGGACCGGGCATCGGCCGAGCCTCGGGAGATCTGCTCCGGCGGGCAGTAGGCGACGGTGCCCATCATCAGTCCGGTCCGGGTGCTGCTGGCGTCGGCCTCGACCGCCCGGGCCAGCCCGAAGTCGGCCACCTTCACCACCCCGTCGTCGGACAGCAGGATGTTCTCCGGCTTGACGTCGCGATGCACCAGCCCGGCCCGATGGGCGGCGGCCAACGCAGCCAGCACCGGCTCCATGATCGAGACGGCCTGGGGCGGGGTGAGCACGCCACGTTCGCGCAGCAGATCACGCAACGTCCGGCCGCGGACCAGTTCCATCACCAGGAAGACGTGTTCGCCGTCCACGCCCTGGTCGTACACCGAGACGGCATTGAGGTGCGACAGCTTGGCCGCGACCCGGGCCTCGCGGGCGAACCGGTCGGCGAAGGCGGGATCGCTGGACAGGCTCGGTGCCATCACCTTGACTGCGACGGGTCGTTCCAGCCGTTCGTCCACCGCGCTGTAGACCGTCGACATGCCGCCGCGGGCAAGCCGCTCGACGACCCGGTACCGGCCCTCGAGCAGGCGGCCGAGAAGCCGGTCGGGCGGGGCGGTCTGCACGTAGGAGATTCTAAGTGCGCTTTCGGCCTGCTTTGCCAGCCACACCGGGCGGCCGCTCAGGCTGGCCGCGACGCTGGGGCCGGCCAACGCCGCCAGTAGGGTCCTGGGCATGACGTCGCGACCCCGGATCGAACTGGTCGTCGACAGCGATCACCCCGGCGGTTACATGCTGTTGATGGACGACGTGCGCCAGTCCTACGTCGATCTGGACGACCCCACGTACCTGGACTTCGAGTACATCCAGTACTTCGCCAGCGTGATCGAGAGCGCCTTCCCGGACGGCCCGCTCGCGGTGACCCACATCGGTGGCGGCGGCCTGACGATGCCGCGGTACCTGCAGGCGGTTCGTCCGGGTTCACCGCAGATCGTGCTGGAACCGGACGTCGAACTGACCGAGATCATCCGGACCAAGCTGCCGCTGCCGCGCAACCACCGGATCCGGATCCGGCCGCTCGAGGGCCGGGCCGGGATCGCCCAGTTGGCCGACGCCAGCGCCGACCTGGTGATCCTGGATGCCTACGCCGACGGACGGGTGCCGGCGTCGCTGACCACGGCCGAGTTCTTCCTCGACATCACCCGGGTGCTCAAGCCGGCTGGCCGGTTGCTGGCCAATTTCGTCGACGACCCGGGCTTCGGCTACCTCCGGCGGGTGCTGGCCGCGATCGTGCCCGCGCTGCCCGAGCTGGCCCTGGTGAGCTCCAGTGATGTGCTGCGCGGCCGCCGGTTCGGCAACGTGGTCGTCTCGGCCGGACGCCAGCCCCAGCCGGTGGACGAACTGCGCCGCCGGATCGCTCGGCAACCCTTCCCGGCCGGCGTCCGGGCCGGCCAGGCCCTGGCCGGCTTGTACGGTTCGGCCAGGCCGTGGACCGACGCCGACGCCTCCGAATCACCCGAACCGGTGCGCGGCTGGCGGGTTCTGTGATCGCCGTGTCCATCTGAGGGGCGTCAGTGCGTTAATTTGGACGGCATGTCCTCCGCACCACAGGCCGATCCCGCCGCCGACGGCTCCGAACTGATCACGCTGCCCGACGTCGCCGAACTGCTGAACCTGCAGATCACCAAGGTGCATCAGCTGATCAAGGACGGAAAGCTCGTCATCACCCGGGACGAGCAGGGCCGTCGCGCGCTGCCCCGGGTGTTCGTGGCCCAGGGGGTCGTGCTCAAGAGCCTGCCCAGTGTGATCACCCTGCTCCGCGACGGCGGTTACACCGACGACGAGATCGTGGCCTGGTTGTTGCGCTTCGACGAGTCCCTGCCCGGCACGCCGGCCCAGGCGCTGGCCGAGAACCGCGGTACCGAGGTCAAGCGGCGGGCCCAGGCGGCAGCGTTCTAGCCCGGGTCGAGAACGACTCCCGGCGCTGATCGGATGTCACATCTGCTGTATCTGGCGCTGTTGGCAGGCTGCCTGCTGGGCACCGCCCCGTTGGAGTTTCTGCTGCGGACGCGCGTATATCGCCGGTGGCGGCGGTTGCTCCTGGCGATCCTGCCCGGTCTGGTCCTGTTCATCGCCTGGGATCTCTACGCAATCCACCAGCAGCAGTGGAGCTTCGGCTACCGCTATCTCGTCGGGCTCCGGATCGCCGGATTGCCCGTAGAAGAAGCGCTGTTCTTCATCGTCATCCCGATCTGTGCGGTGCTCACCCTGGAGGCGGTCCGCCGCCGCCGGCCGGGCTGGACCATCGGGGACGAAGGAGCGGACGAGCCATGACCTACACCCAGCTGACCCTGCTCGGAATTGCGCTGGCGGCGGGCCTCGATCTAGCCCTGCTGCGGACCTTCCTGTTACGGCGCCGGGCGTTCTGGACCGCCTATGCCATCCTGCTGTGCTTCCAGTTGATCGTGAACGGCGTCCTCACCGGGGTCGGTGTGGTCCGCTACAACCGAGCCGACATCACCGGCCTGCGGATCGTGCACGCCCCGGTCGAGGACCTCGGCTTCGGCTTCTCACTGATCCTGATCACGTTGAGTTGCTGGGTTTATCTCGGACGCCGCGCAGCCCGCCGGAGGCCGGTCAGCCCGACTGTCGGTCCCCGCCGCTGATCGACGCCGCCCCGGGCCTCGAGGTTTGCCACATCGTGCGTTGAGTTTTCGGCCGTACGCATAAGCCTGATCACGGTTGTGCTGGCTGATGGAGCGGTCAGGGTTGCCGGTGCCGAACGACGGGGCCGAGCAACGCCCGAGCCGCGATCGCCGCCACCGCGACCGCGGACAGGTAGGCGACCGCCTCCAGGCTCGAGCCCATCGGCCGGGTCAGCAGGGTGAGCCCGATCGAGCCGGTGGCCACCCAGAACACCTTCCGCGGCGAGAGCATCAGCACCGCACCGATGGTCAATGCCCAGCTGAAATACCAGGGTTGCACGGCCGGACCGAGCACGACCACGGTGAACAGGCCGACCGTCAGCAGCTTCATCGAGGCCTTGCGGTTGCCATGTCGGCGCACCGCCTGGAACCACAACCAGACCAGCAACAGCGCACTGAGCACGGTGCCGACGGTGCGAAAGCCCCGGACGGTGCCGTCAACCGTGGTGCCGGCGTGCGCGGCTCCGATCACCGCGCGGTACAGCACGGCCAGCAGGGTGGGCAGCGACATGAAGTTGATCACCGGGGCACCGGAGCTGACCTGCTTGGTCCAGCCCAGGCCGACCCCGGCGATCACCGACACGACGGCGAACACGGCCACGGCCACGGCAGCCGCGAGCGCGCTGTAGCGGATCCAGATCCGGGTCCGCAGCTCCGGCCGGCCGGTCAGATAGATCGGCACCACGAAGGCAACCGCGATCAGCCCCGGCGACTTCACCGCCCCAGCCATGGTGGCCAGCACCAACCCGGCGAGGAGATGTCGCCAGTTCGCCTGCGGCCGGGTCGCGACGACCAGCGCGGCCACCATCAGCGCGACCATCACGGCATCGTTGTGGCCACCGCCCACGGCGTGGATCAAGGTCAGCGGGTTGCCGACCGCCAGCCAGACCGCGATGTCGGGCCGGCGGGCGTATCGCTCGGCCAGCATCGGCAGCAGCCAGGTCAGCGACAGCACCGCCGCGAACGGCAACAACCGCAGAAGCAGGACGCTGATCAGCGCATGATCTCCGGTGCCGACCGCGACCCATTTCGACATCGCCACCCAGAGCGGGCCGTACGGCGACGGCGTGTCGACCCATTTCCAGGCCACGTTGTCCAGGAACTTGCCCAGATCGACGGCCGGCAGGTCGGCCGGGGTGGCGTTGTACGGATCCAGCCCGCGTCGGGCCAGTTGGGCCTGGGCGGCGTAGCTGTAGAGGTCCGAACTGGCCAGCGGCATCGCCACCAGCAGAGGGGTCAGCCAGCCGATCATCACCTTGCGCAAAGCGGCCGGGCTGACCACCGTTCGCCCGATCAGCAGGTGGCCGCTGGCCGAGCCGGTGAGCAGCAACCGGCCCAGCACCAGCCAGGCCACCACCAGCAGCACGAGGCCGAGATAGTAGAAGCCCAGAGCGGTGTGCAGCCCGGTGCTGCCGTGACGCAGCAGGCCCAGCACTGGAAAGGTCCGACTCGGGTCGTTGGCCGGCAACGCGCCGGCGCCGAAGCTGCCGATCGTCACCAAGAGGCTGCCGACCACCCCGATCAGGCCCACCGTGCGCAGGTTCCAGTTCTGGATCGCCTGGTCGACCCGGGAGAACCGGGCCGGATCGACGTCCGTCACCGACCTCGCGTCCACCGCCACCGCTCTATCGTCGCAGACTCCGCATCCGGTTGGCGGAGTCTTAGAAGCTTCGGTGCGCGGCCGCGTCCGCCAGTTCGATCAGCGCCTGCCGGGCGTCCGGCCCGACCGCCTCGGACAGGTGACCGACCGCCTCGGCGGCCCGGGCGGAGATCCGGTGCTCCACCGCGTGCGTGGCCGGGGTCAGCAGCTCGCGCAACTGGTCGACATCGGCGTCGGTCAGGTCGGGGTTGCCCATTCCGGCCTGGATGATCCGCCGCTCGGGCTCGGTGGCCTCGGCCATGGCCAAGGCCACCAGCAGGGTGCGCTTGCCCTCCCGCAGGTCGTCGCCGGCCGGCTTGCCGGTCTCGGACGGATCACCGAACACCCCGAGCAGGTCGTCGCGGAGCTGGAACGCCTCACCCAGGGCGTGACCGTAGCCGGCCAGATCGTGCTCGGCGGCCGCCGGTGCCCCGGCCGCCGCCGCACCCAGCAGCAGCGGCCGGACGATGGTGTATTTGCTGGTTTTGTAACGGATAACCCGCAGTGCCTCGTCCGGGTCGAACCGGCCCCGGGTCTGGGCCAGGACGTCGAGGAACTGGCCGGCCACGACCTCGGTACGCATCAGGTCGAACTGCCGTTCGGCTCCGGCGGCGCGGCTCGGGGGCAGGGTTGCGATCGGCGCGGAGAACATCTCACCGGCCCAGGAGAGCAACAGATCACCGAGCAGGATCGCCCCGGCCGCGCCGAAGGTCTGGCTCGAGCCGGGCCACCCGGCGGCTGTGTGCTCGGCGGCCAGCCGGATGTGGGTGGCCGGACGGCCGCGGCGGGTGTCGGAGCCATCCATGAGATCGTCGTGCACCAGGGCGCAGGCCTGCAGTAGTTCCAGGCTGGCCGCCGCCCGGATCAACGCGGTCTCACCGTCGGCGCCGGCGGGCTGAGCCGTCCGCCAGCCCCAGTAGGCGAAGGTCGGACGCAGCCGCTTGCCGCCTTCCAGCACGGCGGCCTGGGCGGCGTCGGCCAGCTGGGACAGATCAGGGCTCATCTCCAGCAGGAATCGGGTCTGACGGTCGATGAACCCGGTCAGCTCGGCGGTGACCAGCTGCGGCAAGGTCGGAACAACGAGGTCGTGCCGGGCAGTCACGCGTCCGGACATTACGCTGTGGGGCATGGCACGCACCGTCAGGGACTCTTTCGTCAGTGGCACTCCCACCTTTTCGTTCGAGTTCTTCCCGCCGAAGTCGGCCGATGACGAGCGAGTGCTGTGGACCACGATCCGCGAGCTGGAGTCATTGCAGCCCGATTTCGTGTCGGTGACCTACGGCGCCGGCGGCACGACCCGCGAGCACACCATCGAGATCACCGAGCGGATCGCCAGCGACACCACGCTGCTACCGGTGGCGCACTTGACCGCCGTCGGTCACTCGGTGGCCGAGTTGCGGGGCATCATCGGACGTTTGGCCGACGCCGGCATCTCCAACGTGCTCGCCCTGCGGGGTGATCCGCCGGGGGACCCGATGGGTGAATGGATCAAGCACGACGAGGGCCTGGAGTACGCCAGCGACCTCGTCGAACTGATCCGAGCCAGCGGTGATTTCACAGTCGGCGTCGCGGCATTCCCGTACAAGCACCCCCGCTCGACGTCCATCGAGGACGACACCGAGTGGTTTGTCGCCAAATGTCGGGCCGGGGCGGACTACGCCATCACCCAGATGTTCTTCGACGCCGATGACTACCTGCGGCTGCGGGATCGGGTCGCCGCGACCGGCTGTACCGTCCCGATCGTGGCCGGCATCATGCCGGTGACCCGGATGGCGACGATCGAACGGTCCGAGCAGTTGTCCGGCGCGCCGTTCCCCGCCCCGTTGCAGGCCAAGTTCGCCGCGGTCGCCGATGACGCCAAGGCGGTGCGGGCGCTCGGCATCGAAGAGGCGTCCCGGCTGGCGGAGCGATTGCTCGCCGAGGGCGTTCCCGGCATCCACTTCATCACGTTCAACCGATCCAAGGCCACCCGCGAGGTCTGGCACAACCTGTCGCTGTCCAGCATCACGCGCTGACCGTCCCGCCTCGGCGGCGGGAAACGGTAGCGCGCTGCCGTACTCAGCCGGCCACGTGGGCCTCAAGTTCCGACGGCGGGAAACGGTAGCGCGCTGCTGTACTCAGCCGGCCACGTGGGCCTCAAGTTCCGACGGCGGGAAACGGTAGCGCGCTGCCGAGGACCCCGAAGGGGCGGTGATCGCCGGGAAACATGTGATTGCGGGCCAGGTCGATGAACCCGAGTCGCCGGTAGAGCCGCCAGGCCCGGTTGTCGGCCTCGGGCGTGGACAGCAGCATCGACCGGTGCGGAAGGCCATCGCCCAGGGACCGCAACACTGCCTCGCCGATCCCGTGGCCCTGGGCGGCCGGGGCCACGTGCAGCTCCGACAGCTCGAACGCACTGCCCAGCCAGTACTCGGTGTCCTGGGTGACCGCGCGTTGCACCAGGTCGTGCCACCACTGGCCCGGCAGGCTGGTGTAGCCGTACCCGAAGCCGAGCATCGCGCCCCGCGGGTCGACCGCGATCCGGCAGCGGAAGTCGGCATGGCGGGTGTGCTTGAGCATGTGGACGCCACGCTGACTGCCGCTCGAGGGCGAATAGCCCATGGCGTCAACATAGATCTGCATCGCATCGGCAAGCCGTTCCCGCACCCGGTCGGCGGGCAGATCCAGGACCAGCACGGACGACGCCGTCGGCGGTGTCATCTGCTCCGCCCCCGCATCCGTGTCTGGCTGCCCCATGACACAGAACTTTAGGCGGTGCCGGCCAGATAGGTTGGCGTCCGTGCGAATTCGGTCGGTCGTGGCGGCGGCAGCTCTGACACTGCTACTCCTGGGCGGTGCGATTCCCGCATCGGCGGCACCCCGGGCGTTGTTCGCACTGGCGGATCCGAGGCTGGCCGAGGTCAGCGGACTGGCCGTCGGGCAGCGAAATCCGGGGCTGCTCTACGTCCAGAACGACAGTGGCGATGCGGCCCGGTTCTTCGCCCTCGATGCGGGGACCGGAGCGGTCCGGGCCGAGTGCGACGTGCCCGGGGCCAGCAACCACGACTGGGAGGACCTGGCCACCGGACCGTCGGCAGCCGGCCGGCCATCGGTCTGGCTGGCCGACATCGGGGACAACGACAGCCAGCGCAGTCAGGTCGAGCTGTACCGGGTGGACGAACCGGGGATCGTCGGCGACACCTGCTCGGTCGGCCGTCCCGACGTCTGGCGGCTGCGCTATCCGGACGGCCCGCACGACGCCGAGTCGCTGCTGGTGGACCCGATCCGGCACCGGGAATACCTGGTGACCAAGCAACTGCTCGGCCGCAGCGAGGTGTTCCAGGTACCGAACACACCCTCGACGGCGGTACAGACGTTGGCGACGATCGGAACGGTCGACTTTCGGCTGACCGGCACCCCCGGCGGTCCCAATCCGGTGGGGGAGCTGACCGCGACCGGGGCATCGATGTCGGCCGACGGGCGCCTGCTCGCGATCCGGACGTACACCGACGCCTACCTGTGGCCGGTGGTCGGGGGCGACGTGGCGGCTGCCCTCAGCCACGCCCCCTCGGTGTTGGCGCTGCCGGCCCAGCCACAAGGCGAAGGCATCGCGATCGACGGGACGCGGCTACTGACCGACAGCGAGCAGGTCGGCAGTGTGGTCTATCAGGTGCCGATCCCGGCGACAGTGCTGGCGACGGTGCTGGCCCGACCCACGGCCGCACCCGGTTCGACCACCCCGGGTGCGCGACCTTCGGACGCGGCCACGACGCCGCCGGTCCCGGCGAGGGCGACCAAGCCGGGCACCGCGCCGCCAGCGGCGAGGAGTTCCTCCAACCGGACCAGCACCTTGGCGGTCGGGACCACGATCGTGGTGTTGGCCGGAGTGCTTGCGGCGCTGCGCGCGCGGCGCCGGCGGTGAGCAGGCAGCTCGTAGGACATCGAGCTGGTCAGGTGTGGATACCGCACTCGGTCTTGTCCGAACCGGACCACCGGCCGGCCCGTGCGTCTTCGCCCTCGAGCAGCCGCCGGGTGCAGGGAGCACAGCCGATCGAGCCGTAGCCGTCGGACAGCAGCGGGTTGACCAGGATGCCGTTCTCGGCGATGTAGGCGTCCACCTGCTCGTCCGACCAGGTCGCGATCGGATTGAGTTTGACCATGTTGCGCTTGGCATCCCATTCCACGACCGGCACCGTGGCCCGGTTCGGCGCGTCGGCCCGGCGCAGCCCGGATGCCCACGCCGAGTAAGGCTCCAGGGCTCGCTGCAGCGGTTCGACCTTGCGCATCGCGCAGCACAGGTTGGGGTCCCGGTCGTGCAACTTGGCCCCGAACTCGGCATCCTGTTCGGCCACGCTGCGCAACGGCAGAATGGTGCGGACGGTCACCGGCTCCACCGCGGCCACGGCGTCGCGCATGCCCATGGTCTCGGCGAAGTGGTAGCCGGTATCCAGGAACACCACGTCAATACCAGGGACAACCTGACCGGCCAGGTGCGGCAGCACGGCGTCGGCCATCGACGAAGCGATACAGAAGTCACGCCCGAAGTGGTCCCGGGCCCACTGCAGGACCTCGATCGCCGAAGCATCCTCAAGTTGCCGGCCGGCGTTCTCGGCCAGCTTCGGCAAGTCGACGGTCGCGGTCATGACGTACTCCTCACTGCCTTTCGAGCTCGGCGGCGCTGGTCCAGTCAGCGGCGATGCCCAGATATTTCAAGGCGAACACTCGCTGGCAGGCACCGCAACGCCACTGTCCGTGTGTCTCGCCGAACGGACGCAGGTCCTCCTCGGCGCAGTACGGACAGTGGAACGGTGCCGCGCGTTCAGACATTCCGGCCGACCAACCTCACAGCAGCCATTGTTCCTCGGCCCGGGTGACATAGCTGGCAAAGGATTCGCCGTCGGTGCGCCGCTCGAGAAAGCCGTTCAGGATCCGCTCGGCGTAATCGGGGGCTTCCTCGGCCGTCACCTTCAGGCCACGGAACTTCCGGCCGAACGCGGCCTCGGCACCGAGTTGGCCGCCAAGGTGGATCTGGAACGCGTCCTGATCGACGAAGGAGCCGTCCTCCTGCTTGACCTTGGCGACCACACCCTTGAAGCCGATGTCGGCGACCTGGAACCGCGCGCAGGAGTTCGGGCAGCCGTTGACGTTGATCGTGATCGGGGTATCGAACCCAGGCAGGCGGTGTTCCAGCTCGGACCGGATCGTCTCGGCGCGTCCCTTGGTCTCGACCAGGGCGAGCTTGCAGAACTCGATGCCGGTGCAGGCGATGGTGCCGCGGTGGAAGTTGCTCGGACGGGCGTTGAGACCCAGTTCGAGCAGGCCATCCATCACCGCATCGGCCGACTCCGGCGCGAGATCGAGGACGACCAGACCCTGCTGGGCCGTGGTACGCACCCGAGAACTGCCATGCTTCTCAGCCAGATCGGCCAAGCCGGTCAGGTGGGTGCCGCTGGTCCGGCCGGAGTTGGTGGTCGCGCCGATCGCGATCCGCCCGTCGACCTGTTCGATCACCCCGATGTGGTCCCGGTGGGCCGGCGAGGTCGGCGGCGCCACGCCGTCCGGCAGGCTGCGCTGCAGGTATTCCTCTTGCAGCACCGCGCGAAACCTCTCAGTGCCCCAGTCGGCGATCAGGAACTTCAAGCGCGCGTGGTTGCGTGAACGCCGGTAGCCGTAGTCCCGGAAGATGCCACAGACAGCGGCCCAAACCTCCGGTACCTCAGCCGGCCGGACGAATACGCCGACCCGTTGCGCGAACATCGGATTCGTCGACAGGCCGCCACCGACCCAAAGATCGAATCCGGCCTCGCCATCGGCGTTCACCACACCGACGAAGGCCACATCGTTGATCTCGTGGTTGACGCAATGCTGCGCACAGCCGGACATCGAGGTCTTGAACTTGCGAGGCAGGTTCGAGAATGCCGGGTCGCCCAGGTACTTGTCGACGGTGAGCTGCAGTGGTTCGCTGGCGTCCAGCACCGAATCAGCGGCCACGCCCTCCAGCGGGCAGCCCAGCATCACCCGCGGGGTGTCACCACAGGCCTCGGTGGTCGACAGGCCGACCGCCTCCAGTTTGTCCCAGATCGTCGGCACATCCTCGATCCGGATCCAGTGCAACTGGACGTTCTGCCGGTCGGTGATGTCGGCGAAATCCCGGCCGTAGTCGGTGGCGATACCGCCGATCACCCGCAACTGGTCGGTGGTCAGCGCGCCGCCGTCGATGCGGATCCGCAGCATGAAGTACGGCGCGTCCAGTTCCTCCGGCTCCAGGATCGCGGTCTTGCCGCCGGGGATGCCCTGAGCCCGCTGCGTGTACAGCCCGTACCAGCGGAAGCGGCCGCGCAGATCACCCGGATCGATGCTCTCGAAGCCACCGTGCTGGTAGATGTCGATGATTCGCTGCTTCACCAGCAGGCCGTCGTTGTCGCGCTTGCTGCGCTCGTTCGGATTCAGCGGCTCCCGATAACCGAGGGCCCACTGGCCTTGTCCTTTACGCGCTGCCATGCGCGGTCGTTCCCTTCGCGAGGTGCCCGGAACGGGCATGGTGACACGGTCGGAAGGAATGTCAACAGCCGGCGCCCGCCACCCGAAGCAGGTCGATGTGGCGGCGCATCGTCAGCAATGGCTGGACCGGACGCACGCGTTCATGGTTCCACATCTGCTCAGCGCGGTTGACCACCGTCGGAATCGTCCGGCTTGGTAGCCGTCGGATCATCCCCAC
>CAZZZW010000057.1:0-16379 GCA_964658795.1 Phormidium nigroviride PCC 7112
TCCAACCGCGCTGCGCTCGACGTCATCTCCGAGGCGGTGGAGAAGGCCGGCCTGAAGCTCGGTACGGACATCGTGTTCGCCATGGATGTGGCCGCGACCGAGTTCTACTCCGACGGTGCCTACCAGTTCGAGGGCGCGGCCAAGAGCTCGGAGGAGATGATCGCCTACTACTCCGACCTGGTCGCCAATTACCCGATCGTGTCGATCGAAGACCCGATGTCGGAGGAGGACTGGGACGGCTGGGTGAACCTGACCACCCAGCTCGACGAGACGATTCAGATCGTCGGTGACGACCTGTTCGTCACCAACCCGGAACGGCTGGCCCGCGGCATCCAGGTCGGTGCGGCCAACGCCCTGCTGGTCAAGGTCAATCAGATCGGCACGCTGACCGAGACGTTCGACGCCGTCGACCTGGCCCATCGGTCCGGTTACCGGTGCATGATGAGCCACCGCTCCGGCGAGACCGAGGACACCACCATCGCCGACCTCGCCGTGGCCACCAACTGCGGTCAGATCAAGACCGGTGCCCCGGCCCGGTCCGAGCGGGTGGCCAAGTACAACCAGTTGCTGAGGATCGAGGAAGAACTCGACGATGCGGCCCGGTACTCCGGCGCGTCGGCTTTCCCGCGCTACAAGGGTGCGTCAAGCTAAAGCTCAGGTTGAAGGAGCGTCGAGCGAGGAGCGGACTGAAGTGGCAACTCGTTCGACGGTTGGTGGGCCCCGGGTGCGCCTCAAGCGCCCCCGGCTCACCGGCCGGACCATGATGGTGGCCGCGATGGCCCTGTTCCTGGTGGTCATCCTCGCCTCGCCGTTCCAGACGTACCTGAATCGGCGGGCGTCGGTGGCCAGCTCGGAGAAGCAACAGCGCGAGCTGGCGTCCAAGGTGGCTGCGCTCCAGGCGCAGAACGACCTATGGAAGGACCCGGCCTACGTCGAGCGGCAGGCCCGGACCCGGCTGCAGTACATCCGTCCGGGAGACACGCTGTACACCGTGCTCGACGCCCAGGGTCAGCCGTTGGCGCCGGCCACGCCCGAGGCGCCACCGGCCAAGGTGGCCAAGACGACCCGGGCGCCGAACTGGAACTCCCAGCTCTGGGACAGCGTGCAGGACGCGTCCCACTAGGCTCTGCAGTCGTGAGTTCTTGTTCTTGTGAGCTGTTCGCGTGATCTCCGGAGCCGACCAGCAGCTGGTCACCGACCAACTCGGGCGGCCGCTGCGCGGGGTCGCCGACGTCGCCCATCGCTGCCCGTGCGGCAATCCCGATGTCGTCGAGACCGCACCGCGGTTGCCCGACGGTAGCCCGTTCCCGACGCTGTACTACCTGACCTGTCCCAAAGCGGCCTCGGCCATCGGGACTCTGGAAGCGTCCGGTCTGATGGCCGAGATGAGCCAACGATTGTCGGAGGATTCCTCGCTGGCCGTGGCCTACGCCGCTGCTCACGAGGCCTACCTGGCCCGACGGGCCGAGCTCGGATCGGTCACCGAGATCGAGGGCATCTCGGCCGGGGGCATGCCCGATCGGGTCAAGTGCCTGCACGTGCTGGTGGCGCACTCGTTGGCGGCCGGCCCGGGCGTGAATCCGCTCGGTGACGAGGCGTTGGCGTTGCTTCCCGACTGGTGGGCGGCCGGGCCGTGCGTCGGAGCTGGGTCCGTCGACGGCGCAGTGCCAGCATGACGCGAGTCGCAGGAATTGACTGCGGGACCAACTCGATCCGGCTGCTGATCGGTGATCTGACGACCGATCCGTCCAACGGTGCCGGCCTGGTTGATGTGCACCGGGAGATGCGGGTGGTCCGGCTCGGTCAGGACGTGGACCGGACCGGGCGGCTGGCGCCGGAGGCGATCGAACGAACCCGGTTGGCGTTGGTCGATTATGTCGATTTGATAAGGCAGTTCTCGGTTGACCGGGTGCGTATGGTGGCCACGTCGGCGTCCCGGGATGCCGCCAATGCCGATGAGTTCGTCGCCATGGTGCGGTCGGTGCTGGGTGTCGAACCCGAGGTGATCACCGGCCGGGCCGAGGCTGCGCTGTCCTACACCGGTGCCGTCGGCACCCTGCGCGGACTGCCGCCGAAGGTGCTGGTCGCCGATATCGGTGGCGGCTCGACCGAACTGGTTCTGGGAGCGGACGCGTCGGTGCGGGCAGCGCACAGCATGGACGTCGGCTGCGTCCGGATGACCGAGCGGCACCTGCACAGCGACCCACCGGCCGCGGACGAGATCGAGGCCACCGTGTCCGATCTGCGGGCGGCCTTGGATCAGGCGGCCACCGAGGTGCCGTTCGCCGAGGCCGAGGCGTTCGTCGGCGTAGCCGGCACAGTGACGACGATCGTGGCCATCGCGCTGAACCTGCCGGCCTACGATCCGGATGCCATCCATGGTGCGCGGATCAGCTACGACCAGGTTTCTGCCGTTACCGCCAGGCTGTTGTCGATGACTCGGGACGAGCGTGCGGCGCTGCCGGTGATGCATCCCGGCCGGGTCGACGTCATCGGCGGGGGCGCGTTGGTGCTGCGCACGGTGATGGAATATCTCGGTGCGACTGAGGTCATCGCCAGCGAACACGACATCCTGGACGGCATCGCGCTGTCGTTGCGCTGAGGTCTGCGTCTAGGTCTAGGCCGCTTTGCCGTCAAGTTGCTTCGGGTCCTGGTGCTTCGGTCGCGGTGATGGCTTGCCGGTGATCGCCCGCCACACCGTGTCGGCACCCTTGGTGGTCAGTAGCTGTGCGACCGCCGCACCGACGCCGGTCAGCCCGGCCCAGACCAAGGCGTCGGTCCAGTTCTGGTCGACATCCTTGGGGTCCACCGTGCCGGCTTCGGGGCGCGCCTTCTGCCAGGCCGCCGTGGTTCCCTTGGTGACGGCGCGTCCGACCGGGATCGCGACCGCCGCCGCCACCAGTTTGAAACCGATCCTGCTCGCTGCGCCTGCCATCTGCCGTCCCTCTCGTTTGTCGACCCGCTGCTTGCGTCGCTGCCTAGCCTAGCCAGGCCGGCCACACCCGGCCTTGCTCTAGGGGCGCCCGGCGAGGTCTGGCCATGCCCTCGCCGTCCTGGCCGCGCCCGGCCGAGGCCGTCGAAGCGTTGGGTGCGGCTGATCGGGTCACCGTGGTCGGATCGGCCGATCGCGCCGATCGAGTTCCGCGCCGCAGTTCGGGCAGGTCCATCCGCCGTAGAGCGCCTGTCGGAGGCTCGTCGGTCGGCGCACGACCGGCAGCGGTTGGCCACAAACCTCGCAACTGTGCTGGGCCTTGCCCCTGGGGGCATACATGCCCGACCGCTTGAAGCCGAAATGGAGGGCCGGGGCGAAGATCGCGCCGAAGATGAGGCCGCTGACGATCGCGGATGCGAACGATGAGCCCGACCAGACGACCATGATGATCGTCCAGCTCGCAGCGCTGGCGACACCGACCCCGGCGAACAACCATCGAACCTGTCGTGGTGGCGAAGCCGATGGACACATTCGACCTTTCTAACAGAGGATCAGTGACCTGGTTGGGGAATGCGGTCGAGGTCGTTCGCGCCGGGATGGAAAGATGGCCGCACGCCCTCGTAGCCCAATTGGCAGAGGCAGCGGACTTAAAATCCGCCGAGTGTCGGTTCGAGTCCGACCGGGGGCACCTGTATTTACTGGCCTCTGAGGCCCTTGATTCGGTCACGATGTGACGACCTCAGGGCTATTGGTCACATCCTGGTCACCGCGGGGTGCTGCAGGCCTTGCAGCGCGGGGTACTAGTGCGGCTGCCCGCTCGGCGGCCTCGCGGCCGACACCCTCGAGCAGATGGCTGTAGGTATCCGAGGTAATCGCGATCGTCGCGTGCCCGAGAAGCTTCGACACCAAGGCGATATCGACCCCGGCGGCCAGAAGGATGCTGGCCCGACCGTGGCGCAGATCGTGAAGCCGAACCCGGGGAAGGCCGGACTTCTCAACCATGTGCTCGAAGTGGCTGCTGACCGCGTTTGGCGACAAGGGCTTGCCGTCCTCGTGCGCGAACAGCAGGTCATGATCGACGTAGGCCTCAGCCCACTGACTTCGCTCGACATCCTGACGTAGCCGATGCTCGATCAGCAGGCCGATGGTCGTGGAGTCCAGGTCAACAGTGCGGTCCTCGCCTGCCTCCGTCTTTGTGGCACCGAAGACAAGGCCGCGGTGCTGGCCACCACACTGGGGGCAGTCGTGCAGGCCCGGTAGCTGGGCAACCTGCTGGCGCACGTGCAGCACACCACGCTCAAGGTCGACATCCTGCCACCGGATACCCAGCGCCTCACCGCGACGCAGTCCGGTGGCAGCCGACAGCTCGACGAACACTCCCAGTCGATCGGTCGAAACCGCGTCGAGGAACTTGCCGAGATCGGCCGGCTCCCACGGTCGGACCTTCGGCCGGGGTGCGCTGGGCAGCTCGACATCGTTGGCCGCGTTGAAGCTGACCAGTCGACGCTTTCGGGCCGTTGTAAGCGCGCTGCGCAGCGTGGCGTGCACCCGGCGGACCGTGGCCGGCTTCACGACGCGGCCTTTCTCCCGCGGCTTCTGCACGGTCAGCAGCATCTGCTCGACGTGAGTACCCCGCAGTTCACCGAGGCGGATCCGGCCGAGCGAGGGGATCAGGTAGTCGTCGAGGTGCTGGCGGTAGCTGCGCGCCGTCGTTGGACGCAGTCCGTTGGCGACCTTCGCGTCCAGCCATGCCTCGAGGTACGTCTCCACGGTCTGCCGATTGTCGTGTGCCACCGTGCCGTTGCTGACCTCACTGGCCAACTTGGTCAGAGCGGTTTCAGCCTCGGACTTCGTGGCGAACCCACGCTTGCGCAGCTGGCGCCGCTTGCCGGTCTCGGGGTGCCGTCCTGCGTCGAACACGAACGACCAGGTCCCGTGTTTCTTCGGGCAGGCGATTCGCTTTCCCTTTGCGTTGTAAGCAGGTCCGCACTCGCAGTCGTTGACGATGGTGCCCTTCATCGCTTGTTCCCCGCTCGCGTTTTGCGGTTCGACGCCTTGGCTTGCGCGGTAGTGACCACGTCCTCTTCTTCTGCCGGCAGCGACACGCTGCGAATCGCGAGCATCAGGTTGTAGGCCGCTGCTCCGACAGGATCTGAGGGGTCCGACATCGGCTGATTTGTGATTGATAGCCACACACTGGCCTCAATGCCGGTGTCAGCCAGCTCCGGGTCGGAAGCAGCCGCTTGGGCGAACTGTGGAAACCATTGGCGCAGGCGTTCGACTGACGCTGCCAAGCCGTTCAGGGCTTCGTCGTACTCATCGAGGAGAGCCTTGACCGCCCGATTCCGCACGGCCTCGATTGGCATATCTAGTTCGCTCATCGGGATATCGAAAACACGCGAGTAGGCGAGCGCTTCGTCATAGGTGATCCGCCGCCGGCTCTCCGCTGGGCCTGATTCGCTTTTGTAGATGGCGCTCGCCGCGATCTCGCAGCCGACATGGCGCATCTGTATAGCCAGCTTCTCCAAGGACCAGCCCCGCGCGGTCCGTTCCAGCCGGACCCGGTCGCCGAGGTTGATCTCGCCATGGATGCTGCGGGGTTGGTTCGGTCTTGGCATTCCGTCTCCATTCCTATGCGGATATGGATTCTGCCCGAGATAGCTAGCGGTGTCAATGCCGACCGACCAAGCTTATGCGGGTACGAGCCATATCCGCGAGGGAAAGAGCGTGAGATGAGAGTTGCGCAGGCTCAGATGACGATCGCCGAAGTTCGAGACTTGCCTCCGACGATCGATCTGCCGACAGCTGGTCGGCTGTTCGGTCTGGGTGTCAACGGTTCCTACGAGGCATATCACCGTGGAGAGTTCCCAGTCAGGGTGCTGAAGCTAGGTCGGAGGTTGCGCGTTCCAACAGCCGACGTTCTCGCCTGCCTCGGTCTTGACCAGAACCGCCGCTGATGGGCAGCCTGCTGTCACTCGTTCGAGATTCTCCTGTTCGCGACGAGCTAACCGCCGACGAGATCGCCGAAGCCGATTCGATCCGCCGACGTTGGCGCGAGGCCGAACGGCCCCGGACGTCACCGTTCCTCGAAGGCAGGATCACCCGTCGGCGACGTCGGCTCGAGGCGCGCAGGATCACCCCGGTGATTGATCGCGTCCAGCTGATCCAGGACTATCGCCTGGCCAAGATCCGCCACGCGATCGAACACGGCTTCCAGGACTGGGAGATCGTCGCGCTCGTCCCGGGGCCGGCGTCGGCGGAGGAACTTGAACTGATCGCCGAACTCAGGGGAAACCTGACCGAGGCGGCAAGTTGAGCAATTTCGTCAAGGTTGAAGTCGGCCGGCGCTCGGCGTGGCTGATGGGGCCGGGCAACATTGTCGTTCCCGCGCTGAAGCTTGCGCAGAGCCCGCGGCAGTTCGACGACGTGCGCCGCTGCTGGATGGTGCCGGTCGCCTACGTCAGCGACTTCCTGGCCGCGCTCGAATATCGGGTCGGCGGCGAGGCCGAGGTCTGCGACGTGGACCGATGACCGCGGCACGATTCGGCCCGGAACCGCCAGCTGATTGGGACGACCGCGGCCCGGCCGACGTTGTCCCCCCGCCACCCGTACCCGCGTCCGACCTGGTCACAGCCCGACACACCCAGCTCGCCGCCGCGGTCCTCGACGACACCGGCCTCAGCCGTATCCCCGCTCCAGCACCCCTCGTCGACCGGTGGCTGTTCCTGAACTCCATCGCCTGGCTCCACGGCAAACCCGGTCACGGCAAGTCCTTCGTCGCCGTCGACCTCGCCTGCTCCGTCGGAACCGGAACCGCCTGGCACTCCCACGACACCACCCCGGGCCCGGTGCTGTACCTGATCGCCGAAGGCGCCTCCGGCCTCGGCCAGCGCGTCGAAGCATGGAAACTCGCCAACGGCGCATTCACCTCCGGCGTCCAGTTCCTACCCATCGCCGTGCAGCTCCTCAGCCCCATCGATCTACCCGCCCTGCTTCAGCTCCTCGCAACCCTCAAGCCGATCCTCGTCATCGTCGACACCCAAGCCAGGGCCACCGTCGGCGCCGACGAGAACAGCGCCAAGGACATGGGCGAACTCGTCGATGCCCTCGAACGCATCCGGCAAGCCACCGGCGCCTGCGTCCTCGTCGTCCACCACGAAGCCCGCGCCGGCGAGAACATGCGCGGATCCACCGCCCTCGAAGGCGCTGCGACGTCGATCATCCGCTGCACCAAGGACGGACCCCGCCTCACCCTCACCAACAGCAAGCAGAAGGACTCACCCGAACAACCCGACCAGATCCTCGCCCTCGCACCCATCGGAGCCTCCGCCGTCGTGTCTCACGACGCCGTGGGACTCAGCTCGCTCATGACCGACTCCGAACGCGACATCCTCGCCACCCTGCGAGACCAATTTGGGACTCAAGGCACCTCGACAACCCGACTCCTCGAAGCCACCGGCATCCCCAAGGCAACCTTCTACCGGGCCCTGAGCACCTTGAAAACAAAGGGACTCATCACCGAACAGCGAGTCGGCAGATCCCCGATCCTCCTACCCGCATCCCTCGACGGCCAAGAACAAGTCCCACTGGTCTCAACCAGTCCCACTCACCCCGGCCAATAGGTCTCAAGTCTCACCCCCCTTTAAGGGGTGAGACCAATGGGACCAACCACAACCCGAGACAAGGAAACCCATGCCCCGCCGAAACAAACGAGCAGGCCGAACCCCACACACCTACCTCGACATGCCGCCGCTGCCGCTGCCGCTGGGCCGTCGTGCGAGCCATGATGAGTCGTCGGAGCGTCTGAGCCATGACGGTGGTCATCGACGGTCGACCGACGCGCGTGACCAGCATGTGACCAGCACCGGCGAAGGCCAGCAAATACAAGGGGTTCAGGGTGGCGGGCAGATAGTAAATCCGCACGCTCGCAAGCCCGTGGTGGCGATTCGGTTCTCGTCGGCCAGCGGTGCGCGGTGATCACGCCGTATCCGTGCCCCAGGTCGGCGAACCCCTGCGGCCAGATGCACACACGCTGCGTTGGCCACAACCAGAAGGGCGGTCCGTGCAATGCCCAGCCATTGCGGACCACCGGCAAGAAGGTGCCGCCAGAAGGTTCACCTCGATGCCCACACCACCTCGGCCAGCCGAAGGCGCTGATCGAAGCCCAGTACAACGCCCAGCAGCAGGCAACCGAACTGTTCCGGCAGCAGCAGGCCGCGGCACGGCGGTACGGCCTCACGGACCTCGTCGATCCCTTGCACGCGCTGCACATCCTCGCTGACGAGGTCTGGCGGTGGAAAGGCGTCTGCCAGCAGCTCGTCGGAGATCTCACCGAGATTCGTTACCGATCCAACTCCGGCGAGCAGATCCGCGGCGAGATCGCACTCTACGAGAAGTCACTCGACCGGGCCGCCAAGCTCCTTGCCGACCTGACCCGGCTGGGCATCGAAGACCGGCTCGAGCGTGTCTCCGGCCGGCAGAACACCCTGATCGTCCATGCCGTCACCGCGGCTGTGGTGGAGCTCGGCGAGTTGCTCGAGTTCGACGCTGACCAACAGGTCGTCGGAGACGTGATTAGCCGTCATCTAAAGGAGATTGAGCGCGATGGGTGATGTTGACTTCGGCCGGCTCGCTGAGTCGTTCGCCTCGAAGACGTCCGGTCGGCACCGGTTCTACGACGACCCGGTCGGGTTCGCCGAGCAGTGCATCCGGTGGCCGAAGAAGCAGGCACTGACGGCCTATCAGAGCGAGGTTTTGGCTGCGCTCCCGGTCGAGCGCAAGGTCGCGGTCCGTGGGCCGCACGGTTTGGGGAAGACGACGACGGCGGGCGTAGCGGTGCTGTGGTTCGCGTTGACGCGGGAGCTGTCGGGCGTCGACTGGAAGATTGCGACGACGGCTGGTGCGTGGCGGCAGCTTCAGTTCTTCCTCTGGCCGGAGATCAAGAAGTGGTCCCGGCTGCTGGATTGGGATGCGGTCGGCTGCGCGCCGATGAACGAGCGGACCGAGTTCCTGGCGTTGACGATGAAGCTGGGGCACGGGCAGGCTTTCGCTGCGGCGTCTGATAATCCGGCGTTGATCGAGGGCGCTCACGCGGATGCGGTGCTGTACGTCTTCGACGAGAGCAAGGCGATCATCCCGGCGACGTTCGATGCGGCCGAGGGTGCATTCTCGGGTGCCGGCGCGAACGGGTTGGAGGCGTTCGCGTTGGCGATGTCGACGCCGGGTGAACCGTCGGGCCGGTTCTATGAGATCCACGCGCGGCGCCCGGGTCTGGAGGATTGGTGGGCTCGGCATGTCACGGTGGAGGAGGCGATCGCGGCTGGCCGGATCAGTCGGGATTGGGTGGAGCAGCGGCGTCGGCAGTGGGGTCAAGATTCCGCGATTTTCGCGAACCGGGTGTTGGGTGAGTTCCATTCTGCTGATGAGGACGGGGTAATCCCGCTCGGGTGGGTGGAGGCGGCGAACGAGCGGTGGGCTGCGTGGGATGCTGCTGGTCGGCCGTTCCTGCCGGGGCCGCAGACGGTCGGTGTGGACGTGGCCCGGTCCGGTGCCGACCGGACGGTGATGGCGATCCTTGACGGCGGCGCGGTGGCGGAGATACGCCGGTCGTCGCGTGAGGACACGATGCAGACCACAGGGCGGGTGCAGGGCATCCTGGCGGCGACACCGGGCCGGCTCGCTGTCGTGGATGTGATCGGTGTCGGTGGTGGCGTGGTCGACCGGCTCCGGGAGCTGAAGGCCCTTGTCGAGCCGTTCAATGCGTCGGAGTCGACGGCGAAGACTGACCGGTCGGGTGAGCTCGGGTTCATCAACGCCCGGGCCGCGGCCTGGTGGATGCTGCGGGAGATGCTGGATCCCGCGTTCAATCCGACGCTGGCTTTGCCGCCGGATGAGCAGCTGATCGGCGATCTCGTTGCACCGCACTGGAAACTGACGTCGGCCGGCAAGATCCAGATCGAATCGAAGGACGAGATACGCAAACGCCTCGGCCGGTCACCGGATTCCGGTGACGCTGTCATCCAGGCCGTCTGGGCCGATGGCGACACCGCGGGACAGGGCGCGGCTCTGATTGAGGTGATGCGGCGCCGTGCGGACGCCGAGGGCATCGCCGTCGGCACCTTCGCGCGGGACTGGCGGCTGCGGCGAAACCAGGCTGGCCCGCGATGACTAGCCGCCAGCTTGATCGGGGCCTGGTGTTCGGGCTCACGGCGCAGGATCTGGGTCTGATCGTGTTCACTCGTAAGGCGATTCTCGGGTGGTGGCGAGATCAAGGGGTTGAGCCACCGGGGCTGCGGGGTCTGCTGGACGAGATGGCCGCGGTGGCCAGCCTGAGTAAGGCGATTTCCGATCCGGCTTCCAATTCCCTTCCGATCGTGGACGAATCTGCGGCGCCCGCGGCACGCTTGCGGTGGACGTCAACGGGATCAGCCAGCAAAAGACTGGGGATCAGCCAACGGAGAGTCGTACAGCTCCTGCAGAGCGGCCAGCTTGCTGGCCGGCAGGACGGTCCGAATAGCACGTGGCAGGTCGATGACCAGTCGGTCACTGAGTATCTCGCGAGGTCCGCTGTGACCCGTCGACCGTGAACTGAGAGAGGACCCCGTGCGGAACAAGTCGCGCCCCAACGAGGACAGAAACCCATTCGACGACGGTTCATCCGCGACGTCGCCCGATGGAGTGCCGGCCGAGCCGGCGGAAGTGGAATCCGTCCGTGCCCGGCTCGCTGTGATCCCGCCGGAGTGGCTCGATCAGGACACGGTCGACGGGTATCTGGCCCAAGCGCGGGCGCAGGCCGCGGTGCGCTCCGTCAGTGACATCGCGGTGCGGCTGGAAGCTGAGCGTGACCAGCTGATGAACGACCTGGCCGCCGGCCTCCCTGTCGCGGAACAGCTGATCGAGTCAGTCGGCCACGCTGCAGCTGCCCGGGTATCGGCCAACATGTTCAACATCGTCGATCTCCCCTTCGAAGTCGGGGAGAAGTGCATCGAGCACGCATCAAGAGCCCTCGGCGGGCTCACCGCTGATGTCCTCGGAAACAACGTCGTCAAATTGGAAACGCTAAACGCGACCGACGCACTGAGCCGGTACCACCAAGCGCTGCTGACGGGCCAACAGCCCGATCCGCCGATCTACACAACCGAGGAACGCGCGATCAGCCTCAAGCTCGAACACGTCCAGCGCAGACTGACCGACTGGCATCAGCACCGAACCCAATGGCGGGCGACGGCTGACCAGAAGTCGGGGTCAGTGATCAATCTCCTTGGCGCCGCGGTAGGCCTACTCGAGCAGCTCGGTCCCGTCCTCCAGGAGGTCGACGAAGTCAACGAGCGCGTCCGGCAGGCCAACGCCAACCGGCAGACCTTCGAGTAAGCGGGCCTGCGATGACCGAATTCCTTGAAGCCGATGACGACTTTGACGAGTTGTACGACGTCATCGTGCCCCGGGTCGACCTCGTAGGTAAGGGCGCTAACGGGATGCCGATCCTGATCGCCAAGTCCGCGGCCGGCCAGACCGGACTGATCAGCCAAGACACGATTCATCAACTTTTGAAAGGGGCACCCATGCCTTCACCGATTCGCAAGGCCAAGGGGTCGTCTTCCCAGGTTGCGGTGTACGACGCCAACGGCAACCTGGTCGGCACCATCGACGAGTCCGACCTGAACCCGATCGCCGACGCGTCCGCTCCGCGTCAGTCCGGGGCGCCGCAGGCCGCGCCTGTGGCTCAAGCGCCGGTCCAGCAGGCCGAACCGGCTGAACAGGTCGCCAAGAGCATCAGCGGTGCGCTGCGGGGTGCGACTTACAGCAACGTCGGGCCCGTCATGAAGGGCGCCGGCCCGGCCGCGGTCGACGGACGGTTCGACGCGCTCATGAAGTCCGTCGACGTGCCCCATCGGGCCGGAGTGCAGAGCGCAGTCGCTCTCGGCGCCATCCAGCTCGGCACCTCGTACAAGATCCCGAGCCATCGCGCCATCCAGATGGCCAAGAAGATCGCCCTCGACATCGGTGGCATGTGATGACCGACCTGACGCCGGGCACCCCGGTTTTCGTCCAGCACGCCCACGGCTCCGCAGACGGATTCGACCTCGGATTCGTGACCGCCTATCTCGGCAGTGGCCAGCTCAACGGCATCGGCTACGACGACGCCACCGTGGTCGTGATGTCCACCGCACCGCCCAGCCCTGCTGTCACGCCGACCGTGGCCAACGTCCGGGTCTGGGCCGACCGTGCAACCGCAGCTAGTGCCCGAATGCCAGCCGGTGCCGGTCACTTGTCCGGCTCCCGAATCTGAGCTGATCGGACCCAGCCATGACGAGCGGTCTGCTTCCCCCGTTGATCCTTGAGCTCCGCGCGAAAGCGGGTGAGGTCCACTCCGAGATAAAGGCCGTCGGGTCCGAGGTCGACGGCATGGCCGCCAAGACCGAGGCGGGCATGGGCCGGGGCCAGGTCGCGATGGCCAAGATGGCCGGCGCGGGCAAGGCGCTCACCTTCGGCCTGGCGGGCGCGGCCGTGGTCGTCGGAGCCGCGTCACTGAAGCTCGGGACCGACTTTCAAGAGTCCACGACCCAACTCGTCACCGGTGCCGGTGAGACCGAGGAGAACCTCGGCAAGATCCGGTCCGGGCTGCTGCAGATGGCCCCTGCGGTCGGCATGGGCCCGGACGCGCTGGCCAAGGCGATGTTCCTGGTCGAGTCCGCCGGCTTCCACGGCGCGGACGGCCTGAACGTCATGAAGGCCGCGGCGGAGGGCGCGAAGATCGGCGGCGCCGACGCCACCGTCGTCGCGAACGGTCTGACCACCGCGCTGGACGACTACCACCTGCCGGCCTCGCAGGCCGCGGATGTCACCTCGAAGCTGGTCGCGACCGTCGCCGCTGGTAAGACGTCGATGTCGGACCTGGCCGGGTCCCTGTCGTCGGTTCTGCCGACCGCGGCCGCGGCGAAGGTCGGCCTGGATCAGGTCCTCGGTGCGATGGGCACGATGACCGGTGAGGGCATCTCGGCGCAGCAGGCGTCGCAGGATCTGGCCGGCACGATCCGGTCCCTCGGTAACCCGTCGGCGGTCGCGACGAAGGCGATGGCCCAGATGGGTCTCAACTCGATCGACGTCGCGAAGCAGCTTGGTCAGAAGGGCCTGACCGGCACCCTGGACGAACTGTCGCAGGCCGTGCTGAAGCACATGGGGCCGTCCGGGCTGGTGCTGCAGTCCAGCTTCAACGAGTCGAAGCTGGCGGCGCAGTCGGCCGACGAGATGCTGACGAAGCTGCCGAAGTCCCTGCAGACACTGGCCAAGGGCTACCTCGACGGGACGGTCACCCAGAAGCAGTGGCAGGCCGAGCTTAAGACCCAGCCGGCGCTGGTCGCGAACCTGGCCAAGCAGTTCTCGACCACCGCGAAGCAGGCCCACGGGTTCTCCGACGATCTGCGGTCCGGGTCCGGCGCGGCCAAGACGTACAACGCGTTGATGTCGGACATGACCGGTGGTGCGACCGGTCTGGCCACCACGCTGGCCCTGACCGGCGGCAACATGAAGACGTTCAAGTCGAACACCGACACAATTGGTAAGGCCAGCGCCGAGGCCGGCGGCCACGTCAAAGGATGGGCTGACACCCAAAAGGATTTCTCGACCCAGATGGCGCAGGCCAAGGCTGGCGTCGAGGCGATGGGTGTGAAGATCGGCCTCGCGCTCATCCCGGTCGTGCAGTCCGCGATCCGGGTCGGCACCCAGTGGACCGACTACCTCATCCAGCACAAGCCGCTGCTGTACACCATCGCGGGTCTGGTGGGCGGCGTCATGGTCACTGCGATCACCGCCTACGTGGCTAGCGTCGTGGCAGGCGCTATCTCCTCGGTAGCGTCGTTCGCCACGATGGTCGCTGGCTGGTTTGGGGTCGGCGTCGCGGCCGAGGAAGCCGGCACCGCAACGACGCTCGCGCTCGGCCCGATTGGGCTCGCAGTCGCCGCCGTGGCCATCGGTGCCTATGAGCTGTACAAGCACTGGAACACGGTGTGGGGCGCGATCAAGGCTGTCGCGGTCGGCGCGTGGCACTGGGCCGACGACATCTTCCACAACAAGATCACCCAGATCGTTCTCGGCCTCGTCGCGCCCGCGCTGTTCCTGGCTCTGCACTGGCACCAAACGTGGTCCGACATGGAGACGGTCGCGCTCGCAGCCTGGCACTTCCTCGACAGCGACGTGCTCCACCCCATCGAGAGCGGCTTCACCGGGTTCGTCAAATTCGTCAGCGGAATCCCGGCCGCGCTCGACAAGTTCTTCTCCGGAATGTTCGACGGCCTTGTAAACGCAGGCAAATCTGCGTTCGACTGGATCGCAGACGCCTGGAACGAGACCGTCGGGTCGCTGTCGTTCCATATCCCCTCGTGGGTGCCCGGGGTCGGCGGCAAGGGCTTCTCGATGCCGCAGATACCGACGTTCGCAACCGGCGGAAGTCTCGATCTGACCGGCTGGAACTGGGTAGGTGAGAACGGCGCAGAGCTGGTCGGCCCCGGTGCCCGGGTGTACTCCAACCGGGACAGCTCGAGGATCCTCAACGACACGATGACGCCGCACCGGAACGCTGCGACGGGGTCGACCGGTGCGGGCAGCGCCCAATCGGTGGTTGTGAACATGCCGGTGTATCTCGACGGCAAGGTCATCGCCGAGCACATGGAGAGGTTCAACCTGCAGATCGGCGCCCGACGCGGCGGCGCGTATCAACAGAACAGGAAGGCCTAAGCAATGGAGACAGCCCGTGAGTTCGCGGAGAGCCTAGAGATCGAGGATTTGGAGGCAGAGTGGGATGAATGGACCCTCGGCCAAGTGTGTGCCTGGCTCACCCCGGACGGCCCAATGCTCCGCATCGTCAGACCGCCGGATCTGCATGACGATTCGTTCGTAGAGTGGGCTCGGACTCGGGCAGAGATGTTCCTGACCGTGGGCCCCGAAACGGACGGCTGGTTCGAACGCACCGATGGCGGTTGGCAGATCCAGGGCCGATCGGTTTACGCCCCAGCGCTCGACGAAGATCCAGCGTCCGTTTCGGACTCCGCCATTTGAGCGCCTTCAGTACCGGATTCGCTTGCAGGTTCGATCTGACCAGTCAGCGGGGGTTCCACCACTTGCCCCTGCGGGGCCGGCAACTCAAGAATGTTCAACACTTGCACGATCGCAGGAGCCGGTGCCGTCGATGGCTCAAAATGAGACGCGATCGCGAACGAACTAGCTGTAATGCTCAGCGCCAGGCCGAGGTTTACGATCAGGCGCCCGACGCGCCCCTGAAGGCCACCGGGTGCCTGTTTCCACTGAGATCCGCTCGCCACGAGACTTCCTAGTAGCGCGTCACGGCTGCCCTCAACCGCAGGGTTGCCCGACACCTTGTATGTCAGGAGCGCGGTCTCGACGTCGCGCAGCCTCGCGACGATGGTCTGCTTAGCATCAGGTGCCAGGTCATTGGCGGCTACCACGAGATCGATCAACTCTCGAGTCTCCTGAAGGAGACTGGTGATCGTGTCATCGGGCATCGAATCGGTCTGCGGTGAATATGCGCGAAGGATTGCGGGTGCGATCTTCAGTGCGTGCCATCCGGTGTCCAGGACCTTGTTGACCACCTGCTGGACGACATATGGAGTGGACGAGGACGGTGATGCGAGAGCAGCTACAGCAGCATCAACCTGGTTGAAGTGCTCCAAGATCATCGCGACATTCGAATCAGTCGGAGCTGCGTCGATCATCGCTCTGGTGGCCCTGTCGGCCTGAACTGCGTTCGCGATCGCGCGGTAAACGAGGTGAGCCTCGCTTTGCAGGTCCCACCCAAAAATCTCGGCTACGCCCTGGGGGACGGTCCAACTTGCTGGCGCACCTCGGAACGCCTCCAGAAACCACCGGATCCGGTCGGGAGCGCCTTCTTCGTACACGTCATCTGATGCCACTGCGGCAGTCTAGGGTCAGCCGCGGCGGCCGAAGCGGAACGACAGGCCTTTCGCGATCCGAAACGACCCGCCGCCCCGCGAGTTGAGCGTCAGCCGGCCAGCACGTCGAGAGACGGACGCCCCGGACTTCGATAGGTTCCACCAGCTGTTCCGGCCGGTCGAGATCCGCCGACGGTAGTTGAGGCTCATCGCTTCTCCTGATCTTCGTCGATATTTGCTGGCGGGACTGTATCGCCGGCGCGGGTGCCGGGTACCTCGTTCGCGGTAACCCGGCACCCCAGGTTGCCTAGTCGGCGTCGGGCAGGCCGGCGACGAACTCGCGGAGGTCTTCATCGCGGATCAAGTAGCGGCCGTCCCACAGCTTGGCCTTCAGCACGCCCTGGTGGATGTATCGGCGAAGGCTGGACGCGGGGATCGTCGATGTCTCCTCGGCCTGCTCCAGAGTGTGGGCGACGGCGGTAATAATCTCAGTCATGGTCTTGCTCCTATGCAGAGTAGGTGCGGGATCGATGGCCTCGGCC
>CAZZZW010000058.1:0-16370 GCA_964658795.1 Phormidium nigroviride PCC 7112
GCCCGTGGCGCTCATCCTTCAGCGCAATGCCGTGCGGGTCGAACTCAAGCGTGAGATCGCAGCGTCGGCGGAGCCGATGGTGGCCGAGGCCTGGCACCTGGTCGCCCGCGCCGTCGTGGGCGCCAGCGATGCCGTGGCGGTGCTGCGGATCGACTCCGGTGCCTCCGCCGCGGTGGCCGAGGTGGCCCGGGTGCAGGCCGGTTGCGATGCGATCGGGCAGAACGGTCCGAACGGGTTGGCCATCCTGCTGGCCGACTGTCCCGGCCCGAACGCCGACGCGATCGCCGCGCGCCTGCGTTCTGCCTTGCTCAGCAACAAGATCGAAGCCCATGTCGCGGTTGCGGCCAAGCCTCGGGACGGTCAGTCCTTGGCCGATCTGCTCGCCGTCTCGGAGGCCGAGTTGATCGCGATGGAGGCGGCCACCCGGTCGGCCAGGTCCTTGCGCCCGGAGGCGTAGAGCTGCTCGACGTAGTGCTGCACGTCGGCCTGGGCCTGTCTGGACAGGCTGATCTCGATGTCGTCGTCGATCGGCTCGTCGTCACTCTCGACGGTCGCGATGATGAACGCCTCGAGGGCCCGCCGTTGCCGGTCGTTGAGCCGGTTCGCCTGGATCGGCGGCACCCACGGCTTCTCCTCGCCGCCGGCCAGCCCGGCTGCAAGCCGTAGCTCGACCAGTGAGCTGCCGGGCAGCACGCCGGCGAACGCCTCGAGCACGGAGTCGCTCGGGTGACGTGGATGCTTGCCGGACAGATACCGGTACACGGTGGCGCGATCCACCGTGCCACTGAGCGCCTCGACGACGTGGGCCTTGCGCCAGTCGTCGGGCAAGTGCTCGATCAGGTACTCCGACAGCGTGCTCACGCGCGCTGGCCTCCCGTTCCGATCGCGTCGCGGGTTGATTAACCCGTCCGTTGACATTAGATTCAGTATCGCACGTCGCACGCGATGCGCGAAGCACGCTTGCGGCTTCGCGGCACCGATGGGGGGAAGAGTACGAGCGCGATGGACACGTTGTCACGAAGTTCTACCGAACAACCTGCTCTGCTGAGGGGCCCTGCCGATGCGGCTGCGTAACCGGGACCTGCTCGTCCGACTCGTCGACGGCACCGGTCTGTCCGAACGGGAGCTGGCCCGACGCTCCGGCCTGGGCCATGCGACCGTCAATCACCTGCTCACCGCGCGGCGTGAGACCTGTTCGGTCACTACCGCGGTGGCGCTGTCGTCAACGCTGCTGTGCCCGCCGAGTGTGCTCTTCGTCGCCGAGCACCGGGGCGAGCAGGAGGCCTTGAACCGGCAGGCGACCGAGCCGGGTCACCCGCGCCGCTGATCCGGTCCGCGAGCTCGCTCGGGCCGGCCGCGACCGAGCCGTTCGCGGCCCCGCGGGCAAGTCGATTGACCACGGACGGCAAGATTGACCTGTGAACCCGGAGACCTTGGCTGCCGAGCTGCGCCGGGCCGGGATCGCCGAGGTCGACGCCAGTACCCGCCGCCGGGCCGAGTACTCCAGCGATGCCTCCAACTACCGACTCGTGCCGCAGGTCGTGGTCTTTCCGCGGCACGCCGATGAGGTCGGCCTGGCGCTGCAGGTCGCGCGTGACACCGGCACCCCGCTGGTGCCCCGGGGAGCAGGCACGTCCTGTGCCGGCAACGCCGTGTCCTCGGGCATCGTGCTCGACTTCTCCCGCTACCTGAACCAGATCGTGTCGATCGACCCCGATGCGTCCACCGCGATCGTCCAGCCCGGCGTGATCCTGACCGACCTGCAGCGGGCGGCGGCGGTGCACGGGTTGCGGTTCGGGCCGGACCCGTCCACCCAGTCGCGATGCACGATCGGCGGCATGATCGGCAACAACGCCTGCGGTGCGCACGCCCTGGCGTACGGCAAGTCGGCCGACAATGTCGAGACGTTGTCGCTGCTGCTGGCCGACGGCCGGTCGTTGCAGGCCGGCCGTCTGGCCGACCTGCTCGACCCGATCGGCGCCGAGCTGTCCGGCCTGGTCACGGCCAACCTGGCCACCATCCGGACCGAGTTCGGCCGGTTCGGGCGGCAGGTCTCCGGTTACTCGTTGCAACAGCTCTTGCCCGAGAACGGTGGGCGACTGAGCCGATTCCTGTCCGGCACCGAGGGCGGCCTGGCCGTCATCACCCAAGCCGAGGTCCGGCTGGTGCGGGCGGCCCGATCGACTGCACTGGCCGTCCTGGCCTACCCGGACATGGCCACCGCCGCCGACGCGGTGCCGGCCCTGCTACCGCTGCGGCCACTGGCCCTGGAAGGCATGGACGCACGGCTGGTCGAGGTGATCCGGACCCGACGCGGCCCGGGCGCCGTACCGGCCCTGCCCGAGGGCGGCGGCTGGCTGTTCGTCGAGACCGGCGGCGACACCCTGCCGGAGGCGGTAGCGGCGGCCGAGGCGCTGGTCGCGGCCAGCGGCATGCCGCACTCGGTCGTGGTCACCGGCGCCGACGCCGCCCGGCTGTGGCGGATCCGCGAGGACGGTGCCGGGCTGGGTGGCCGTACCCCGGCCAACGCGCCGGCCTGGCCGGGCTGGGAGGACGCGGCCGTTCCACCGGCCAACCTCGGCGATTACCTGCGGGAGTTCTTCACCCTGCTCGACGACTTCGGGGTGGACGGCCTGGCCTACGGCCACTTCGGCGACGGCTGCGTGCACTGCCGGTTGGATCTGCCCTTGGCCGACAAGCCTAAAGTCCTTCGCGAGTTCTTGTTCAAGGCGGCCGAACTCGTGGCCGCGCACGGCGGCTCGATGTCCGGCGAACACGGTGACGGCCGGGCCCGCGGCGAGCTGCTGCCGGCCATGTACTCGGCCGAGGCGATCGGTTTGTTCAACCAGGTCAAGGGCATCTTCGATCCGGACAACCTGCTGAACCCGGGCGTGATCGCGCACCCGGAGCCGGTCGATGCCAACCTTCGACTGCCCCAGGCCAAGCCCCTGGCCGGCGCCCGCGGCTTCAGCTTCGCCCATGACCGAGGCTCGCTGACCGCAGCGGTGCACCGCTGCGTCGGGGTAGGTAAGTGCCGGGCCGACACCACGGCGGCCGGCGGCGTGATGTGCCCGTCCTACCTGGCCACCAAGGACGAAACCCACTCGACCCGCGGCCGGGCCCGGGTGCTGCAGGAGCTGGCCAACGGCCGCCTGGTCACCGGCGGCTGGAAGGCCCCCGAGGTCGCCGAGGCGCTCGACCTCTGCCTGTCCTGCCGGGGGTGCGCGGCCGACTGTCCGGCCGGTGTGGACATGGCCACCTACAAGTCCGAGGTGCTCTACCAACGGTTCCGGCGACGGCTTCGTCCGGCCTCGCACTACGTGCTGGGCTGGCTGCCGCGTTGGGCCCGGCTGGCCACCCGGACACCGCGGCTGGCCAATGCCGCGCTGAAACCGAAACCCCTGGCCGCGTTGGCCAAACGGGTCGGTGGCATCGATCAGCGCCGGCCGCTGCCCGAGTTCGCGGAGCAGTCCTTCCGGTCCTGGTTCGCCCAGCATCCGGCCGCCGAGGGTCGTCCGGTGATGCTGTGGTTGGACACCTTCACCAACGGCTTCTCACCCGCCGTGGGCATCGCCGCGGTGACCGTGCTGGAGGCGGCCGGCTTCTCGGTCCAGATCCCGTCCGGCCAGGTCTGCTGCGGGCTGACCTGGATCTCCACCGGCCAGTTGGACGGTGCCCGCAAGCAGCTGCGGCGCACCCTGGCAGCGCTGGATCCCGCGGTCCGGCAGGGGATTCCCATCGTCGGGTTGGAGCCGTCCTGCACCGCCGTGCTGCGCTCCGACGTCACCGAACTGCTGCCCGACGACCCGCGCGCCCGGTCGCTACCCGAGCACGTCCGCACCCTGGCCGAACTGCTGGCCGACGTCGGGTGGGAGCCGCCGTCGCTGGCCGGCGTCGAGGCGGTGGCCCAACCGCACTGTCACCAGCACGCCGTGCTCGGCTTCGATGCCGATCGAGAATTGCTCGACCGAGCCGGGGCGAACGTGACTGCGGTCGGCGGTTGCTGCGGGCTGGCCGGTAACTTCGGGGTCGAACGCGGTCACTATGAGGTGTCGGTCGCGGTGGCCGAACAATCGCTGCTCCCGGCCGTTCGCGGTGCCTCGGCCGATACCGTGGTGCTGGCCGACGGGTTCTCCTGCCGGACCCAGTTGGACCAGTTGTCCGATCGCGCCGGCCAGCATCTGGCCGAACTCCTGGCCGGCCGCCTGGACCGCGCCCCGACGACGGAAGGACGCCCGTGACCGCCGGATTCGTGCCCCCGCCCTACCCCTACGAACGGCTCGAGGAGATCATCGCGTTGGCGGCCCGACATGACGGCGGCGCGATCGACCTGTCCATCGGCACTCCCTGCGACCCGCCACCGCCGGCCGTCATCGAGGCGCTGGCCGACGGCACTCTAGCCCGGGGTTACCCGGCCTCCATCGGTTCGCCGGCCTTCCGCCAGGCCGCCGCCGGCTGGATCAGCCGACGGCTGGGGGCAGAAGTCGATCCGGTCGCGGAACTGGCGGCCTGCGTCGGCACCAAGGAGTTCGTGGCCTCCACCCCGCAGTACCTGCACCTGCGGACCCCGGACAAGGACACCGTCCTCTACCCGGCGATCAGCTACCCGACCTATGAGATGGGCGCGACGCTGGCCGGGCTGCGGGCGGTGCCGTACCAGAACCTGTCCGACATCGACGATGCCGATGCCGATCGTGCCCTGTGCATTTGGGTGAACTCGCCCGGCAACCCCACCGGCGAGTTGCACGATCTGGCTGCCGCGGCCGGCTGGGGGCGGGCGCACGGCGTGCCGGTGTTGTCGGACGAGTGCTACGCCGAATTCAGCTATGCCGCCGGGCCGACCACGATTCTGCGCGAGGGCACCGACGGCGTCGTGGCCCTGCATTCGCTGTCCAAACGCGACAATTTCGCCGGCGCCCGGATCGGCTTCTACGCCGGTGACGCCGGACTGGTGCATTACCTGCGCGAGGTGCGCAAGCACGCCGGGATGATGCCGCCCGGACCGGTGCAGGCGGCGGCGATCGTCGCCCTCAACGATGACGAACACGTCGACCGGCAAAGGGAGATCTACCGCAGACGGCTCGAACGCGTGATCGAGGTCCTGGCCGCGCTGGGCCTCTCGGCCACCCTGCCGGACGGCGCGTTCTATCTCTGGTTCCGCTGCCCGGACGACGACGCCTGGGCCGGCGCCCGGCTGCTGGCCGAACGGGCCGGCATCGTCGGCTCACCGGGCGAGTTCTACGGACCGGTGTCGACCGGTTACCTGCGGCTGGCGGTGGTCGCCCCGGACGACCGGATCGAACTGGCGGCCACCCGGGTCGGGCTGTAGTCCCGGTCGGTCGAAATGTCGCCCGGCTATGCGGATCGCGGCTCCGTTTAGCAGGAATTCGCAGGTAATTCTGCGTTCTTCCCGCATGAGGGCACCGCGGCCGGGTATAACGGCGCAATGACATCTCTCCTCGCAGCACAGCAGCAAGTCCTGGCGGTCAGCAGCGGTGCCCGCACCATCGGCTACATCATCGGCCTGATCATCTTCATCTACCTGGTGGTCGACGTCTGGCGCTCGCGGGCGACGACCGGGGCCAAGGTCGGCTGGACGATCTTCTCGTTCTTCTGCACCATCATCGCCCTCATCGTGTGGCTGGTCTGGGGTAAGAAGCGGGCCAACCAGGGCGCCATGTAGTTTCGCGGTACCGCACGACGGGTCGAACAGCCGGCCCGGAATCCCTCGTCCCACAAAGGAAGTCCTATGGGTTCATTGCTGGCTGCGCACACCGACGCCGCGTCGGTCTATGTGCACGCCAACCCGGTCACCTGGATCGTCGGCGCGATCATCTTCATCTACATGGTCGTCGACGTGGCCCGGTCCCGGGCGACCGTGGGCGCGAAGATCGGATGGATCATCTTCGCGTTCTTCTGCAGCCTGGTCGCCTTGATCGTGTGGCTGGTCTGGGGTCGCCGTAAGGCCTACCGGGGAACGATGTAGGCACGGTCGGAACGCGAGCCGGCCCGGTCCCTCGATGAGGAGGGACCGGGCCGGTTTCTGCCTTCGCGCTCAGGCGAACTCGTGGCTCAGACGAACTCGACGCCCTGGGCCAACGGCAGGTCGGTCGAGTAGTTGACCGTGTTGGTCGAACGCCGCATGTAGGCCTTCCAGGCGTCGGAGCCGGATTCGCGGCCGCCGCCGGTCTCCTTCTCGCCGCCGAACGCGCCACCGATCTCGGCCCCGGACGGGCCGATGTTCACATTGGCGATGCCGCAGTCCGAGCCGGCCGCCGAGACGAACTGCTCGGCCTCGCGCACGTTCAGCGTGAAGATCGACGAGCTCAGACCCTGGCTGACCTCGTTGTGCAGCCGGATCGCCTCGTCGAAGGTGTCATAGGTCAGCACGTACAGGATCGGCGCGAACGTCTCGGCCTTCACGATGTCCGTCTGGGCCGGCATGGTGACGATCGCCGGCTGGACGTAGAAGGCGTCCGGTGCCTCGTCCGACAGCACCCGCTCGCCGCCGACCACCCTCGTGCCACCGTCGGCCTCGGCGGTGGCCAGGGCCTTGGTGAATCCCTCGTAGGACGCCGCATCGATCAGCGGACCGACCAATGTGCCGGTCGCCAAAGGGGATCCGATGGGCAGCGTGGCGTAGGCCTTGGCCAGCGCATCGGTCAGCTGTTCGGCGATCGAGGAGTGCACGATCACCCGGCGCAGCGTGGTGCAGCGCTGACCGGCCGTACCGGCGGCGGAGAACACGATGCCGCGGACGGCCAGCTCGAGGTCGGCGCTCGGAGCCACCACGGCCGCGTTGTTGCCACCCAGTTCCAGCAGCAGCTTGCCGAACCGGCCGGCCACCCGGGGCGCGACCGCCCGCCCCATCCGGGTCGAACCGGTGGCCGACACCAGCGCCACCCGCGGGTCGTCCACCAGCGCCTCGCCGGTCCGGGCGTCGCCGAGTACCAGCTGACTGAGGTCGGCCGGCGCGCCGACCTTGGCCGCCGCCTGGCTGATCAGCGACTGGCAGGCCAGCGCGGTCAGCATGGTCTTCTCCGACGGCTTCCACACCACGGCGTCACCGCAGACGAGGGCCAGCGCAGTGTTCCAGGACCAGACCGCGACCGGGAAGTTGAACGCCGAGATGACCGCGACCACGCCCAGCGGGTGCCACTGTTCCATCATCCGGTGGCCGGGACGCTCGGTGGCGATCGTCTGGCCGTACAGCTGACGGGACAGGCCGAGGCCCAGATCGCAGATGTCGATCATCTCCTGGACCTCGCCGAGGCCCTCGGAGGTGATCTTGCCGGCTTCGATGGAGACGAGCGCGCCCAGATCGTCCTTGTGCTCGCGGAGCAGATTGCCCAGCTCACGCACCAGCTGGCCGCGCACCGGAGCCGGGGTGTCCCGCCACTGGCCGAACGCGTCGCTGGCCCGGCCGACGATCTGGGCCACGTCCTCGGCGGTGTGGGCCTTGATCCGGCCCAGCTCACCACCGGTCACCGGCGAGCGGCTGATCAGGTCGCCGTCACTGCTAAACGCATCGGTGACACCGAGCCGTTCGAGGATGCCCTTTGTCTTGCTGGCAATTTCGTCGTGGTTGAGCATGCTCACACCTTTCCGAGGTCGCCGAACAGGGCGCCGTTCTTGGTCGACAGCAGGTCTTCGAAGGGAATCTCCTCCTGCTTGATGAAGCCCGACTGGGGCAGCCGGCCGTCGGCGACCAGCTCGACCACAGCGGCCGCGGAGGCGGCGGTGGTCCAGGAGATCGCGCGCCAGAGCCGGCCGTTGATCTCCAGCGGCTGGTAGGCCCGCACGTACTGCTTGCGGTAGTTCTGCCCGTTCGTGGTTCCCTCAACGGCGGCGTGCAGGTACACGACGTCATCGTCCACCGGGGGCTTGGCGTCGACCAGGATCTGGCCGGCCAGCTCGCGGCGGTCGCGCAGGTTCAGCTCGTCGAAGAAGAACCGCATCAGCTCGAAGTGGCCCGGGTAGCGCATGGTCTTGTAGTCCAGCCGCTGGACCCGGCCCTCGAACGTCTCGCACATGGTGCCCAGGCCGCCCGAGGTGAGCGAGGCCTCCAGGTCGATGCCGCCGATGACGACCCGCTCGTGCTCGGTCATGGCCGGCACCATCTGACGGTGGCCGGAGCGCAACACCTCGCAATCGTTGAGGTATTCGTTGACGACGCCCTCGGCCGACCAGTTAAACGCGTAGCCGAGCAGCCCGGCCGGGTGCCGGGGCAGCGCGCCGACCTTGAGCTCGATCGAACGGATGCTGTCGAACGGCTTGGTCAGGGAGGCGCCGACGATGCCGATCAGGCCCGGGGCCAGCCCGCACTGGGGCGCCCACACGGTGGGGGAGCCGTTGCGTGACAGTTCCAGCACCCGGTTGGTGGTGGGAACGTCCTCAGTCAGGTCGAAGTAGTGCGTGCCGCTGTCGTTGGCCGCCTCGGCCACGCCCAGATTCAGGTTGTACGGCAAGCAGGACACGACGGCGTCGGCACCGGACAGCGCCTCCTTCAGCGCGACCGAGTCGCGGACGTCCAAGGCCACGGTGGGGAACGGCAGGTCAGTGCGTTCACGCGCGTCGTAGGCGGTGACGGAGAAACCGGAGTCGGCGAGCAGGGTGGCGACGAGTTCGCCCACCTTGCCGAGGCCGACTACTCGAACCTCGTTGATCGAGCGAGCCATCAATTGTCCTTTCGGCTGTGCAACTGTGCTTGCAGCTGGTGGTTGCAGTGGAGCGGTGTTCAGTGTTGCTTACGTTACTGTAGAGCCAGTCGTAAGAGAATCTACCTGCTCGGGGATGGCTGATGGACCCGTTGCTCGACGTCGGACGACTCCGGCTGCTCAGTGAGGTGGAGGTCCGCGGTTCGATCGCGGCCGCGGCCCGAGCAGTCGGTCTCACGTCCTCGGCGGTGTCGCAGCAGCTGAGCATCCTGGAACGCGAGGCCGGCACGACCCTGCTGGACCGATCGCCCCGTGGCGTGCTGCTGACCGGGGCCGGCCGGGCCCTGGTTGCTCGCGCCCGCGCGATCCTCGGTCTGCTCGAGGAGGCCCGGTCCGATCTGGACCGGTTGACCGGCGAGCTGGCCGGGCATGTCCGGATCAGCACCGTCGCCTCGGCCGCCGCCGCCCTGGTGAGCGCGGCCGCGTCCCGGTTGACCGCCGCGCACGCCGAGCTGTCGTTAACCGTGACCGTGGCCGAACCGGCCGTCTCCATCGGACAATTGCTGGACGGTGACTGCGATGTCGCCCTGGTCGATGTCTATGACGGGGTACCGGTGCCGTTTCCGGACTACCTGGTCGTGACCGAGCTGACGACCGAGCCGCTGGTGGTGGTCACTGCGCCAGGTTCCTTCGCCGGAAAGGCGAAACTCTCGCTGCGGACGCTGGCTGAGGAATCCTGGGTGATGCCGCCGTTGACCGCGGCCTGTGGTCAGGCGGTGCGTTTTGCCTGCCGGGCCGAAGGATTCGAGCCCCAGGTCCGCTGGGAGACCGACGACATGCTGCTGCTGGTCCGGGCGGTGGCGGCCGGACACGGGGTGGCGGTGCTGCCCCGGCTGGCGGTGGCCGACGGGGTGGCCGACGTGCTGGTGCGTCCGCTCTCGCTGCCCTCAATGGGGCGACGGCTGCTCGCCCTGACCCGAACCTCGTCCCAGGAACGGCCGGTGGTGCGGGCCGTGCTGACCGAGCTGGTGCAGACCGCGTCCTAGGGTTCGCGCCGCGGCCGCCCGGCTACTTCTTGGCTGCCACCAGCAGGCCGTCGCCGACCGGGAGCAGGGCCGGCACCAGCCGCTCGTCGTCGCGGACCGCCTTGGCCAGGTCGCGCAGGGCGATGGTCTGGGTGTCCCGGACGCCGGGGTCGGCGGTGCGGTTGTGCCACAGCACGTTGTCGAAGGCGACCAGCCCGCCCGAGCGCAGCAGCCGGACGGCCTGTTCGTAGTACTCGCCGTAGCCGGTCTTGTCGGCGTCGACGAACACCAGGTCGTAGCCGGCATCGGTGAGCCGGGGCAACACCTCGCCCGCCGCGCCGTTGATGAGCCGGAACCGGGTCGTCGGGATACCGGCCTCACCGAAGGCCTGCCGGGCTGCGCGCTGGTGCTCCGGTTCGGTGTCGACCGTGGTCAGCACGCCGTCCGCGCGCATGCCCTGCAACAGCCACAGTCCGGAGACGCCGGCCCCGGTGCCGACCTCGACCACGCTCCGGGCGCCGATCGCGGTGGCCAGCAATCGAAGGGTGGCGCCGCCGGCCGGGCCGATCGGCGTGCAGCCCAGTTCGTGGCCCCGGGCCCGCGCGGCCGCGATCACCTCGTCCTCGGCGATGAAGCCTTCCGCGTACGCCAAACTGGATTCGGACAAGTACTCAGCCGCCATGACCCACAACCTTAGTGGTTCGACGCGGTTCGGGGCCGCCGCCGCTCCCATCACCCTGTGCCCATTGTGGCGACTTGTGCCCCCTCAGGAGGCGAAACTCTCCAAGATCGCGAGCTGTCGACGGATGGTGGCCAGGACGTAGGCCGGCCGTTCGACGATGTCACGCCAGGTGAAGCGCAGCACGGTCCAGCCCAACTGGACGAGGTCGTTCTGTCGCGTGCGGTCGCGCTGGAAGCGACTGACGTCGGAGTGGTACGCCAGTCCGTCTACTTCGATGGCGAGCCTCGCCGCGACGAACGCGACGTCGATCCGGGCAACTGTCCGCCCTCGGGCCACGACGCAGTAGTTGGCCGTCCAGCCGCCGATTCCGGCCTGCCGGAGCACCCGGTGCAGCCGCCGCTCGGACTCCGCTTCGGCGCCGGCCAGTTGAGTGCGCAGGATTCGACGCAGGGACCGGTTGCCGGCGACCGGTCGTTCCAGCCTTCGTTCCAACTGATTGAGCGTCAGCCAGTGTTGGCTCAGGGCGCGATCGACCAGAGCGACCGAGTCCGGGACCGAACGGAACGCGGCGCAGTCCAGGATCGTGCGCGCCCGAGTCGTGATCGGGAGCCGGAACCGCTCGGTCACGTCGCCGGCCTCGGCCACGAGACGACGAAGCCGGACGTTGGCCGGTGGTGTGACGCGGCGGTGCGCCGGTAGCAATACCTCGATCCGATCGGGGAAATCCGGGATCAGCTGCCATACATAGGCCGCCGCTGCGCCCATGAGCGAACCGCCGGTGGCCAGCACGGCATGCCACAGCGCGGTGTCCTCGCGGGCAGGGGCGCCACGAAGGCGATAGACACCGTGGCCGAGTTTCACCAATGCGCCGCGAGCGATGAGGTGCTCGATCTGCTGCCGGCTCAGACCGCTCGACCGGCACTGGGCCCGGCTGAGCACGCCTGCCTGGCCTCTGGCCACCGTCATCCACGCCGCGTAATGCACCGGTGCAGTTTGCCGGATTGCCGCGATCCGGCCCGAAAGTTATCCACACCCGCACTTTGTGGAGAGTTCTACTCCGCAGGCCGGTAGAACTCTCCACAATCGGCGAAGGGGTGGAGGGTGGAGAACCTCAGCGCATCGAGTCGATGATCTGGGCCAGGTCGTCCACCGTCGTCACCGGGTTGACGATGCAGAAGCGGGTACATACCCGGCCCTGATGCTTGGTCGGAGTCACGAACGCGAAGCCCTGCAACAAGGCCCGATCCGTCCACTGGTCGTAGTCGGCCTGGTCCCACCCGATCCGTTCGAAGATCAGCACCGACAGGTCCGGTTCCACCAGCAGCCGCAGGTGGTCCGAAGCCTCGATCAGGGCCCGCCCGGCCCGGGCCACGGTCAGGGTCTGTTCCACCGCATCGCAATAGGCCTGCGTCCCGTGCACGGCCAGGGAGAACCAGAACGGCAGCCCGCGGGCCCGGCGGGTGAGCTGGATCGAGAAGTCGGACGGGTTCCACTCGCCCTCGACGGTGACCGCGTCCAGGTAGCCCGCCTTCTGGGTGTGCGCGGCGCGGGCCAGCACCGGATCGCGATACAGCAGCGCGCAGCAGTCGTAGGGCGCGAACAGCCACTTGTGCGGATCGACCACCGCCGAGTCGGCCTGCTCGATGCCGGCGAACAGGTCACGTACCGAGGACGCGGCCAGGGCCGCTCCGCCATAGGCCGCGTCGGCGTGGAACCACCAGTCGTTCTCCCGCGCCAGCTCGGCGATGCCGGCCAGGTCGTCGACCACGCCCAGGTTGGTCGAACCGGCCGTCCCGACCACGGCGAAGATGCCATCGGCCACGGCCGGATCCAGTTCGGCCAGTACCGCCCGGATCGCGGCGCCGGTCAGCCGGCCCCGCTCATCGCCCGGCACCAGCACCGTGTCGGCGTCCATCACCACGTCGAGTGCGTGCTTCACCGAGGAATGCGTCTCGCCGGTCAGCACCACCGCCCACCTGGCCGGCATCGCCTGACCGGTGGATCGGCGAACATGCTTGGCGTTCTCCCGCGCGGCCACCAGGGCCGAGAGGTTGCCCACCGTGCCGCCCTGCACGAAGACGCCCCCGGACTCCTCCGGCAACCCGATCAGGTCGGCGATCCAGCGCAGCGCCTGGTTCTCGGCGTACACCGCGCCGGAGCCCTCGAGCCAGCTGCCGCCGTACACGCTGGAGGCCCCGACCAGCATGTCGAAGGCCGCGGCCGCCTTGGACGGGGCGCCCGGGATGAACGACAGATAGCGCGGGTGGTCCACCGACAGGCAGGCCGGGGCCAGTACCTCGTCCCAGAGCCGCACCGCCTCGGCCGGACCGATGCCGGCGGGTGTCACCGTCTCACCGGCCAGGCCCAGCAGTTCTTCCGGCGTCAACGGCCGGTCGAGCGGGGCCTGCATGGCCAGTCGGTCCAGGCAGAGTTCGGCCAGGCGTCGCGCCATCGCGGCGTTGGCCTCGTCATAGGTGTGCACGAGGGCTGAGCTTAAACAAGACTGTGGCCCGACGACGACCGCCCGAACCGCGAGAAACCCGACGCCCGGAATGTGGAACGTTAGAGGTGGCTTAGGCGTTCAAGAAATACACAGCAAGCCTTGACAGGCTGGAGCCCTCACCAGCTCTGGTGGGAGTAGACGCTGTAGGGATGGGTGATCGACAAATATGTCCACGCTGAATCTCGGTGTGGCCAGCTCGATGGGCGGGCCGGTCGCAACGACCGCCCCGGTCGTGGAGGACCCGGCCAGCTGGGTTGCTCCGTCGTGGGACGAGATCGTGCGGACCCACGCCGACCGGGTGTACCGCCTGGCCTACCGCCTGTCCGGCAACCGCTCCGATGCCGAGGACCTGACCCAGGAGACGTTCGTCCGGGTGTTCCGATCGCTGGCCGACTACACGCCCGGCACCTTCGAGGGTTGGCTGCACCGCATCACCACCAACCTGTTCCTGGACATGGTCCGGCGCCGGCAGAAGATCCGCTTCGACGCCCTGGCCGAGGACGCCTCGGAGCGACTGGCCTCCGACGAGCCGGGTCCGGAGCGGGCCTTCGAACAGAACAACCTCGACCCCGAGGTGCAGCAGGCGCTGGACACCCTGCCCGCCGACTTCCGCGCGGCCGTGGTGTTGTGCGACCTCGAGGGCCTGACCTATGAAGAGATCGCCCTGACGCTGGGCGTGAAGGTCGGTACCGTTCGTTCTCGGATCCATCGCGGTCGGGTGCTGCTGCGCGAGGCGCTGGCGCACCGCAACCCCGCGATCCAGCACGTCACTTCGGGAGTAGAGAACTAAGGCATGACTGTTCCGCGGGTATTCGGGCTGCCTCATCTGTCGGAGGACGCCGTAGCGGCGTACGCCGATGGAGTGCTGTCCGAGTCCGCCACCGCGCGGGCCGGCAAGCACTGTGCCGAGTGCGCCGAGTGCGCGCAGGCGGTCCGGGTCCAGCGCGAGACGGCGATGATGTTGCGGACCGCGTCCAACCCGACCATGCCGGCCGGCCTGATGGATCGGCTGGCCGGCCTGCCGATGTCCACTCCGATGCCGCCGCCGCACTCCGGCCTGCCGACCGTGCTGAACGCCGACGGCGTGCCGATGTTCGCCGCCCACAACCCGCCCGGACGCAAGAAGGACACCGACGACGGCGACGCTCACCGGGGAACGCAGGACATGACCCGGCACCCGCAGCACCGCCGGGTCCTCGTGCCGGTCGGACTGTTCGCCTCGGCTGCGGCCATGGTCGCGGCCGGCACCATCGGGGGCACCGCCTCGTCGGCCCCGCAGCCGATCGAGCCGCAGCAGCCGGTCGCCGTCCGTCCGGTCGGCTCGAACGTCGCGGTGACCAACGCGGTCGCCAACCTCGGTGGTTCCGCCGGTCCGCAGGTGATACCGGCCCATCGGGTGCTGGCCACCGAGCGGCCGGGCCAGCGGCCCTAGCCCGCGCCGTCCCAGGCAGGTCGTCCGTACCGTGCGTCCGATCGGGCGCTGAACCGGGGCGAACTGGTGAGCCACAGGTGGGTCCGGCAGACTCGAATCACGAGCCCGCACGACCGAGGAACCACCCGGAGGCCTGAGTGAGCGACGAGTCGCCGTTCTCCCGTCCTGACGACGCCGACGGCTCGTTCAGCGCACGCGACCAACCGCCGGCCGAGTTCCGGCCGCAGCAACGTCCGGTATCGCCGGCCGACGAGGCCGCCTACCGATCGACCGGCGACGCTGCCTTCGAGCCGGCCCCGGGCGACCGGCTGCCACCGCGCTCGCAACCAGTCGGGCAACCGGTGCCCCAGTTCGTCAAGGAGGCCTTCGGTGGTTCGGGCGCTCCGTTCGAACCGGCCGCCGGCGACCGGCTGCAGCCCGAGTTGCCCGGGCCGGGTTCGCCCTGGTGGAAGGAGAACGCCGACAAGGATCCCTGGCGTGACGGTCAGTCGCCGTACTGGCTCGGTGGACCGCCGGTGTTCGCCGACGACGAGGTGATCGGCATGGCCGATCCGATCGAACTCGACGACGACGAGGACGAGCCCGCAGCCAACGGCCGGCGCGGTTTCCGCCGAGCCCGGTTCGGGCTGTCCACGCTGGCCATCGTGCTGGTCGCGGCCGTGGTGGCCGGCGCGCTCGGCGGTGGCGTCGGCTATTTATTGTCCGAACGGGCTCACCGGGTCCTGACCAACCCGGACGTGAAACTGGCCCAGACCGGGACGCCGGCCAACCGGCCACCCGGTTCGATCGCCGATATCGCCAAGCGGGTGAGTCCGGCCGTGGTCGCGATCGATGTCCGGTCCGCTGACGCAGCCGGTGCCGGATCCGGCGTGGTCATCGACAAGGGCGGCTACATCCTCACCAACAATCACGTGGTCAACTTCGGGGCCAAGTTCACGATTCGCGTTGTCTTCTCCGATCAATCCTCGGCGACCGGTTCCGTCGTCGGTACCGACCCGCGCAATGACCTGGCCGTGATCAAGGTCGACAAGACCAACCTGACCGTCGCCTCGCTGGGGGACTCCTCGACCCTGGCCATCGGTGATCCGGTGGTGGCGATCGGCAACCCGCTCGGCCTGCGCGGCACCGTCACCTCGGGCATCGTGTCCAACCTGCGCGAGCCGCTGCGACTGCCCGGTGAGAACGGCGAGCCGGACGCGGTGATCGATGCGATCCAGACCGACGCCGCCATCAACCCCGGCAACTCCGGCGGCGCGCTGGTGGCCGCCGATGGCAGCGTCATCGGCATCAACACCGCGATCGCCTCGCTCGGACAGTCGGCCTCGGGTGGCCAGTCCGGCAACATCGGGCTGGGCTTCGCGATCCCGATGAACATCGCCCGCAAGATCGCCAACGAGCTGATCAACACCGGCAAAGTCGTGCATGCCGACCTCGGCGCCAGCAGCCGCAGCGTCAGCGATGGCAGTACCGACGGTGCCTACCTGGTCCAGGTGGTACCCGGCGGCCCGGCCGACAAGGCCGGTCTGAAGGAGGGTGATGTGGTCACGCTGTTCGACAAGGACTTGATCACCTCGGGTGATTCGCTGACCGTGTCGGTGTCCGAGGCCGCACCGGGACAGCGGGTGACCGTGCATTACATCCGGGCCGGACAACGCCGGACCGCCCAGGTCACGCTCGGCTCATCCTGACCTGTTCATCGTGACTTCTTCCAACCCGAGCTCGATTCAGGCATAGGCTGGCTTCGTGTTCAACATCGGTCCCATGGAGATGCTGGTCCTGGCTGCGGTCGCGCTGATCGTGTTCGGACCGGACCGGCTGCCTCAGCTGGCCAAGGATGCGGCGCGGATGCTGCGCACGCTGCGCGATCTGGCCCAGGGAGCCCGGACCCAGTTGAACGACGAACTCGGCCCGGGCTTCGCCGACTTCGACCTGGCGTCGCTGAATCCGCGCACGGCGCTGAAGAACGCGCTGCTCGGTGATGAGGACCTGCAGCGGCTGAACCCGGCCCAGTTCAACGGCAAGCAGTTCAACGCCCGGGACGCGTTCAAGAAGCTGATGGACGAGGACGACT
>CAZZZW010000059.1:0-16326 GCA_964658795.1 Phormidium nigroviride PCC 7112
GACAATGCCAAGACCGCGTCCGACATCCTTGCCGGCACCATCCAGGCCGACCAGGACCGGACCCGCGACGAACGCGCGATCGCCGATGCCGAGTACCTGGCCCGCGAGATCGCCTCGATCCGGATCGCGCTGGGCGATGTGGTCACCCGTGACTACCTGCGCTCGGAGCTGGCCCGGCTCGATCGCGCCGACCGTTCCGAGAACTGAGGTTCAGGCCGATTCCGCAACCTGTTTCTCGGCAAGGAACGGTAGGCAGACCGCGGTCGCCGCGAGCACGGTCGCCCCGCCGACCAGGTAGGGCGTGTGCAGGGTGAAGGCCTTGGCCAGCAGGCCGGCCGCGGCGGCGCCGATTGGCATCGCGCCGAGTCCGATCACCCGGTAGCTGCTGGTCACGCGGCCGAGCAGGGCCGACGGCACGATCCGCTGCCGCAGCGAGACGGTGACGACGTTCCAGACCATGGTGGTGGCGCCGAGGATGGTCAGCGCCGCGCCGGTGACGAGGACGCTGGACGTCAGCCCGACCACCAGCAGCAGTACGCCCTGGATGCCGGCGGTACCGCCGACCACGACGGTCAGGCCGAACCGGCGGTTGATCGGGCCGGCCATGACGCTGCCGACCAGTCCGCCGATCGCCAGCAGGGCCAGCAGGATGCCGTAGCCGAGGTTACTCAGATGCAGAATCTCCAATGAATACAGGACAAGTATCGCATCAGCCGCGCCGAAGGTACCGTTCAGCACGCCGAGCAGCAGGGCCAGGGTACGCATCAGCCGGTGGTGCATCAGCCAGCGCAGGCCGACCATGATGTCGGCGCGGATGGTGGTCGGTTCGGCCCCGGCCGCCCGGACCCGGAACCGGCCCCGGACGTTGAGAATGAGCAGCGCGGACAGGGCGAAACTCGCGGCGTCGAAGGCCGGTGGCACGCTGCGGGCCAGGGCGAACAGGGCGCCGCCGATCGGCGCGCCGACCAGGCTGAGCATCACCGTCTGGGTCGACATGATCCAGGAGTTGGCCGTCTCGATCTGCGCGTCGTCGACCACCTGCGGCACGATCGCCGACGCGGCATTGTCGAAGAACGTCTCGGCCACGCCGAGCAGGAAGGACGTGGCGGCCAGGGCGGCGATGGTGCTGTCCCCGGCGGCCACGAGCGCGGCGAATGCCCCGACCAGCACGGCCCGAAATACGTCGGTGCGCCACATCAGCCGCCGTCGATCGGTCCGGTCGACCACGGCACCGCCGACCAGGCCGAACAACGGCCACGGCAGCAGACCGGCCGCCGATACCAGCGCCACCGCCCCGGGATCGCGCGAGATACTCGCCGCGATCAGGGGAAACGCGACCCAGCGGATGCCGTCGCCCAGACTCGAGGCGGTCGTCGCCCACCACAGCAGCCAGAACGGCCGGTCCAGGCCGGGTCGGCGGAATGGGGGCATAGTGGCACCGATTGTGCCCTATGGCCGGATCCCATTGTGGAGAGTTTGACCCCCTGGGGAAGGCAAACGCTCCACAATGGGAAGCAGGTTTGAGCTAGGCCGGCTGCTCGGACTTGTCGCCGGCCCACAGCGTGTGGAAGCTGCCCTCGGAATCGACCCGGCGATAGGTGTGGGCACCGAAATTGTCACGCAAGCCCTGGATCAGGGAGGCCGGCAGCCGTGGCCGGCGCAGTCCGTCGAAGTAGGCCAGCGAGGAGGAGAAGGCCGGCGTCGGGATGCCGGCCGCGGCGGCGGTGGCGACCACCTGGCGCCAGTCGGGCACCCCGTCGGAGACCACCTCGACGAAGTACGGGGCGAGCAGCAGGCTGGCCAGCTCGGGATCCTGCTCGTAGGCCTCGGTGATCCGGTTCAGGAACCGCGCCCGGATGATGCAACCCCCGCGCCAGATCGTGGCCATGGCACCGCGGTCGATGTCCCAGTCGTACTCGGCCGATCCGGCCACGATGTGGTCGAAGCCCTGGGCGTAGGCCACCACCTTCGAGGCGTACAGCGCCTTGCGCACGGCATCGATGAAGGCGTCCCGGCCACCGGGAAAGTCATCGGCGAAACCGGTGCCGGCGGTCAGGCCCAGGGCCTGGTCGGAGTAGGCCTGCTGGGCCGGGCCCCGCTGCTCGGCGTGACCGGACAACGAGCGGGCGAAGGTGGCTTCGGCGATCCCGGTGATCGGGATGCCGAGGTCGAGCGCGCTCTGCACGGTCCAGCGTCCGGTGCCCTTCTGCTCGGCCTGGTCGGACACCACGTCGAGAAACGGCTTACCGGTCTTGGCATCGGTTTGGGCCAGTACGTCAACGGTGATCTCGATCAGGAACGACTCCAGGTCGCCGTCGTTCCACTGCCGGAAGATCTCGGCCAGCTCGGCCGGCTCGGCGTTCAGTCCGCTACGCAGCAGGTCGTAGGCCTCGGCGATGAGCTGCATGTCGGCGTACTCGATGCCGTTGTGCACCATCTTCACGAAGTGGCCGGCGCCGTCCGGTCCGATGTGGACGCAGCACGGGGTGCCATCGACCTGGGCGGCGATCTTCTCGAACATCGGGCCGAGGCGTTCGTAGGACTCCTTGGAGCCGCCGGGCATGATCGACGGACCGTTCAGCGCGCCCTCCTCGCCGCCGGAGACGCCGGAGCCGACGAAGTGCAGGTTCTTCTCGGCCAGCTGGTGTTCCCGGCGCCGGGTGTCGGCATAGTGGGCGTTGCCGCAGTCGATGATGATGTCGCCCTCGTCCAGCAGCGGGGTGAGCTCATCGATGACGGCGTCGGTGGCCTCGCCGGCCTTGACCATGATGATGATCGCGCGGGGCTGCTTCAACGATGCGACGAAGTCGGCCAGTTCCTCGTTGGGCACGAAGCTGCCCTCATCGCCGTGCTCCTTGATCAGGGACTCGGTGCGGGCGTGGGTCCGGTTGTGCAAGGCGACGGTGAAGCCGTTCCGCGCCAGGTTGCGGGCCAGGTTGCGGCCCATCACGGCCAGGCCGGTCACGCCGATGTCTGCAGAGGCTGTCGTCGATTCGCTCATGCCTCCAGTATGGGCGCGTCCGCCGTCGGCGAAACAGGGACGGCCGGGACCTGGCCGACCCGCCGGCCACGGATTCGGTCTACCGACCGGCTGCTATGGCAACCGGTCCGGATACGAAAGGCTCGGACGCAGCATCCTTCTTTGGGTTTCCGCGGTTCGGACCTGGTGCTGCGGCGTCAGCCGAGCTCGTGGAAGCAGCAGCCGCCCATGGCTCCGGTAGCCATGTTCAGCACACCAGCCTCGGCCTTCTCGGTGCCACGGACCAACATGCCGGCGTAACCGCGCGCGCCCAGGAACGCACCCCACAACACCACCCAGTCCTCGAACCCGGGGCCGTCGGCCTTCGGGAACGGCTCGGTGTAGGGCCGGATCCGTCGCTGCAGCACGAAGTCGCCGTCCATCGCATCGGCGACCAGACCGCGCCACTTGTCGGCGTCGGTCTGCCAGCCCGGGATGACACCCATGCCGCCGTGCAACAGCACCGGCTTGAGAATCAGCTCCTGCTGTTCGGCAACGGCGTAGTCCTCCAGCAGCGGCCGGCCACCGCCCTCGACCGTGACCGGGCCCGAGCGGACCATCCGGGTCCAGGGCAGGCACCGGTCGATACTGGCCAGCTCCTCGGCGCTGAACAGGTGCCGGTTGGCCTCGTCGGACAGCAGCGCGAGCGCACCCTTGCCGCTGTACAACTCGGCGTCCATCGGGGAGAAGATCGAGACGTTGCCCCGTTCGGCCGCGCGCAATACCGGCTCGATGAGGGCTGGGCCGGCCGGGTCGAGCAGATCCTCCATCAGGAACACCCGGTAGATGACGTCGATCTGCCGGTCGCCGAGCCAGATGGAATCGTCCTCGAGCCGCAATTGCCCGATGTGACAAGGCAAAGCGTCGATGCCCAGGGTGCCGAACACCTCGGCGTTCTGACGCAGCTGCTGCTCCAGGGTCTCGAAGCTGGCCGGCCAGTCGACAACGGCCATCGTCGGGCGACTGCCGGGCTCGATGTTGCACTCGGCGAAGATCGTCTCCACGACCTCACGCAGCGTGTCGACGTAGCCGAGCTTGTTCTGCTCGACGAAGTCGGCGATGAACGGCTCGGTCAGCATGGCCCGGTTGAGCTCCATGTTGTCCACGCCGCCCAGGGCCGAGGACATGTTGAGCTCCATGACCCGAAAACCCTTGTCGTCCCGGTAGATATCGGCGCGGGCCAGCCGGCTCGGCGCGCTCCCCCGGCCTCGCAGCACGGCCTGGACCTGCTCCGGGGTGATGCCGGTCGAGGCGGCGAACGCGCCCAGGTCACCGCCGTAGAGCTTGTCCGGCAGGCTGGTCACCAACCGGTACAGGGTCTCCAGGTCGGTGGCCAGTTGATCGACCTCAGCCTTCTCCAGGAAGGTCGGCCGACTCATCGTGCGGCCCTGGAAGATCGTGTCGGCGATCCGGTCGTAGGTGTCGGCCCGCAACTGCTCGACGGTGAGCTCGTGCTGAGCGGCCCACGCGTCCAGGTAGCGCTGGGTCAGTTCGCTGTAGGTCTTGCCGGGGACCAGACCGTGCGCGTGCTTTGTCTGCGCGCTCATCGCCGCCTCCGCCTCGCTCCGGGTCATGCCGACACCTCGGCCGTCATGGCCGCGGCAGTCGGCTCGTCACAGGCATCGATCACGATCTGCTTCTCCAATTCCTTGACCCGTCGGTAGTCGACGTTGATCGATTCCTCGTCCGGCGCGACCAGGGTCACCCAGGCCAGGAAGCTGGACAGGTCATCGGTCGACTCGACCCAATCCCCCGTCCCCTTCGGGAAGTTCTTGTCGGCGTAGGTGGGCAGTTGCTCGAGTTCGTCGAAGATCTCGGCGTTGCGCCAGATGCCCGCGTACGGCGCCGAGACGAACACCCCGCACAGGTGCTGCAGGAGTTCGTAGGACGGCAGGTACTCCCCGTGCACCCGGTGCCGGACCGTGCGCAGGATGTGGTTGGAACCGGTCGCCATCTTGCTGATCACCTGGTGCCCGCCACCGGCCGGCCGTTCGGCGATCTCGATCAGCCGCGGGCCATTCGGGGTCAGCATGATCTCGGCGTGCCCGCAGCCGTTCCGGAAGCCGAGGGCGTCCAGGATCTGCAGCGTGTAGGCCCATACCTCCACGGTCTCCGGGTGATCCGGAGTGAGGAAGTCGACCCGGTCGTAGATGCCGATCCGGTCACCCTTGCGCAGCTTGGTGTAGCGGCAGACATCGACCAGTCCGTGCTGGCCGTCCACGGAGTAGGAGTCGACCAGGAACTCGTCGCCGGCGGCGAACTCCTGGATCAGGATGCCGCCGTTGACCATGCCCAGGTGGTTGACGTCGTTGGTCATCCGGGCCAGCAGCGGCCGCCACTCGTCGGTTCCGGCCGGCACGATGTGCACGTCGTCGGTGCCACCGCTGTTCGGAGGCTTGACCACCAGGTCGGTGTTCTCAAGGTGATTGTCGGTGATCCATCGGGCGATCTCGTCGGCGTCGGCCGAGAACAGCTGCTCGATGATCGGCACCCCGGCCGCCTTGGCCGCCTTGGCCATCTCCCACTTGTCCCGCCGGGCGTCGGACAGCTCGGGCACGTTGCCACTGCCGGGGGCCAGCAGGACGACCAGCCGTTCGTAGAGCCGGACCCCGGTCTCGGCCCCGACGATGATGCACAGCGGGTCGTACTGGCGCAGCGTCTCGGCCAGCGCGGCAACGCTCTCGTCGCTGTAGTCATCGGTGTAGTAATGCACCTGGTCGAAGTTCTCCGGATGCCAGCTGTCGAGCAGCACCTTCACCGGCTTGGCGGTGGACAGCACCGCGATCGGGATCACGCCCTCGTCGCGGAACGCCCCGGCGTACTCGCGTCCGGTCGACAACGGGTCGACGATGATGGCGTAGCGGGTCATGCAACTACCTACTCTCTGAGCTTGCTGGGTAACCGGTGTTGGCGTCGATCGAGATCGCCTTGTCGATATCGGATGAAGTGGCGGCGGCGACGGGTTGCGATGCCTCGTCGGTGACGGCCAGTTCCGCGGCCGCGGCCTCGCCGAGCAGCGCGTCCGGGCCCGCGAGCGCGGCCGGCGCATCGGCGTCGGCGGCCTCGGTCGGCTTGACCATGCTGCTGACCGCCAGCACCAGGGCGACCGCACTGGCCAGACCGCAGCACCACCAGACGTTCAGCCCGATCGCGTCATACAGGAACACCCCGAGGCCAGGGCCGACCGCGCCACCGAGGTTGAACATCAACTGCATCGAGGCGATGTAGCGCCCGCGCAGTTCGGCCGGCGCGGCAATGCCCGGGTAGTCGAACATGGTGGGTCCGCCGACCATCTCGGCCATGGTCCAGATCAGGCAGCCGATGAAGAAGATGGCCACCCCCCAGGGCAGGGCGTACAGCGACAATCCCCCGCCCAGCAAGGCGAATCCGGTGGCCATGGTGACCTTGATCGGCCAGCGCTGGATCACCTTGGTCACCAGCAGCTCGCAAGTGATGACCAGGAAGCCGTTCAGCGCGACCACGGCCGAGTACCAGATGGTGGCCAGCCCGGCGTCCTTCATGGTCAGCGGCAGCGTCGAGATGTACTGGATGTAGACGGTCGAGTTGACCAGCATCGCCAGTAGGTAGAGCAGGTATCGGCGATCGCGCAGCAGCACGCCGTAGCCGCTGGCCGCCTTGGCCTTGAGACCGGCCGCGACCTCCTCGCGCGGCTTGCGGCGCGGCAACCAGACCGCGGCGATGCCGGCGTACAGCACCGCCGCGACCGCCTCGGCCCAGAACAGGACGTCGTAGGAGATCGAGATGAACAGGTAGGCCAGCAACGGCGCGGCGGTCGTGCCCAGGTTCAGCGCCCACCGGTACAGGGCGAACATCATCACCTGGCGGTCCTGGCTGGTGACCTCGGACAACAGGGTCGCCGCGGCCGGGCGGCAGAGCTGATTGACCAGCCCGCACAAGGCAACTGCGAGCAGCACGGCCCAGTACGGACCGACGTAGAGGATGGCCAACAGCAGCACCGCCGTGCCCAGCATCGACACGATGGTGGCCAGCCGCGCACCGAGCCGGTCCGACAGCGCGCCGCCGGCCAACACGCCGATCAGCGAACCGGCGCCGTAGATGGTCAGCGCGAAGCCGGCCTGCCAGGAGCTGAAGGATTTGTGGGTCAGGAACAGCACCAGGAAGGTCTGGAAGAACCCGCCGAGACGGTTGATGAACACACCGAGCAGCAACGCCCGGGCCGCGGTCGGGGCGGCTTTCCAGGTCGCCCAGATGCCGTCGCCGGTGGTACTGCCCTGCTCGGAGCTCACGACAGCGGCTCGCCGGCCAGGGCGACATCCACCGGGGTGGCCTCGGTGACGACCACCGCCGACTCGGCGGCGGCGATCACCGAACGGGCATCGAGCTCGGTGTCGGCGATGGCGGTGATGTAGGCGATCCGGCCGAAGGTGGAGCCCTGCGGCGGCGGGAACTGGTGCTGCCCCGGCACCGCGCGGACCACGGCCAGATCGACACCGGCCGGCATCTGGGTGCCCTCGAAGCCGATGGTGCCGATCGTCATCTCGTGCGGGACGTAGCAGAACCGGACCGCGCCGAACATCTTGCGGTCCGGGGTGACCGCCGGGCGCCGGCCGACCGCGACGGCCGCCGCGGCCAGCGCCGGATCGATACCGGTGGCGCGCCAGCCCAGGTACGGGATCAGGTCGCCACCGAGGCGGGCGTTGACCTCGATCAGCTTCGGGCCGGAGGAGGTGAGCCGGAACTCGGTGTGGGTGAAACCGTCGGTGAACCCGAGCGCCTGGTGGGCCTTGCCGAGGATCTCGAGGAACTCCGGGTCGGCCAGCATCGGCTCGGCCCCGTCGACCAGGTGGCCGACCTCCTCGAAGTACGGCGGGTAGCCGACCTCCTTGTGGGCCAGGCAGATCGGCAACACCTCGCCCTGGAACACCGCGCAGTCGACGCTGATCTCGGGGCCGTCGGCGTATTCCTCGATCAACACGATCTCATCGCCCACGATCGCCCCGGGCGCGGTGGTGTCCCGGGCGAAGGCGAAGTGCTCACGGACCTCGGCCTCGTTCGCGGCCAGGACCACGCCGAGGCTGGCGGCGACCCCGCGTGGCTTGAGCACCACCGGGTAGCCGATCTCGGCGGCGGTCGCCGCGGCTTCGTCGGCGGAGCCGACCAGCACCGAGCGCGGCTGGGGCACCCCGGCGGCAGCGGCCAGCTCACGGGTCAGGTGCTTGTCCCGGCACCGCAGCACGGCGTCCGGGTCGCCGCCGGGCAGACCGAGCGAGCGGGCCACCTTGGCCGCGGCGTGGATCCGCGCCTCGTCCCAGCAGAGCACGCCGTCGATGTGGTTGCGCTGGTTCAGCTCGGCTGCGGCCGCGATCATCGCCTCGGCGTCCAGGGTGTCGGCCAGCACGGTGACCCCGTCGATGTACTGCGTCTCCCAGGTCGGATCGGCCGCCAGGAAAAGGTGAATCCGGTAATGCTCGGCCAGCGGGGCCAGCAGGTACTCGCGGAACAACCGGTCCCCGGTGGAGATCAGCAGCAGGTGCGGACGGTCGGCGTCGGGGATGGTCATGGTCGCGCTCCTCATATCGAGCTCGGTCAGGTCGGGATCGACCGCGCTGGTCGGGGTGGCCAGCGAGACGATGGTGGAGACGCCGGACGAGCCGTCCATCCGCCGCCAGTTCTCGGTGAGCATGATCCGGCCGTCGGGCAGGATGGCCGGCGTGCTGATCACGGTGCCGGCCACCGCCTCACCGTCGACCATCAACTGCGCGTAGGCCGCGGTGATGGTGCCGTCGGCGGCCACGCTGCCGATCAACCGGCCGGACCGGACCGGACCGCCGCTGATCTCGACGGTGATCAGATCGCCATCCTGGTGGTAACGGCCGATCGCGTGCTCGTGCGGATTCTCCGGAGCGCCGAAGAATATTCCGTCGTAGAAAGGTGATTCGCTCATCATCAGCTCCACTGCACCGGGCACAGCTCGTCGCGCACGGCGAAAGCCTCACGGCCGAGCATGGAGTTGAGGACCAGCGCGGCGCGTACCGGCAACAGGCTCAGGTTGGCGTCCGGGATGCCGTGGCTGAACCGGGACCGGTTGAGCGCGAAGATCTTGCTGCCGTTCATGCCCTTCCAGCGAACCGAGTAGTCGGACTCGACGATCATCTCGCCGTCCTCGTCGACATCGATCCGTTCCCGGAGCTCGGCCGAGAACGGCACCGGTGCGATCTGCCGGCCGACCGCGATCACCGCGTGATTGACGAGGTGTTCCTCGACGGTCTCGGGCGTCGTCGCCTTGAGCATGATCTGCTCGCCGGCCACCTCGGCCTCGGTCACGTCGCGGCCGGGCAGCATGGTGATCGGGAAGTGACCGAGATCCAGCATGCCGTCGTAGTTGGCCTGGTACAGCGCCTTGAGCGCACCCGGTGTCATGGCGTCACCGGTCCGGACCTGCTCGGCGATCAGCCGCCGCCGGGTCGGCCGGGTCAGGCCTTGCAAGAACTGCTGGTGAGCCGGCCGGTAGAACTCGTTGGCCGCCGGGGTGTCGTCGATGGTCTGGAACCACTGCCGCCGGCCCAGCCACTTGATGTTGGTGAAACCGGCCCGCAGCAGCCGCAACACCGCCTCGATGCCGGTCTGGCCACCACCGATCACGGCCACCGGAGCGGACAGGTCGGCCGACATCTCGGCCAGGTGCAGTCCGACGTGGTCGGCAATGAAGACCTGGCTTTCGGGCAGCCCGGCGAAGCCGGCCGGGATGGTCGCCCGGGTGCCGACGCCGAGCACCAGGTGCTCGGAGCGGGCCACCGCTGCACCTTGTGACATCGAATAGAACCCCTCGCCGTCGACGAAGGTGACCTCGTCGATCGGGGTGTCGAAAGTGATGTTCTCGATCCGGTCGGCGCACCAGGTCAGGTAGTTCATGTATTCCTTGCGCGGGATGACCTCGAACTGCGAGTTCAACATCGCGAACAACCGGCCCTCGGTGACCAGGTAGTTGAGGAAGCTGAGCCGGTGCGTCGGGTCGACGATCGAGACCAGGTCCTTCATCCAGGACGTTTGCATCCGCACCCCTGGGTGCAGCAGCGAAGAGTGCCAGGCCGAGGAATTGGCCTTGTCGAACAAGGCGATCTTGTCGTCGGTGGTGTTCTGGAACAGCGCCGCCAGACTCAGGTTCGCCGGTCCGGCGCCGACGCCGACGGCGAAGTAGTACGGCGCCTCGGCAGTCGGTGCGCCAGCCGTGTCGGTGGCGGTCATAGGGTGCTCCGTTCGAATTCGGGTTGCTGCAGGGTTGCAGGAGGGTCTGACAGAACCGGTGCCGACAGCAGGCCGGCGGCCCGGTCGCTGGCGGCCAGGGCCGTCTTCACCGAGCCGCCGGAACCGCCGCTGAAGGTGAACAGCCGGTCGGTCACCGGGCGCAGCGACAGCAGGTGATCGGGGGCGTAACAGTCGACCGCGGTGGCCGGCCTCGAGGCCGAATGCAGTTGCAGGCCCGGGAACCGGCGCTCGGCCAGGGCGGCGGCGCGCTGGGCCAAGGCCTCGTCCGGCGCCGGCACGGACGGCCCGATCCCCCAGGCCTCGGTCGGTAACCCGAGCAGCAGGCCATCCGGGGTCGGCCGGCCGAAGAGGTCCGTGCGGTCGTCCACAAACGCGGTTCGCGGACCCCCGGTGGCCGTGTGCAGGGTGTACTGGATGCCCTTGGTGGTCAGGCCGGATGGGTCGAAGCCGGACGCGCCGAGCAGGCCGGGGGTCCAGGCCCCGGCGGCGAGCACGACCACGTCGAACTCACACGACCGGCCGTCCAGGCGGACCCGGCCGCTACCGACCCGGTCGACGAAGCCCCGTTCCAGTCGGAGATTGCGCCGTTGGGCCAGGTCGGCCAGCACGTTGGATCGCAGCCCGGACGGGGAGACATAACCGGCCGTCCGTTCGTGCACGCCCAGCACCGCATCGTCGAGATCGGCCCAGCCGGCGGCCCGCAACTCGGCCGCATCGACGATCGAGGCCGAGCCGGGCAGCACGGCGTCGATGTCGGCCACCGACAGCCCGTCCACCCGCTGCGGCAGGTACACCGATCCGCACTCGACATAGGACGCCCACTGGAGCAACCGCGGATCCGAGACGAGTTCCGCCATAGCTGCTATGGCCAAACCACGCTGGGCCGGGTCGACCTCGTAGGCCCGCACCGAGCCGCCGGACACCGCGGTGGCATCCGTCGGCGCGATCCCGGACCAGCCCGGCACCAGCGACACCGACGCCCCACGCTGCACCAGCCGCCAGGCCAGGAGCGAACCGGCCAGGCCTCCTCCGACAACACAGACCTGCATGGCTAGCCGTGCACCCCGTAGGCGGTCCCGGTCAACACCCCGTGCAGCTGCTGCCACTCCGGCAGCTCCCGGTTGCCGGCCGTCTCGATCAGGCACCGGACGGCGAGCGGGCTGTTGTACGCCCGCGCCGTGAGCGCGTCCAGGCCCCGCTGCAGGTCGGCTTGGGCCAGCGCGGTGGCCAGCACCGGAGCGGGCTGCTCCCCGCGGAGGATCGGGCCGAACTCGTCCCGGAACGCTTCGAACCGGGCCCGGGTGAAGTCACTGCCGTACCGGTCGGGACGATCCCAGCACAGGTACAGCCGGACCAGCCCGGCGTCCTCGGTGGCCAGCAGGTCGTCGGCCCAGATGGCGTGGTTGCGGCTGGTCGAGAACTTCAGTCCGTCCAGGGTGTAGAACTCGTTGCCGACGGTGCCGCCGATCTGGTCCGGACGCACCCCGAGCGCGGCGTACAGAGCCGGCCAGAGCAGGCCGAAGTAGAAGCCGTTGTCGATGCCGTGGAACCACCACTCCTTGCCCACACCTAGCCAGGCCGCCTGCTGCTCGGCCACGGTGCGCGCGTCCGGGTCCAGCCCGGTGGCACTGAGGTGGTAGGTGCTCAGGCCCAATTCGATGTTGACGTCGAGCCGGAGGCCGTCCATCGACCCGAGGCCGGGCACGCCCCAGTCGGTCGGGTAGCCGAGCGGGATCTCGGGCAGTCCGTCGACCAGGTAGCCGGCGATCAGGTCCCGGATCCGGGGCGGCAGATCGGCCCGCATCCAGGTCTGCTCCAGCTGGGTGTGGAAGTCGGCCAGCCGCAGCACCGGGATCCGCGCGGTGAACGGCACCGGAGCGCCGCCGCAGCGGTTGCACTTCATGTCGATCAGGTCGGCCGAGGAGGCGTACCCCCCGCAGCCTTCGCAGGTGCCGCCGTTGGAGCCGTTGCCACAGCGCGAGCAGGTTCCGATCAGGTAGGCGTTGTGCAGTGTCCGGGCGCAGTCGGCGCACTTGTACAACGTGGCTTCCTGCCAGTGCGCGACCGTGTCGGCCAGGTGCGCAGCCAGTTCGGCCACCGCCTGCTGGTGCGCAGGCTGCCGGGCATCGAGATAGAGCTCGCATTCGACCCGGGCCAGTTCCAGGGCCTCGTCGATCCGGACCTGGAAGTCCTCGATCAGCTTGCCGGCCTCGATGCCGTCGTTCTCGGCCCGGGCCAGCACCCAGTTCGGGTGGACGTCGATACCCCCGACGGTGATGGTCTTCTCACCCCGGGCCCGCGCCGCCCGCGACACCACGTCGGTTGCGACGTAGGGCCCGGACAGGTGCCCGATGTGCAACGGTCCGTTGGTGGTGGGCGGGGAGTTCAGATAGATGTCGGTCAGCTCAGACACCGGCGGTCTCCACCAAGTCCGCAGTGGCCACGGCGTCGCCGTCCAGCGGCATCCAGTAGGCGCTGAAGATCATCAGCGGCTGGTCGTCGGTGCGGTTGTGGATGATGTGGGCCTCTTCGCTGTCGAGCAGGAAAGCCTGCCCGGCCGGCACCTCGGTGATCTCACCGCCGGCCTCGACATGCGCCACCCCGGTCATGACGATCGACAGTTCGGGTTCCGGGTGCTGGTCCCGCACGCTCGAGCCACCGGTCGGCACCGAGTACCACATGGCGCCGAACGGCATCTCGCCGTCGCCGATCGGATAGTGCTGTTCCCAGCGAGCCACCGTGATCGGACCGACCTGCCCGAAATCGGTCGTGCCCGGGTTGAACGTGCGCATGCTGCTCCCCTGCTCTCGTGCGGACACCGTGAGGTTGCGGTGCCGGGCCGAGCCAACGGGAAGAAGGCAGCCGTCACCCTGCTGCGGTTTGCAGATATACGGCTGTCGCGGCGTGCGGCGGCATGGTCAGACCGCCTGAACGGTTCGTTCTCCCCGATTGCTTCGAACTTGGTACGCGCACACTATGTCCGACATTTGCTCCGGAGTCCAGATGTGGTCGTAATTTGACGTCAAAGTGTGGGGTATTCAGTCGGTTTCCTTGAACGTTTGCCTAATCCGGCGCACTCCGGCTTGCGTCTGACGGCGCAGTCAGACTGCACGCAGCAAGGCGGCCGTGACCGCCGCGGCCACCACCACGACGAGGAACGGTGCCTTGCGGGCCAGCGCCACCGCCCCGGCACCGAGGCCGGCCAGCCGTGGCCAGTCGATGTCGTAGTGACTGCCGTCGGCGATCGTCTCGACCACGATCAGCCCGGCCAGCAGCGCGATCGGCAGGATGCCGATGACCCGACGCAGCGCCGGCGAGGAGAACCACCGTTGCGGCAAAGCGTATCCAGCCAACTTCAGCGCGTAACAACCGACGCTGCCGACCAGCACCACCGTCCAGGAGTTCACGGCGCACCACGCGAGACGCGCGATCGGCCGACCAGCAGTAGCACGAGGGCCCCGCCTGCAGACAGGACCGGAACGCCCGGCGGTGTGATCGGGATGAGTACTGCGGCGATCAGCGCAGCCACCACCGCGATCGGGATGGACTGTCCGACAGGCCACCACAGCTGCGTCAGACGACGACGCCCACCGATAACCGTCGAATTCGGGGCCGGCGACGAATTGAATTGATCAGTTTCTCGTACCTTTAATTGCGGTATCAACAATGCGAGAAATGCAGCCGGCACTGCGGCGTCGAGTCCGAATTGTCGGGGATCGCCTAATGCGGACGCGCCGATCGCACCGGCCAACGTGGACAGGTTCCACAACAGGTAGATGCTGCTGGCCGTCCACCAGAACGCCACCCGGGACAGCGCCGGTTGCCGTTGGGACAGGGCCATCGCGGTCGACTCGTCAATGGTGAACTGGGCCGCCAGCAGCCGCCGCCAGCCGCGCACCTGCAGCAGGTTCGACAGCCGCAAGGCGTAGAGGGTGTTGCGCGATCCGAGCAGGTAGCCGCTGCCCAGCGCGGCCAGGGCCGAGCCACCGCCGGCCAGCACGCCGGCGATGGCGAACTGACTGCCGCCGGTGAAGGTCAGCAGCGAGGACACCGACGTCTGGGCCGGCGTGAAACCGGCCGCCACCGAGGCCGCGCCGAAGGCGATGCCGTAGACGCCGACGGCCACGCCGACACCGGCCGAGTCACGCACGACCTTGCGGCGATCCTCGGGCTGTGGTTCCTCCGACGTCCGATCAGTCAAGCCCGCACCGGGCATCGGAATCGTTCTCCGCCGGCGTCGGGTCGAGCTTGGTCATCAACTCGGACAGCTGCCCGAGCTCGTCGTCGGACAGTCGATCCAGCACCAACCGGGACACCCCGCCGAGGTGGACGACCGAGGCATCCCGCAACGTGGCCCGGCCCTTCTCCGTCAGCACCGTGTACAGACCGCGGGCATCCATCGGATCGGGCTCCCGCTGGACCAGGCCGTCCTTCTGCAGCCGGTCCACCAGCCGGCTCAACCCGCTGCGAGACAGCAGCACGGCCTGGGCCAGGTCGGACATCCGCAGCCGGTGGTTCGGGGCCTCGGCCAGTTGCACCAGGACGTCGTAACTGCCGAGCGGGATCTTGTGCTGGGTCTGCAGGTCCGCCTCGAGCAGTCGCATCAGGTGGCTGTGCGTGCGCAGGAAGTTCCGCCAGGCGGTCAGCCGCCAGTCGCCCGGCCGCAGGGTGCGGTCGGCCGGCCTCGAAGTTTCCGTGATCCCCGTCATCACCGCATATCGTAGGCGTGCCCGCCGACACCCGTACGATCGATCAGTGGCATCGAACGCAACCGAAGAACTGACCCAGGCCGTACGTAGCGCTCTGAGCCGGGTGGAAGACCCCGAGATCCGCCGCCCGATCACCGAACTGGGCATGCTCGACTCGCTCGCCGTGTCCGAGACCGGCGTGGCCCAGGTACGGGTGCTGCTGACCGTGGCCGGCTGCCCGATGCGCGAGAAGCTCACCACCGACGTGACCGCGGCCGTGGCCGCCGTGGCCGGTGTCACCGACGTCCAGCTCGAACTCGGCGTGATGTCCGACGAGCAGCGCAAGCAGCTGCACACCCAGCTGCGCGGCGACAATCCGGTCAACGAGATCCCGTTCGCCCAGCCTGGTTCGCGGACCCGGGTCTACGCGGTGGCATCAGGCAAGGGCGGGGTCGGCAAGAGCTCGGTCACGGTCAACCTCGCAGTGGCCCTGGCCCAGCGTGGCCTGCAGGTCGGAGTGCTCGACGCCGACATCTACGGCTTCTCCGTCCCCCGGATGCTGGGCGTCACCGGCAAGCCGACCCAGGTCGACAAGATGATCATGCCGCCGCAGGCGATGAGTGGGGTCAAGGTGATCTCGATCGGCATGTTCACCCCCGGCAACACCGCCGTGGTGTGGCGCGGCCCGATGTTGCACCGGGCATTACAGCAGTTCCTGGCCGACGTCTTCTGGGGCGATCTGGACGTGCTGCTGATGGACCTGCCGCCGGGCACCGGTGACATCGCCATCTCACTGGCCCAGTTGGTGCCGTCGGCCGAGTTGCTGGTGGTCACCACCCCGCAGCTGGCCGCGCGCGAGGTGGCCGAGCGGGCCGGTTCGATCGCATTGCAGACCCACCAGCAGATCGTGGGTGTGGTCGAGAACATGAGCTGGCTGGAGCAGCCGGACGGTTCTCGGCTCGAGCTCTTCGGAGCCGGCGGTGGCCAGGCAGTCGCGGACTCGCTGTCGGAGTCGACCGGGACCCGGGTGGGACTGCTCGGCCAGGTGCCGATCGAGATCGCCATCCGCGAGGGCGGCGATGCCGGCACCCCGATCGTGGTGTCGGATCCGTCCTCACCGGCCGCGCAGGCCTTCGGCGCCATCGCCGACACCCTGGCCGGACGGCAGCGCAGCCTGGTCGGTCGTTCGCTCGGGTTGTCGGTGGCCGGCCGCTAGGTCCAGCCGCACGATCAGGTCGCGTCGCTGTCCCAGCGGGTCGGCTGGATCGCTTCGCTCGCCGCCACATCGGCCGCGGTCACCGGGGGCGCCGGCTGCTGCGCGGTCGGCTTGCTCAGCGACGGACCGCCCGGGGACTGCTTGGTCAACGACGG
>CAZZZW010000060.1:0-16132 GCA_964658795.1 Phormidium nigroviride PCC 7112
CACCAGTGATCAGTTGCCATCGATCATTCGTCGGCCAACTGATCACTCGTGCGGCCTGATATTCGCTGGCAGCGGTAGGAGAGGATGTCGGGCATGACCGACGTACCCGAACGATGGACCAAGGCCACCGTCCGCTCCGACCTGTGGACCGATCCCGAGGACGACCCGCGGGTGCATGACACGCCCGGCACCGACGAGCGGACCATCCTGTCGGAGTATCTGAACCACTTTCGCCTCACCCTGCAACTGAAGTGTGCCGATCTCACGGCCGAGCAGCTGGCCCGCCGTTCGGTACCGCCGTCCACGATGTCGCTGCTCGGCCTGGTCCGGCACTTGGCCGACGTCGAGCGGACCTGGTTCCGGCAGGTCATGGCCGGGCAGGACGAACCGCGTCGCTTCTCCACGCCGGACCGTCGAGACGACGATTTCGCAGCCGCCGTCGCCGACCAGACCCTGGTCGAGGAAGCCTGGTCGGCCTGGCGCGAGGAGGTCGCATTCGCCGAGGATTACGTTGCCGGCGCGACGGATCTGGAAACCCTGGGCACCATGCGTGATGGTCACACCCTGCCGCTGCGCGAGGTGCTGGTGCACATGATCGAGGAATACGCCCGCCATTGCGGACATGCCGACCTGCTGCGGGAATGCATCGACGGCCGGGTCGGGCAGTAGCGCGCTGGTGCAGAGGGCTAGGCCAACACGATCTGGGGCGACATCCGTGCGACCAGCCGGTCGATCCGCTGCTGGACCTGCTCGGCCGTGTCACCCCGGACGGACACCAGCAGGACCGAGTCGCCGAAGTCGGTCGGAGCGGCCAGCTCATCGCCGGGCTTGGCGATGAGCTGGGTCTCGATCACCCAATCTTCATTGGGGATCGGCGGCATCGAGATCAGCCGGCCCGGCCCGGCGTACAACCCGAAGTAGCCGGTCAGGTGGTCGGCGACCTCGATCTGCTGCGGCACGCTGCCCCGCAGATGCGAGCTGAGCACCACCTCGTCGAGGTTGCAGCCGGTGCGGTCGCGGAAGCCGGCCAGGATGCCCCCGCCGCCGGCCCGGGCCGCGATCTCGCAGAAGCAGGCCGGACCGTCGCCGGCGAAGATCTCGTGGTGGGTCACGCCGAGGAAGTCCGGGTGGGCGGCGATCACCGCGGCGTTGAAGGCCAGCAGCTCGTCGAGCAACGGGCCTGGCGGCACACCGATGTCGCGGAAGGGGGTGTTGGTCTCGAAGCTGCGGTTGTCGTCGATCGCATCTCCGGCGATGGCCGCGATGACGCGGCCCCGGTCGACCACGCTGTCGACGTGGAACACCCGGCCGCGAACGAACTCCTCCACCTCGAACTCGTCGAAGCGGCCGGCCCGAAGTCGCTCGAAGGCCTCGATGTCGGCCTCGGTCCGCAGCACGCTGACCTCGGCCGCGCCGGCACCGAGGCGCGGTTTGGCCACCACCGTGGCGTGCGTGGCCAGCAACTGGCGCGCGGCCGCGGGGCTGTACGGGGCGAAGTCCGGTAGCCGAATTCCCTTACCCTGCAGGTGTTGCTTCATCGACACCTTGTCGCGGAACCGTAGTGTCTGTTCGACGGTCATGCCGGGCAGGCCGAGCTCTTCACGAAGTTCGGCCACCGGCAGCAGGTACCGCTCGGTCACCGCCGCGATCCGGCTGGCCGGTCGGCGCCCGGAGCGGTACAGCAGCCGGGCCGCCTCGGCGAAGGTCGCGTGATCCTCGCGGGGAACCGCTACCACCGCTGACAGTTCCGCACCGTGGGCCTCGGCCAACTTGTCCCGGCCGGTGACCAGCCGGACCTCGAACTCCTCCGACGGCAGGAACGGACGCCCGTCCAGATCGTGGTAGAACGCCCAGCCGACCCGGTCGACCACCACCACCGGGGTGCGCGGATCGTCTGTCATGTCAGGCGAAACTCCGCTCGGTCCAGGCCCAGCTGGTCCGGAACGGCTGCAGCATCTGCACGATCAGGTTCAGCTTGGCATCACCGGCCAGGCGGCGGTGCAGGTCCTCGGCATTGTCCAGCATGAAGGGCACGGCCTGATCGAGCGGTAATCGGTCGAGAAAGACGAGCTGTTCGGCATTGACCAACGCCAGCGGAGGGTTCGGCTGGGCGACCAGCCGGGCGGCGCGGCGAAAGATGTGCTTGGCGTCGTAGGTGATCGGGCCGACCGCGTTGATGGCCGAGCGGACCAGATACTCACCGCACGCGCGCAGCATCAGCGATTGGCTGGGTGGGCTGAGCACCTGGGTGTCCTCGAGCAGGCTCATCGCCATCACGAAATCCAGCGCCGCGGCCGAGGCCCATACCGCGTCGAAGTCCAGCCGCCGGCGCAGTTCGGCCACGCGCTCGGCCTCGACCAGGGGGATGCCGGTGACGATCCGCTGCGGCAACCGCAACTCCAGGGCCTGGAAGTTCCCGACCTGGGGTGGGCCGTCGGCCGGTCGGGTGGCCGCGATCGTCCGGCACAGGTCGAGGTAGCGGTCCTGCGGGACGTATTCGACGTTGACATTGAGGTCGCCCAGGGTGACATCGAAGCTGTCCCCGAAGATCGACGGGTGGTTCGACGAACCGGCGATGCCGCGGTAGTCCTCGTCGAGGGTGAGCACCAGCAGATCCAGGTCCGAGGTCGGATTGGCCTCACCGGTGGCGTAGGAACCGGCCAGCAGCAGCGGCTCGCCGGGTCGCAGCTCGACCACGTCAGCCAACGATTGCAGGGAGATCCCGCGACGCTGCAATTCCGCGTGGACGTTGCTGGGCATCGACGCGAACGCGGCGACCGGAACCGACGGCATCAGCGGCTGGTCCTCTCTGGAGCGGGTAGGTTCGACGTCGGAACAAGCACGGCAGATCACGCCACAATAGTCGAAACTCCTGCAATAATTGCCAGTCCCCGACCGATCGGAGCCACGCCATGACGCGGATCGCCGTGTTGTCCGACATCCACGGCAACCTGCCGGCGCTGCAGGCGGTGCTGGCCGATGTGAACCAGGTCGGCGTCGACCTGATCGTCCTCAACGGCGATCTCGTCGACGGGCCGTTTCCGGTCGAGACGCTGGAGGTGCTCCATTCGCTGGGGGACAAGGCGGTCTGGGTTACGGGCAACGGCGACCGCTGGGTCACCGAGGCCTTCGACGGGACGTTCGAGCGCACCGGTAGCCCGACCGACGCGCTGACCGAATGGACGGCCAGCCTGTTCGGGTCCGAGCACCGGGCGCTGCTCGGGTCCGCCACCCTCACCGCCCGGCTGGAGCTGCCCGGGATCGGGGCGATCGGGTTCTGTCACGCGACCGCCCGCGACGACAACGAGATGGTGCTGGTGGACAGCCCGGTGGCACATTTCGAGCAGGCCTTCGGGGCGTTCGACGTCCCGACGGTCGTGGTCGGCCATTGCCACATGCCCTTTGACCGGTTGTTCAATCGCCGGCGGATCGTCAACGCCGGCGCGGTCGGCATGCCCTACGGTCACACCGGCGCGTCCTGGGCGCTGATCGGCCCGGACGTGACTCTGCGCCGGACGAACTATGACCTGGACGCGGCCGCCGCTCGGCTGCGGTCCTCCGGCATGCCCGACCTGCAGGAGTTCATCGACGACAACGTCTGCACCGCCCCCAGCGATGCCGAAGCCCTCGACGTCTTCGGCAAGATCCGCGACGAGCAGTTCGCCGGGTAGCCCGGTCACGGCCCGTACGGCTCGTCCACCAGCGGCGCGGCCACGGGTTCGTCGGCCGGGAAGCGCAGTTCGCGGATGGACGGCGCGGCCGCGGTGAGCAGGCACAGCCCGGTCACCAGCAGTCCGGTCAGGATGAGTGCGCCGCCGGCCCCGAGGCCCACCGCCAACGGCCCCATCAGCACCACACCGATCGGGATCAGGCCGTCGAAGAAGAGAAATTCCAGACCGCTGACCCGGCTGATCAGGTCCGGCGGTACCCGCGTCTGTACCAGCGCCGGGTACAGGGAGTTGAAAAAGTGCATCCCGATGCCATAGCTCAACGCCAGCAACAACGACCCGGCGACATTGCCGAACACCCCGACCAGCGCGAGGGAAAGTGCCATCAGGGCCAACATCCCGAACAGTGGTCCGGCCACCCGGTGCACCACCAGCCTCGTCAGGATCAGCGCACCGAGCACGGCCCCGCCGCCCTCGAGCGCGTAGAACAGACCCAGCCGGAGCGAGCCGGTGCCGTGCGGTGAGAACACCAATGGCACCAGCACATCGAGGCCGCCGGCGAAGACGGCGTTGGCGACCGCTCCGGAGGCCAGGGTGATCAGCAACCAGCGCATCCCGGTGACGAACCGGATGCTCTCCCCGATCTCGCCGATCACCTCCCGCAGCCCCGAACCGACCGCATCGGTGGTCGTCCGGCCGACGATCGAGTCACCGGCGATAGCCAGCAGAGCCACTGCGGACAGGGCGAACGTGGCCGCGTCGAACCAGAACGCGAGGGCCGGTCCGGCCAGGCCGATCAGCGCGCCACCCAGTAGCGGCCCGACGATCAGGCTGACCTGCCGGCTCACCGACAACGCCGAATTGGCTGCGACCAGACGAGATTTGTCCACGATCTGGGTCAGGAACCCGGCGGCCACCGGCTCGAAGAAGCCGGACCCGACCCCGATCAGCAGGCCGCAACACACCACCGGCACCGGGCTGTGCACCACCACGACCAGGATCGCGGCCGCCCCGGTGCCGAAGAACCGGATCACGTCGGCGCTCACCAGGACGGCCCTTCGTGAGCGCACCCGGTCACCGAGCGCGCCGCCGAACAGGTAGAACGCGATCGAGGGCACCAGCAGCACGGCGGTGGCGATGGCGAGGGTGTTGGCCGAATGACTGGTCCGGATCAGGTTGGTGATGAAGGCGATCCGAAACGCGTAGTCGCCCATCAGCGACGCGGTCCGGGCCAACCAGAACCAGCCGAACGCGGTCGAGACGTTGAAGCTGACGAGCTGGTGCAGCCGGCTCATCCGGATTCCAACGCGGCCGCCAGCCGATCCACGCCGACCCGGAACTGCTCCACCTCGACCCCGTAGGACAGCCGGATGTGGCCGGGGGCACCGAAGGCGGCGCCATCCACCACGGCAACCGCATGCTCGCGCTCGAGCCAGCCGATCAGGTCCGGTCGGGCCGGCACAGCCGGGAAGAGGAAGATTCCGCCGGCCGGCGTGGGGCATTCGACGCCCGGCACGGCCGACAGCCGGGCGACGCCGTAGTCCCGGTTCGCGGTCAGCTGCGCGCCGACTCGCCGGCGATCCGCCTCGGGGCGGCCCAATGCGGCCAGGGCGACATCCTGCGCCGCCGAGCTGGTCCCCCCGATCAGATGCGAAGCCAGCCCGCTGGCCGGGGCCAACAACGAGGGGTGGCCGATCAGCCAACCGATCCGCAAGCCGGCCAGCGCATGGCTCTTGGACAGCCCATCCACGACCAGGCAGTGCGCCGGAAGCTCACCGGCGTCGAGCGGACTCGGCGGCGGCGAACCCGGCAATGGCACGCTGCGGTAGACCTGATCGAAGATCAGCCGTACCCCGGCGGCCGCGGTCCACTCGACCAGCTCGGCCACCTCGGCCGCGCTCCGCACGGCTCCGTCGGGGTTGCGGGGGGAGTTCACCAGCACCGCTCCGGTGGCCGGCCCGACCGCCGCCCGCAGGTCCGAGACCACCGTCAGCTGGACGCCGACGGCCTGGGCCAGCGGCGCGTAACTGGCCCAGTACGGCGCGGTCAGCAGGATCTCGCGGCGGTCGGCCGGCAGCGTGGCGAAGGCGAGCAACAACGCCTGCCGAGCGCCCGGAGTCACGACCAGCTGACCGGCGTCGACGCCCGAAGCGGCCGCGACGGCCGCGCGCAACGCTGGTTCGCCGGCCGCGCCCCGATAGCGTTGATCTGCCAGCCGAGGGCCTACATTGCCTGATGGATACAGGGGAATCCGCACGTCACCGGTGGACAGCACCGCCACCCCGTCGGCCCAGGCGCGAACCGCGGTCGGAGCCAGGCTGGTCACGACAAGCGGCCGATCGTCGACGGCTTTCCGACCAGCACGTCGCGGACCAGTTCAGCGACCCGGCGGCGGCTGCTCTGCTCGGCATCGTCGGACAGGAAGGCGCGATGGCTGGTCAGCACCACCCGCGGGTCGGTCAGGATCGGCGCCCAGACCGGGTCGTCGTGCGGATTTTCCGGCACGAACACGTCCAGGGCTACGCCGGCCAGCTCGTCGTCGGCCAACGCCCGGGCCAGGGCGGCCGGTTGGATGAGTTTGCCCCGTGCGGCATTGACCAAGTAGGCGTCCGAACGCATCGCCCGCAGCTGGTCCAGTCCGATCATGCCGGTGGTCTCGTCGTTCAGTGGGCAGTGCAACGTGACCAGGTCGGACTCGGCCAGCAGCTCTTCGAGTGAGTCGACCGCGTGCGCCCCGTACCCTTCGGCCAGATCCCGCCCGACGTAGGGATCAAAGGCCAGGATGCGGCCGTACTGCACGCCGAGCTTGCGAGCCACCGCTCGGCCGATCCGGCCGAAGCCGACGATGCCCAGGGTCCGGACGCTCACCCGCCGCGGTGCTCCGCCGGCATAGATGTCGAACCGGCCACCGGCCAACGTCTGGTGCTGCACGATCAGCCCGCGCTCCAGGGCCAGGGCCAGCGCCGTCGTGTGGGTCGCCACCTCATCGACACAGTAATCGGGAATGTGATAGGAGATTATCCCGCGTTCACCGAGAAGTTCGGCGTTCAGGTTGTCGGTGCCGACGCCCTGCCGGATCACCGCGCGCAGGTTCGGACCGGCGGCCTCGAGCAGCTCCGGTGTCACCTGCGCCCGATAGATCACGAGCACCTCGGCCCCGGCGACGGCGGCCGACAACTCCGGACCGGACGGGTGGTAGCGGCCGTCAGAGAACGGGCCGACCTTCAGTTCGGCGTCGGTCAGCAGCGGCCGCTCGACCAGGTCGAAGCCTTCCGGCCGGACCTGGCCATCGCTGACCAGCCAGGCCGGATCGGTGTAGACGACGGTGCTGGGCATGCGCTCTCCTCAGTGTTCCGGACCCAGCAGCGCGAGCACGTCGGCTCGGGCGACCGGTCGCGGATTGTTCTGCATCCGAGTGGATTCGGTCATGTCGAGCAGCTCGGCCCGCGTGCCCCGGTCGAGGCGCAGTTGGTCGGGCCGGGTCGGGAAGTCGGCCAGGGCGAGCAGCCGGGGGACCAGCGAGGTCAGCGATTCGCCGGCGAGTTCGTTCGCAACCGTCTGCAGGGTATCGACGTCAGACACCGACCGGTTGTGTTCCAGCAGCCAGGGTAGGAACACCCCGACGGCGGCGCCGTGCGGCAGGCCGATGCGAGCGGTCAAGGGATAGGACAGCGCGTGGGCCGCGGTGGTCCGGCTGAGATTGATGGCGGCGCCGGCCAGTGCGGCCCCCACCATCAACTGCTCGTGCAACTGCCGATCACGCAGGGATCCCTGGCTGATCCCGGCTGCGATCGCCGGCAGCAGGGTTCGGTAGGACTGCTCGGCCCAGCCGCGGGATTCAGCGGTGCCGGCCCTGGCCCAGCCCGATTCGACCGCCTGGCAGAGGGCATCGGTCGCGGCCGAGACCAGCACCGGGTCGGGGGCCGAACCGACCAGATCCGGGTCGATGAGAGCGATGTCGGCCGACAACCCCGGTGCGTCCAGTGACAGCTTGCGGGTGCCGTCCCACAGCGTGGCGAAGCGGGTCAGCTCGCTGCCGGACCCGGCCGTGGTCGGCACCAGCACCAATCGGGTCTGCCGTTCGATCACCTGACCGTTCGCGACCGCTCGGGCCAGTTCGGCCGGCGTCCCCGGCGAGAGGTTGGTCATCGCCTTGGCCAGATCGAGCGCGCTGCCCCCGCCGATCGCCAGCACCGTGTCCGGACCGAATCCGGCCATCGCGGTCAGCGCGGCCGCCAGGTCGGGCAGGCTCACCTGCCATGGCGCGGCTCGGACGTAGGCCACCTCACGAGTGCTCGTTGCCCGATCGACGGTGTCGGAGATTCCGCAGCGATCGTAGGAGGTATCGCCCCGCACGATCAGGCAGCGCCGGGTGCCGAGCAGCTCGAACAGTTCGGCCAGCCGGCGCGAGCAGCCCCGACCGGCGAACGCGGCCGGATGACCCGGCAGCCGATGCGGCCAGGCGCCGAGTTCGATGGCTTCGTCGAGAGCCAGACTCATCCGGTCACCGTGGCCGCGGCGAACCGCGCCGCGATCTCAGCGGTACTGATCGCCTCGGAGGCGCGCCCGCTGGGCGTGGCCGATGCAGTCCCACGCACCACCAGCAACGCCGGGCCCTTGGCCGCCAGCAGCTCGGACACGGCGCTCGCCAGCTCGGCGGGCTGCGACACCAGGGCGGTCGAGCGGTAGCCCAGACCCGTTGCGGTAGCGGCGAAATCGACGTTTCCGGCGGCCGTCGGCTGACCGCCGGTCGACTCGTACGTGCCGTTGTCATAGACGACATGCAGCAGGTTGTCCGGCTGGGCGTGCCCGATCGAGGCGGTGGCGCCGAGGTGCATCAGAAAGGCGCCGTCACCGTCGAGGACCAGCACCCGGCGCGCCGGCTGGACCAGTGCCACACCGAGGGCGATCGAGGAGGCATGGCCCATCGAACCCTGCATGTAGAAGTTGGCCGGATCGTCACCGGCATTGAACAGCTCTCGCGACAGATATCCCGTGGTGGAGACGACGAACTCCGACGTCCGGCCCGCCAGCAGGCCACGCACCAGCGTGGTCCGATCGATGCCGGCCGCGCCGACCTCGTCCGTACTGGGGTCAGGGGTACCCGGATCGAAGGTGCCCTTGCCCACCAGGACGAAAGCCGGCCGGCGGTCGGCCAGGGCCGGAGCCAGCTCAGCCAGCACCGAGGTCAGGGACGGTCCGTCGGCGGTCAGGAATCGGTAGGGAATGTCGAGTGAATCCAGCCATCCGGGCACCACCCGACCCATCTCGGCGTGCTGCGGTTCACCCGGCTCGGGCTGGGGCCAGCCGCGCATGCTCAGCAGCACCAGAGCCGGAATGCGGTAGGGCAGCAGCAACGAGGTCAGCGGGTTGATCAGGTTGCCGAAACCGGAGTTCTGGGCCAGTACCGCGGCCGGCACGCCGCCGAGCCAGGAGCCGGCCGCCAACGCGAGCGCGTTGCCCTCGTTTGCCGCGGCCAGGTGCGGCAGGTTGGGCTGAACCGGCCGCTCGAGGTGACGCAATATGCCGGTGAAGTAGGAACAGGGGACGCTGGTGAGCTGTCCGATACCGATGGCTCGGAGCTCCTGGATCGCCTCGGCCGCGCCGATCACTGCTTGGTCCGAAACGCAGCCTTCATGCCCTGCAACTGGAACAGCTCGCGGATCGGCACGATCTGGGCCTCGACCGAGCCGGCCCGGCCCTCTGCGGCCAGCCGGTTCAGCATGCTGGTCACCGCGCCGACCTGGGCCCGGATCACCTGGTTGGCATAGATGACCAGGCGGTACCCGGCGTCCCGCAGGTCTTGCTCGTGCACGCCGTGGTACGTCGTGGGGATCGCGATCAGGGGCACCTCGCTCTGCCATTGCGCGGCGAACTCGAGCACCTGGTCGGGCCGGTCCATCCGGCTGTGCACCAGCACCGCGTCGGCCCCGGCCTCGGCGTAGGCGTAACCGCGATCGAGCGCCTCCGACATCGGCAGATCCGCGATCAGCGCCTCGGTGCGGGCGAACAGCATGAAGTCGGGATCACGCTGTACGGCCTTGCCCGAGGCGATCTTCTCGGCGAATTCCTCGACCGTGACCAGCGGGTGGGCCACCGCGGCGAAGCTGTTCATCTTCGGGAACATCTTGTCCTCGATGCACACCGCGGCAATGCCCCGGCGTTCGTACCGGACGACCAGGTGCTCGACGTTGAGCGGGCCGCCGAAGCCGGTGTCGCAGTCGGCGATGACCGGTACCGCGGTGGCCGCGTCCATGTCCTCGGCGGCATCCAGGTACTGCGTCATGGTCAGCAGGCCGGCATCGGGGACGGCGTGGCTGGCCGACAGCTCCAGGCTGGAGGCCCAGATCGCCTCGAAGCCGGCGGCCTCGATCAGCCGGGCGGCCAGCGCGTCATGCGCACCGACGGCCCGGATCACCTTGTCGCCGTCGAACAATTCCCGCAACCGACGGGATTTGGTGTCCGGTGTTGTTGCCGCGATCGTCATCTAGTTTCCCTGCTCTTCCACATCCGGGGCCGTGCGACCCTCGGTTCGATACCAACGTTGATCCTCGGCCAGATAGCGGTCCAGGTGCCGTTCGCTGAATCCGCCGAGGGCGTAGCGGACATCGGCCGTCACCGCGCCCCCGATCCGCAGCAGCAGCACCACGGCCGGTCCGCCGGTGCTGGCCAGGCTGAAGCCGACGCCGGGTAACACGTAGGCCGAATCGCCCTCCTGCACCGGCTGATCGTGGGCCTGGTCCGCGTGCTCCCAGCGGAGCTCCACCGCGTCGCCGGACAGCACATAGAGGTAGCTGTGCTGGTGGGAACGCAGCAGCGCCGGATCGGAATGATCCGATCCGATCACGGTGATCTCGAACGACGCCGTGTCCGGGTGGATCGGGTCACCGGCCAGTTGTCGCAACCGGTAGGCGGGTTCGGCCGAATCCGGCACCGTCCACTGCCGGGCCGCCGCCCCGCGCTGGATACTCACGCCCTGGGTGACTGCGGTCCGCCGGGGCAACAGCTCCCGGACCGACACCCCCAGGCCGGTGGCCAGCGCCGCCCGCTCCTCCCAGGTCGGTGAGGTTTCACCTTGTCGCAGCTCGGCAACCCGGCTCGCGGCCAGTCCGGTCCGGGCCGCCGTCTCGGCATCGGTGAGCAGCCGTCCCTGCAGCAGCTGGCGCAGGGTGGCCGCCTCGGCCGCGCGATCGGCCAACGAGTGCGCGGCCGGCAGGGCGAGCGATCCGGCGGTGCCTCGGCCGAGCACGGCAAGTTCCCGCTGCCCGTCGCCGAGCAGGTCCCCGCCGTAGGTCAGCGCCAGGATGTAGGCCTCCTGGTCGGCGTCCCGGGAGGTGAAGGAATGCGGCGCGAACGGCACCCCCCACACCGAATCACCCGTGTTCATCGGCACGCAGTGCGAGACACCCTGCCAGCTGTAGTAGTAGTTGACGGGTCCCACGAAGTAGGTGAACTGGTAGAGCAGGTGGCCGTCGTTCCACTGCACGTCGGGGTTGGCCGGCTCGTCGTCGGCCACCACCTGCAGCATCCGGATGTGTTCCGGGCGGAAGGTCGACACCCGGGACATGGCGGTGTCCCGGTAGGCGTAGTAGTCCCGGCCGCCGCGGCGTAACACCCTTTCGCTGGCGAGGGATTCGGCCAGGGGATGAATCCGCACGCCGTCCGGCACGTCGTCGTGCAACGGCAGCAGGTCCCGCTCGTTCAACGGCCAGATCCGGGCCGCCCGGCTGATCAGACCCCAGTCCGGATCGGCCGTGCCGGACAGCTGCTGCCGGTACTCCTGCTCGGTCAGGCCGAGATCGCGGGCGGCGTTGACCTCGTCCCGCTTCAGATCGTTGGCGGTCGAGCGCAACAGCGCGGCCGCTCGTTGCCGGTAGCCGGCTTCATCGGTGCCGATCGATGGGATCGTGGTCATCGGCGGTGCCCTCCAGCCAGCACGGGTTCAGGCTCGGTGTAGTCAGGTTCGGGGTATTCGGCGTGGACGGTCAGAAGCTCGACCGCAACGCCCAGGGCCGGCCGGTCGGCCGGTGAGGACGGCAACACATGTCCGGACAGCCGCTCGAGCCGGCAGCCGCGGGCCTGCTTGCCGGCGCTGTGACTGATGCCGTAGTCGATCACGTCGCAGGAGGCGGTGCTGACCCGTTCGATGACGGCGTAGTACACGGTGGCGAAGTGGGCGAAGGGATGGCACCGACCGGCCTCGGTCAACGCGCTGTACATGACCTGCAGCGTCCGGCCGTGCCACAGGCACAGGCTGCCGGCCACCAGGCGCCCCCGATCGAAACCGCCGAACGCGGTCAGCCGATCACCGAACTGCTCGGCCAGCACGGTCAATCGTCGATGCTCGGCCACCGGGTCGGCGTCCTGGCCGTAGCGTCGCAGCAGCGCACACCGGCCCTCGATCAGGGCCCCGGCATGCTCCTGCGGCGCGAACTCGGCCAGCTGCATGGCCTCGGTCGACTGCCGGTACTCCCGGCTCACCGCGCGGGCCCGCTTGCCGGTCAGCCCGGCCAGATAGCCGTCCCAGTCCGCCCACCACACCGGCAACTCCCACCGACCGGTGATCGGGTAGCTCAGGCCGCCGAGGCCGGCCACCGCCGCGCTGACCGCCTCGTCCGAGCTGAACAGCAGGTTCAGGGTGCGCACGCCCCGGGCCTGGCACCAGCGCTGCAGCTCGGCCAGAACCTCCGACAACGCCAGCGGATCGGCGGAGCCGGCCGGATTGCCGTCATAACCCGGTGCCACCAGCACCAGTGCCGGCAGCGCCGAAGGTCGTGAGTTCGGTAGCGACGCCGCCCGCCCGGCCGGATCGGTCAGTTCGAAGACCGGCGGATCGCGCCAGAGGATGGCGTCGGGGTTGTAGGCCTCGTAGCCGTCCGGGTCGGTGACCAGGACCGCGATGAAACCGATCTGCCGAGCGTCGTCGACCACCGTGTGCACCTCGCCCGGCAGCCGGGTGTGCATCGCGGTCAGCCACCGGTCGTCGTGGAAGCTCGAACGTGGCCTGAGCGGCCGCCACCGATCGGCGACGAAGCCGGGTAACACCTCGACCGTCATGCCGGGCCCCAGACCCAGCTGGCCAAAGGAACCGGCTGCAGGCCGTAGCGCAGCTTGAACTCGTCGTTGCGCCGGCCGAACTCCAGCACCCGCTTGCCGGTCTGCAGCCCGTGCGAGATCTCCTCGGCGAACAGGACGTATTGCGGACTCCAGTTCAACCGCTCCGGGTAGAGCGAGCCACCGGCCCAGAAGTGGGCCGAGTCGGCATCGAGCAAGCAGATCGAGCAGGCCAGCAGCTCACCGTCGAGCTCGAGTCGCAGGATCCGGCAGTCATCGCCGAGCGCGAGCAGCAGTCGGGACAGCGCCTCCGGTGGGTAGTAGCCGGGCGCGTGCTTGTCCGCCGTGGCCAGGCAGAGCGCCAGCACGTCGTCGGCCAGCCCGTCCGCCGGCGGCACGAAACGGACCTGGAGGCCGTCCTCGACCGCCCGCCGGCAGTACTTGCGCATGGTCCGACGCGAGGATCGTCCGACGCCGTCGAGGTGTTGCTCGGCCGAATCACCCGGCCGGGGCACCAACTGGTAGCGGTCGGCGCCCGGCGTCAGCTCGGACACCAACCCGGCCAAGGGGCCACGCCGGTCGAGATTGTGCAGCCCGCGGCTGGCCATGCCCAATCCGTCGGCCAGCCCGTCCAGGGCGCGGGCGAAGGCTGTGACCACCTCGGCGTCCAGTGGTCCGACGCTGAGCAGCCGGCTGTCGTAGCAGTGCCACAGGTGCCCTACCAGCATCGGCTCCGGCGCGCTGCCCGGTGCCCCGAAGGGGTTGACCGCGGTCTGGGCATAGACCACGGTCGCGGCGCTGATCGAACCGTCCGGCTCGGCCGTCCACAGGTAGTACGGCTGTGAATCAGCCGTCAACGGCTGGGTTTCCACGCTCTGCAGGACCGGCCAGCTGTAGAAGACCGGTGCGCTCGTCGCCACGCAGAACCGCCGCCAGGCGCTCTCGGTCAGCTCGGCCAGCCGACGTGACACCCGCACCGTGGCGACGGCCGGCTCGGTGGTGCTGGTCACCGGCTGCGCCGGGCCGGCTCGAAGTACAGGCTGCTCTCCAGGACCACCCGTTGCCACCGATCGATCTCGATGCCGTACCGACGGATGGTGTTGAACAGGTCCGCGCCCCGACGACCGTCCCGGCCCGATTCGGTGAACTCGCAGCCGAGCACATCGAGCAGGTCCGGCGGCAGGACTCCCTCGGCCAGCCGAACCAACGCTGGGCCGACGGCGGCCAGCGCGGCCGGTTCGCCGTTCGGTCCGAGCAACGCGGTCAGCTCCTCGACGGCTCGGGTCTCGGCCAGCTGGGGCAGGAACGCGATCAGGATGTCGGCCCGGAGTTGGCCGAGCACGGCGTCGAAGTCGCGCCGCTCGGGCGAGGCCGGGGTCGACAGCGCGCAGAGCAGCTCGATCCGTCGGCCCACGTCCGTCCCGGTCGAGGCACTGTCGGCCGTCAGCCCGAAGATGGCGGCGTCGCTCTCCGACTCGGCCGGGTTGTCGGAGGCATGCATGACTCCGATGATGCTGTTCACCGCGTTGAAATCACGGCGAATCTCACCGGGCACGGTTCGGGCCGGATGCTGGTGACCCTTCTTGCCCTTCATCACCGCATGTGGGTTGTCCTCGGGCCCGTCGTATCGGCAGATCAACCCGAGGCACGGCGCCAGGCTGAACGCATCGTCGATCATCCGGTAGCGCCAGGTTTCCCACTGTCCGGCGATCACGTCGGCATAGAGCTCATCGATCATGTCGGAGTTCGCCTGCACCAGATTGGCCGCCACCGGGGTGAAGCCCTCGGCGATCAGTCGCCGGACGAAGTCACGCTGGATGCCGCGCAACAGCGCATCCGGCGTGAGCAGGACGAAGACATGACGGTCCCAGAAGTCGGCCATGGCGGTGTCAGTTCCCATCGTCGGTGGTCGGCGGCCGCCACGGGCAGGCCTGTTCCGGCAGGATCCGGTCGTCGTCGGGCAAGAAGTACTGGCGCCACTTGAACGTCGAGGAGAACTGCGGATCGCCCAGGTGCGGGTGGGCCGCGGCCGTGTCGTAGTCGCTGAGTCGCCGGCGGATCTGTCCCTTGGCCGCCTTACCGGCGACCGACGAGCCGCTGAGCCCTTCGAACACCCGCTCGACCAGCTGGAAGACCAGGGTCAGGCTCGCTCCGATGGCGCGGCTGCGCCGATCCCGGTAGGCCGGACTCGCACCGAAGATGAACCAGGGACGGCCGCCGAAGCACCACTGCCAGGTCGGGTCGGCCGGGTCGGAGGGCCGGTTCGCCGGCCAGGCGGCGGTGTCGTGTGCGGTCAGGTCGGTCAGCACCTGCCAGAACCGGCCGGCGTCCTCGGCCAGGTCCGGTTCGCCCCTGGGTGGTCCGACGAGCACCACCAGCGACTGCCGAGCGGGCCCGGTCGATGCAATCTCGGCGTAGTCACGCAGCGAATCGGCCAGTGTCGCCGAGCCGAACTCGGAATTGGCGTCGGTGTCGTCCAATGCCGTGAACCAGTTGTGTCCGGCCCGTTCGCCATTGACCCCGAAATGGCACGGGTAACCCTCGTCCGATAGCAAGACGCCGTGAAATTCGGCCCGCGCCCGGGCGAACCAGGACGGCCACCCGGGGTAGTCAACCGGGTCGTCCGAGGCGACCAACCGGGTCCGGATGGAGGCCGGCGAATCGGACATCGCGGCTCCTCCTCGGGCTCTGCTGCACGCTGTTCGGACCCGCGCTCAGGCCCGCTCGGTTAGGTGGATTAAAGGCATCTGGCTGGCAAACACCGCCAAAACGAGGACGAGCCTACTGCAGGATGTGGCGGTATTCGAGAAAAACATTGCATCTGTCCAGCGACGGTCAGCGACTACCGTGACGCGCGCTCGGGGCGCAGTCGCCGCGTCCGGTACGACGGTTGCGGGAGGTCCGGACCAGGTGGTCCGAAATCGTTGCTTTCACCCGCACTGCCTCCTACACTTCTGGCCAAGCAGTCCGCGTCCGCGTCTGATTTTTCGGCAGTCATGTGTGCGCTGAACCCTGCCCGCAGAAAACGCAGTTCACAAGGCTGTCCGGTGTTCGAGCAATTCAACTTTCGGCGAATAAGGAGGTAGAAACATGGCCAACATCGTTGCTTCGATGCGTCCCCGCGTGCTCAAGCGCAAGAAGGACCGTTGATCTGATCCGTCCTGGGGTCTGCGATCCCGCTCTCGTCCGGTGGGGAGGTAAGAAGATGGCCAACAAGATCGCCACCATGCGTCCTCGCATCATCAAGCGGAAGAGTCGCTGAGCTGAGTTGAGCTCGGCGGGTGATCCGCGAACCGATCTCGTCAGGTGAGGAGGTAAGAACATGGCCAACATCCAGGCGTCGATGCGTCCGCGCATCATCAAGCGGAAGAAGGACCGCTGATCTTCAGCGGTACCGGTGTCGGCGCGCC
>CAZZZW010000061.1:0-16039 GCA_964658795.1 Phormidium nigroviride PCC 7112
CAACTCGCAGTGGACCGCTGAGGCGGACGGCGTGCAGTGGTTCGATCCGAACCGGGACTCGCTCTATCCGGACCGGATCCGTCGCCGGCCACCGGGAGCGAACTCGGCCGGCCTCGGCACTCACCTCGATCCCGGCACCTTGGACCTCTGGATGACCGAGGCCTACCAGCAGGCGTTCCGGCACCTGTTCGACGGCACCGTCGAGGACTACGACCCGTGGGATGCCGCCCATCGGACGGCCGGACCGCAATACCCCGGCAGCACGATGTGCTCGGCGTTCCGGACCTTCCAGGGCTGGACGGCGCTGTCGGACATGGATCACGACCAGGGTGTGCTGCATACCGTGCCGATCCCGGAGGCGATGGGGTACCTGCTGCTGCGACCGTTGCTGTCCGACGTGGCTGAGGACGACATGTGTGGCGTCACGACCAACCAGGTCTTCCCGGCCAGCGAGCGTTGGCACCCGTTGCTGATGCGTGCACTCAGCGGCATCCCGGACGTCAAGGCCGGCGACTCGGTCTGGTGGCACTGCGACATGATCCACAGCGTCGCGCCGGTCGAGGATCAGCAGGGCTGGGGCAACGTCATGTACATCCCGGCCGCACCGTGGTGCCCGCGCAACGAGCGATACGCGGCGTCGGTGGCCGAGGCCTTTCGCAGCGGTTCGAGCCCGACCGACTTCCCCGCCGAACACTACGAGCGGGACTGGGCGAACCGGTTCCAGAGCGACGACCTGAACGAGACCGGCCGCCGCGGCCTGGGTCTGGCTTAACGCAACCCACCTAGATCTCCTCGGCGATCGCGGCCGGCCGGGACCGGAAGACCCACACCCGGAGCATGACGAACCGGAGCACGGTCGCGGCCAGGTTCGCCAGCACCAGGACGGTCAGCTCGACGCCCCGGTGGGGGGTCGGCGTCACCAGATGCAGCCCGGCCAGCGAGCCGCTGGTGAGGCCCAGTCCGAGCCCGAACACGGCCAGCCCCTGCAGTTGATGACGACCGGCTTTGTGCCGTCCGGATATACCGAAGGTCAGCCGCCGGTTCGCGGCGGTGTTGGCCACTGTGGTTACCAGCAGGGCCAGGAGGTTGGCCCCCTGGGCGCCCATGCCGCCCCGGAACAGCAGGAACAGCAGCAGGTAGGCGGCCGTCGAGGCGACCCCGATGGCGGCGAACCGGACCAACTGCCGGAACAGCTTGGGCGACACCTCGGGTGTGCTGGGCTCCAGCGGGTTGCGGCCCAACTGGGTACGGATCTCGGCCAGTGGCAGCTTGCCGGTCGCCAGCGCCCGCCCGACGCGGGCCACACCCTTGAGGTCGGCCATCGCCGTGGCGACGATGTCGACCCGCGAGTCCGGGTCGTCAACCCAGTCCACCGGCACCTCGTGGATGCGCAGCCCGGCCCGTTCGGCCAGCACCAGCAGCTCGGTATCGAAGAACCAGCCGGTGTCCTCGATCAGCGGCAGCAGCTTGCGAGCCACGTCGGCCCGGACGGCCTTGAAGCCGCACTGGGCGTCGGAGAACCGCGTGAACAGTGTCGAGCGCAGGATCAGGTTGTAGCAACGGGAGATCACTTCCCGCTTGGTGCCCCGCACCACCCGACTGTGCCGGGACAACCGGGAACCGATGGCCACATCGGAGTGGCCGGAGATCAGCGGGGCGACCAGCGGCAGCAACGCGTTCAGGTCGGTGGACATGTCCACGTCCATGTAGGCGACCACCTCGGCCGACGACGCCGACCACACCGTGCTGAGCGCCCGGCCGCGACCTTTGAGCTCGAGCCGGCGGTAGCTGACGTTGTCCAGCTCGTGAGTCAGCCGGGTGGCCACCAGCGGGGTGGAATCGGTGCTGGCGTTGTCGGCGATGGTGATCGTGTACTGGTAGGGGAAGAACCGCTCCAGGTGGGCGTGCAGCCGGTGCACGCACGGGGCCAGGTCGTCCTCTTCGTTGTATACCGGGATGGTCACGTCGAGCATCGTGACGCCGGTTTCGGGCCGCTCGGCGGTGGCGCCGCCGGGCTGTAGTAGCGAGGTCATGTTTCTACTTTCGAGCCCGACGCTGGCGCGGCGTTGTGCCGATCCTGTGCGGTTCCTTTAAGCGTGATCCGTTCGAGAACACCCTTGTCAGCACTCGGCATCCGGAGTGAGTGAGCACAGCATTGTGCGGCCCCAAAGCGCGCTAGGAGGGTCTTGCTGCGCACTTTCGGGCCGCACAATGTCGGGCCGGATCGCCCGGCCGGTGCCGGTGATCAGCCGGCAGGTTGGGTGAGGTCGTACAGGGTGGTGCCGCCGACGGTCACGGTCTTGAAGCTGCTCTCCACCCAGCTGGCGATCTGGGACGAGGCGTTGCTGCCGCCCTGTTGGCCACCGAAGCCGCCGCCGCCGATGAAGTAGTGGATCTTGCCGGCCGCGACCAGCGCCTTGAACTGCGCCAGGGTCGGGGACGGGTCGCTGCCGTTGAAGCCACCGATCGCCATCACGGGCTTCTCGGTCGCGAGCTGGTAACCGGCCGCGGTGTTGGAACCGACCGCTGCGGCCACCCAGGTGTACTTGGACGAGTCGGCCTTCAGTGCGGTCACCAGCGCCGCGGACGGGGTACTGGCGTTCAACAGCCCGCCGGCACCGCCACCGAAACCGCCTCGGGCGCCCGTTCCGGTTCCGCCCGGTATTCCTTGGCCGTTCGGCGTCGCGCCGGTGCCCGTCCCACCGCCGAACCCGCCGAGTCCACCGCCGAACCCGCCGGCCGGGGGCGTGCCGCCGAAGCCTCCGCGACCGCCGCCCCCGGGGCCACCGCCGAAACCACCCTGACCGGACGGTCCGGCGCTGGGGATGGATCCGGTGTGCGGCGTCCGGGCCGTCGACACGGCGTACGCGGCCGGGCCGGCCAAGCTGCCGACCAGGGCCACCGAAGCCACCACGGTGCCCACCCGGCGAACCATCCGCGAGACCACCAGCAACAACAGGGCGGTCGCGACGCCGACCATCAAGATCGAGTACCGCAACCAGGGCAGCCACGAGGACGTCCGATCCAGCAGGTCGAACTGCCAGGCCGCGGTCAGGGTGACGGCGCCGGCCAGCACCACCATGGGTGCGAGTTCATCGCGCCGTTGCCACAACATCATCGCGCCGATACCGATAACAGCGCCGATCGCCGGGGCCAGGGCCACCGTGTAGTAGGGGTGGATGATGCCCTGGGCGAAGCTGAAGACCAGCCCGGTGACGAGCAGCCAACCGCCCCAGAGGATCAGCGCGGCCCGGGTGCCGTCGACGCGAACAGCCTTACGGCCGAACCATAAACCGGCCACCAGCAACAGCAATGCGGTCGGCAGCAGCCAGGAGATCTGGGTGCCCATCTCGGATCCGAACAGTCGGTTCCAGCCGGTCGCGCCCCACATGCCGCCGCCGGTGTTGCCGCCGCCACCTCCGACGGAGCCGGTCTCGTTTCCGGTCAGCCGGCCGAATCCGTTGTAGCCCAAGGTCAGTTCGAGGATGGAGTTGTGCTGCGAGCCGCCGATGTAGGGACGGTCGGCGGCCGGCACCAACGAGACGATGGCGATCCACCACCCGGCCGAGACCACCATCGCCGCACCGGCCACCAGCAGTTGCCAGATCCGGGTCCGAACCGGGTTCGGGGCTGCGATCAGGTACATCAGCGCGAACGCCGGCACCACCAACAGGGCCTGCAGCATCTTGGTCAGGAAGCCGAAACCGACCATCACGCCGACCAGGGACAGCCACCGGACCGAGCCGGATTCCGTGGCCCGGATGGTGAAATACGCACCCGCGATCAGCAGCAGCACCAGTAACGAGTCCGGGTTGTTGAACCGGAACATCAGGGCCGCGACCGGCGTCAGGGCCAGCACGACCCCGGCGAGCAGCCCGGCCCCGGCCCCGGACGTCCGGCGCACGGCCAGGTAGAGCAGCCCGACCGACGCCACCCCTTCCAGCGCCTGCGGGGCGAGCATGCTCCATGAACTCAAGCCGAAGACGCGCACCGACAGCGCCATGATCCACAGCGCGGCCGGCGGCTTGTCGACCGTGATCGAGTTGGCGGCGTCGGAGGATCCGAAGAAGAACGCCTTCCAGCTCTGCGAGCCGGCCTGCGCGGCGGCCGAGTAGAACGAGTTGGCCCAGCCGGACGCGCTCAGGTTCCACAGGTAGAGCACTGCGGTCAGAACCAACAGGCCGAGCAGTGCGGGCCGGATCCAGGCCGGATCCTCGGCCCGACCGCGCGCGAGAGAGCCGAACCGGTTCTGGCGGCGGCCGGTGAGGTCACCGGCCGACCGTGTTTGGCCCGGTGAGACAAGGGTTTGTGCACTCATGTCAGACAGCGTGGCCGGTGAAACTTGCCGGACTCTGTGAGCGGTCTTGCCGTTGGCCGTGCAACGGCAGGGTCACGGTGAACATCGTGTTGCCGGGCAGGCTGCTCACGTCGATCCGGCCGTTGTGGGCGGCAACGACGGCGGCCACGATGGCCAAGCCGAGACCGGTGCTGCCCGCCACCCGGGATCGGGACGCCTCGCCCCGGCTGAAGCGCTGGAAGATGTCGGGCATCAGCTCGGCCGGGATGCCGGGGCCGTTGTCCCGGACCGACAGCATGGCGTAATTGCCGGCGACGGAAAGGGAAAGCTTGACCTTGGTGCCGGGTGGGGTGTGGGTCCGGGCGTTGGCCAGCAGGTTCACCACCACCTGGTGCAGCCGGGGTTCGTCGCCGTCCACCAGTACCGGTTCGTCGGGCAGCCCGACGCTCCAGTCGTGGTCGGGGCCGGCCGCGTGGGCGTCACCGATGGAATCCAGGGCCAGCCGGGTGAGGTCCACCTCGGCATGGTCGAGCGGCCGGCCGGAATCCAGCCGCGCCAGCAGTAACAGGTCCTCGACCAGCGCGGTCATCCGGTTGGCCTCCGACTCCACCCGCCCCATCGCATGCGCGACGTCCGGAGGCGCAATCTCCTTGCTCCGTCGGGTCAATTCGGCATAGCCCCGGATCGAGGCCAATGGCGTCCGGAGTTCGTGGCTGGCGTCGGCGACGAACTGGCGGACCCGCATCTCGCTGTGGTGCCGGGCGTTCAGGGCATCGGTGACGTTCTCCAGCATGCGGTTCAAGGCAACACCGACCTGGCCGACCTCGGTGTGCGGGTTGGGTGCGGGAACCCTCTCGGCAAAGGCAACCTCGCCCTGATCGAGATCCATCTCAGCGACCCGGGACGCGGTCGCGGTGACGCGGCGCAAGGGGCGCAGGGCCAGCCGGACGATCACGGTGCCTACCACGCCGGCGATGACCAGGGCGAGCAGGGTCAGGCCCACGATGGCCAGAGTGACCGAGTTGAGGGTGTCCTGGACGTTCTTGAGCGGAAACCCGATGATGCGCGAGTTGCCCTCCTGGTCCGGCACGGTGGCGATGACGCGGTAGTTGCCGAGCCCCGGTATCGAGGAGGTGTGCGGTCGGCCGTCGGCCCTGACCGAGAGCAGCACCTGTTGGGCCGAACCCGGAACGGGCTGAAAATCATTGATGGTCTGCGTCTGCAGGCGTGACCCGATCACGGCGCCACCGACCAGTGAGATGCCGACCGAGCCCACCGGTGATCCGGGCGGCAGGCCACCACCGCCCTGGCCGAAGCCGCGGTCACCCGGATGGCCGTTGGCCTGTACCAGTTGCTGATCGAGCTTCTGGATAAGGGATTTCTTGACGGCGATGTCGGCGAAGATGCCGATGCCGGCGCAGACCAGGACCAGCAGGGTCAGCACGCTGGCGATCAGCTGGGCTCGCAGGCTCCAGTTGCGCGGGCTCTGCCGACGTGCGGTCATCACACCGCGGCGCGCAACACGTATCCGACGCCCCGCAGAGTGTGGATCATCGGTTCGCGGCCGGCATCGATCTTCTTGCGCAGGTAGGAGATGTAGATCTCGACCACGTTCTGCTGGCCGCCGAAGTCGTAGTTCCAGACCCGGTCGAGGATCTGGGCCTTGGACAGCACCCGACGCGGATTACGCATGAGGTAGCGGAGCAATTCGAACTCGGTCGCGGTGAGCGAGATGTCCGCCCCGGCCCGGCTGACCTCGTGACTCTCCTCGTCCAGGGTCAGGTCGCCGACGGACAGTACCGACCCGCTCTGGGCGATCGCGATCGCGGTCCGGCGCATCAGGCCGCGGACCCGGGCCACCACCTCTTCCAGGCTGAACGGCTTGGTGACGTAGTCGTCGCCACCGGCGGTGAGCCCGGCGATCCGGTCCTCGACCGCGTCCTTGGCGGTCAGGAACAGCACCGGCAGGTTGGGGGAGTCGTCGCGCAGCCGGCGTAGCACCTCCAGACCGTTCAGGTCCGGCAGCATGACGTCGAGCACGACGGCGTCCGGCTTGAACTCGCGCGCGGTCCGTACGGCACTCAGTCCGTCGTGCGCGGTGCGGATGTCCCAGCCCTCGTACCGCAGCGCCATCGTGAGCAGGTCGGCCAGGTTGGGCTCGTCGTCCACGACGAGGACGCGTACCGGTTGCCCGTCCGGACGCATCAGGGAGGAGTTGCGCTGGCCATTGGTGGCGTTGCTTGTGGTCACGCTGTCCACAGTGCAGCAGTTCACTGAATTGTTCCTGGCAGAAGTCTGTGACGAATCTGTGGGTAGCGAGCCACGCTTGCCGTCCAGATCCACAGGCTCACGCAAGGTTGGCCGCTGATCATTGACAGCGTGACGATGCAACAACCTCCGATCGCCTGGGTGCCGCCGGTGCCGACCGTCCCGGCCCGCCCCCGCTGGTCGATGCCGAAGACGCTGGCCGCGATCGTGATCGCCGTGGCGGTGGCCGCCGTGACGACAGTCGGGGTGTCCTTCGCCGACACCGGCTCGTCCGGCACGGGCAACGGCCAGTTCAACCGCGGCGGGTTTCACCGCGGCGGTATCGGCCAGAACGGTGGCGCGGGCTTCGGCGGCGGCCGAACTGGCTTCGGCGGCTTGGGCGGCACCAACCAGGGCCCCGGTGGGCTGGGCGGCGCCAACCAGGGCTCCGGCCAGCTACCGCCGCAGCCCGGGCCGACCTCGACGCCCTGATTCTTCCCGGGCGGCGCGGACCCGTTAGACTCGTGCCCGCAGTTGGCCGCCTTAGCTCAGTCGGTAGAGCATCTCACTCGTAATGAGAAGGTCGTCGGTTCGATTCCGACAGGCGGCTCCAGCACAGTCCCGGATTTGCTGGCCTCGAATCTCCATCCTGATGCCACCGTCGAGGACGGTGTCACGGGAGTGTCACAGATGGCCCCTGCGCCGGATCCCTGAGCCGCTCGGCGAAGGCCGTTCCTGCCGCCGCCAGGTTTTCCGGCCGGGCGTGGGTATAGGTGCGGCGCATGACGTACTCGTCGTGGCCATGCCAAGCTGCCACAATGTGGTCGGGAACGCCTAGGTCCCGCATGGCGGTGACTGAAGAATGGCGCGCCGTGTGCAGCGTTACCTCGGGAACACCCGCAGCTCGGCAGTGGCGCCGCCAGAGGTCGCTCCAAAGCTCAGGCCGAAACGGGCGACCATCGCTGTCGATGGCAAGGTAGCCGTCCGCTGCCTGCTCATTGCCGAATTCTGCGGCTTGATTCTCCTTCAACATTCGCAGCGGCCCGGTGAGATCTTCCGGGACGGGCAACGTCCGTTGACCACGTTCTGTTTTCGGGCGCCCGAGAACTGTGCGGTGGCCGTCGACAAGCACCCGGCCTGGAGCAATCGTGACCAGCCCGGCCTCAAGGTCGACGTCGGACCACTTCAACCCCATGACCTCGGAGCGACGGAGACCGTACAGAGTCAGCAGCCAGCAGGCAGACTGAGGGTCGGTCTCCAAATGCGAGCGAAGCTTCTGGACGTCGCTCAGGCTGAGGGCACTCCGGACAGCTGCCTTACGGCCGGCTGGCCGCACCTGCTGCGCCGGATTGCGTCGGACCAACGCCTCGTCATGCGCCTCATTGAAGACGGATCTCACCACGAAAAGTGCCAAGGTGACGGTACTCGTGGCTCGGCCCGCCATAACGAGCGTGTTGACCATCGACTCGACGTCGGCGCGTGTCACTTGGTCGATCTTCTTCGCACCGAAGTCAGAGCTCGCGTGCTTCAGCGCTCCTCGGTAACCCCTGAGAGTCTTTTCTCGGACGCGTGGCGACCGTTGTCGACGAGCCAACCACATAGATGTCGCGTAGACATCGAAGGTTGGCTGCTCGTTCGCGGGCAGGTTCCCGCGTGCTCGGTCGGTCCGGTGCGCTGCGACGACCTCTCGGGCTTGGGACAGCGTGGTTCGGGTGAAGCGGACTTGGCGCCGGCGACCGTCGGCACCGACCCCAGCGTCGACGGTTATCCGGTAGCGAGGGGCGCCGCGCTTTGTGAACACCAGCCGAATCGGTTCGCCTCTACGAGGCTGAGCTATCTTCATCATCGCCCTCCGCTGCCGTCTTTAAAGGCATACGGTGGACGAGGCGTCACTATCCGGAACCGAACGTGTAGAAGCAGATCAAAGCGCTTGGCGGGTAGTGCATCCACGCCGCAGTAAGCCAGGAGGCAGCAGAGAAGCCACTGGAGGCAAGTGATGACTCAAGCAACGTCCGCGGTCGCGCGACCAGTCCTACTCGACGTATCCGAGGCGGCCCAGGTGCTCGGCATAGGCCGAACGTTGGCCTATGAGCTGATTCGGAAGGGTGAATGGCCAACGCCGATCATCCGCATAAGCAGGCTGATCAAGATTCCGTCGCAACCGCTTCTGGAGTTCGCGGCGACTGGGAGGCTCGCAAATCAAGCCTGACGCCCGGCTTAGGAGTTCGGAGCATCTGTCTGTCGGCCCTAACGAAGTCGTCCGTCAGTCGATATTACCCTTATCTGATCGGGCAAATCTTGATTCGCCGGTGTTGGGCCGATGCAGGCAGGTATGGGCGATGGCGGGTGGCGTTGCGGACCAGGTGGGGACCGCTACCTATTCGGATTCGGCTCAGTGCGGGACGACGTTTACGGCCGCTTCCTAGGTGGCGCCTGCAGATCACGAGGGCGACCGACGCATTCGACTCCTGCAGGCGGATGTGTCGCGCCTTGGCGATGACGCTTGTGCTGGGTTGTTCAGTGGCGTCGCGCACCGATCGGTGCATGACCGGGCTTCGGGACATCTTCGCGCGTGATGACGTCGATGAGGTCATCCCGGATGGTAAACGGGACGCGCGGGTTGGCGATGAACGCGGCCGGGGAGACGTGCCTCGTGACGATGAGGGGCTCGACGGACCAGTCGTCGCCGTCCAGTCCGAGGATGGATGCGGTCAGGTCGGGTCTGGTGCGCAGCGCGGTCAGGTTGTCGAGCACATGATCGACGTAGCCGTCAGTGCGGTGATAGTGCTGCACTTCGCCCTGCATCGAGGTGACCGCATGCGGCGGCACACTGGTCTTCGCTTCGATGAGCCAGATTCGTCGGCGCGTCACGTCAGCCGTGAGGATGTCGATTTCACCGCCTGCCGCGATGCCCATTCGGTTGAGTTCATGCAACTTGATGCTGGTCTTTTGAGGCCAGCCGAGTGGTGTGAGCGTATTAGCGAGAAGGCGTTCGAACTCGGGGCCGCCGCGCTGGGCCAGCTTGTTGACGGCGGTGTTCACCTTCGCTCCGGCATTGGGCCACATTAGGCGGCCGACACTGAAGTATCCGCTCCAAAGGATGTGAGTGGTGGCGAGCAGGTGTGGTGCGGTGAGCAGGCCGCCGTCGTGTTCGAGCAGCGGCTGGGTGAGCAGCCGATGCGTGCGTTTTTCCATTCTCCACCAGTCCTGCTCGAACTCGGCCGGCAGACTCAGCAGGGCGACCGCGGCATCGATCTGCTTCAGCGGCACGAGCTGTGCCCAGTTCGCGATGTCCGCAGCGGTGGCGGCCGGGTCCAGCATGAGCAGCGTTCCGTAGTTCGGCAGGCGGCAGGTGAGATCGGCCAGGACGGCGTTAATCGCATCCATGCCCGCGCCGAGTTCGCTGATCATCGCGTGTTCGACCTGGAGGTAGCTGCCAGGCAGGTCCTTCCAGATGATCGGACGGAACGGATGCTGACCGGGTACCGCTGGTTGTGCCGGGTCGGAGACAGTCGAGTCGATGCGGTACTGGTGCGCGCGCGTGTGCAGGGAGAACGCTGTCAGATCGATGCTGCGGGCGTGGCTTGGTTCGCTGCTCGGCCGGCCTGCCAGCGGGGTACGGACGAGTGGCAGGCCGCCGTCGATGATGACGAGGCTGAGATCGGCGAGTGCTGGACCGGTCAGGTGGGCGGCGTCGCCGGTGACGACCGCGACGCGGGCCGCGGCGAGCAGATCGGTGAGGTCGAAGCGGTCCGGTGCAGCCAGTTCGCGGCTCGGAGCGCCGGGATGGGTGTGAAGGTGCTCGATGAGAGCTTGGGCGTCGCGGCTCAACGCGAGCAGCTCGGCCCCGGTTCCGAGCGCGTCCGCTTGTACGGTCTCGGCCCATGGTCCGGCCAGGCCGAAGTGGATGTCGTCGCGACGTTGGTGTTGTTGGCCAAGGCAGTCGTTGAGTAGGGCGAACGTCTCGATCAGGGTCTCCGTGTGGTCGAAGCGCTCCGTGAGCGCGCTCAGACGATTGAGCGCAGCGGGGTAGAGAAGATCGTTCGCGAGGGTTTTGGCGTCCTGACCGGTGCGGATGCCGGGTGGCACGTCGGTGGTCGTGATAGCTTGCCACGCCGAGCGCTCGGCTGAAGCTGAGTCGATCTGGGTGACCGTGCGCCGCGGTGCAAGGGGGTTTGCTTCCAAGGAGGTGACCAACAGCGGTCCGGCGTCCTGCCATGCTGCCTGCGAGTCATAGCTGGGCGCAGGCAGGAATGGTTGCAGCGCGTCGAGTAGGCGGCGGCCGCATTCGGCCGTGGCGCGCTGCGGGTCGATGTAGACGAGTGTGAACCAGTCGGGCGGCAGGGTGAGGATGAGCGTGATCTGTGGCGCTCCTGGTTGCTCGGCTCGGGCAACACGCATACGGTCGGCGGTTTCGCCTGCTGGATATGGATATTTGGCATCGGCGAGCGCGGCGGGAGGGGGTTGGTGCGCGTCGAGTACCAGATGGACGGGCCGGGTGAGTGCGTCCGTTACACCGATGTCGCTCAGCCGGTCTCGGATGCCGCCGGCCAGTGACAGCGTCAACGATGGCCCTGCGATGGCGTTGGCGATGTCGGCGCTGACGTCGACCTGTACGAGCAGATTGGGGCTGGCGATGCAGTACGCGGTGCCGGGTTCCGGCCAGATGGTTGCGGCGCCAGCGCGATGGTCATCGAGTTCGGCGAGCCAGAAGCTGCGGGCCGGGGACAGGCCGAAACGATGCAAGGTGGCGTCGATGTGGTCCCAGGCGACGTAGGTGTTCCAGGAGTTGTCGCCGGTGAGCCATCCGGTGACGGTAGGTGCGTGGTCGCGGGATGGGCCGACGTTGGGGTACGTCAGTCCTGCTGCGGCTTGCCAGAAGCGCCATGCGTCGAGTCGGGTCGGGCTGCAGAGTGTCTGGTCGCCCGGTCGGGTTGCTTCGCGCAGGAACCGCCAGGTTTCGTCGGTCCACCCACGGCAGACTTGATGAGACCTTGCAGAACTGGAGTGAGGCCGGTTGGGTGCTCGAACACGTCACAGAGGCGCTTATTCCGAACACAGTGGGCGGCGGCATGTCGCCTGAGACTTGCTACACCCTCTTCTGGGCGAAGAACGACTGAGGTCATCAGATTCTCGCTTTGCTGGAAAGCGGATCCGGGATCAGCCCGGCGTTCACAGCTGCGAACAGCGCGTGGCGAGCAGCATCCTTGGCATGGCGCATCCCGGCGCTGGGCGGTAGTAACCCGGCCGTGTCAATGCGCTGGTCGGTAGCCCATGGCTTGACCTGGCCGGCCGACCGGACGAACACCTTGGCGCCGTACTGCTGACCGATCAGCTCGAGCTGGCCGATGAGTTCCCGGGTGACCTCGCCGGCGTTGCCTGCTCCTCGAGCACCAGGCTGTTGTCACGGATGAAAGCCCGCCCGCCTTCGACGCACTCCGGGCACAGCCAGGTGTTGAGGATCGGGTTGCCGGTCAGAGTCAAATCGGCCCAGCCAGTCGGGTACTCGACGACCGCGCCGCGCTTTCTGGTTTCGGCCGATTTCGTGCATCGGCCACACGTAAGGGTGCTCATGCGGCACACTCACCGGCGTGGATGACTACAAGGACTTCTGGGTCGTTATAGGTACCGCGGGTCCCGTTATGGTGGTCGCGATCCTCGTGGTCGTAGGCCAACTGCTGCCGCGAAGCACGGATGTGCCGAGAACATTGCTCGCGAAGAGAATCGGATACCTGTGTGGCAGCATCGCGTTCGTCGCCAACGGGTTCCTGTTCCTTGTAAGTTTGGGAAACCTCTCTGCAGGCACGCACACGACCGACGTCTGGGAGCGAGGATTTTGGCGCACAATTGCGTTCTATTTCATGATCATTGGATTCGCTGGGCTCTTCTTTGCCACCGTAATGGCCGCGGCGGCTCAGCAGACCGAAACCAACGCTGACTTGCGTCGAAAAATTGCAAAGCTTAGTTTCAAATCTCGAAGACGTAGCTAACTGGCCTTTCGTAGTTGGCCGATGGATGCGCCACCGAGCAGCTCGGTGACGATGCGGGCGTCCTGGACCAGGTCGGAGAGCTGGCCTGCCCGGTCACGGAGGACCTGGCGCACCCGGGTGTGGATGGTGTTGTTCACGACGATGTCGATCACGTGGCAGCCGGGCGCGTCGATGTCGCCGACACCGCGGTCCTCGGCCTGGATCGAGTCGACCTAGCTGTGATGGTGCTGAAGTGGCTGAGCCCAGACCCACACTTTGATTTCGAAGCCGGAGTCACGTCGCTCGATGTACAGCCGAGTCGCGAAGAACCTGCGGCGGTCCACTGCGCTTGCGACCCTGGAAGAGCCCACCAAACCATTCTCGTTCCAGACGGAGCCCAGGTAGCCGGTTCGTGCGACGACCCCGATCGGATGCAGGCCGCCGTTCGCCATCGACGGATCGGGCACGAGAACCGCTGAGTAGAAAGGCCGGCCACGGGCGTCCGTGACATCGGGCTGCCCAGCCAAGAGCGACTCGATCCGCTGACGGTTGTGCTTGTAATCCGTGCCCGACAGCCGGAAGTACGCCGCTTCACCGAGCACCGGGTCCAGGCGGACGCCCTTAACTTCCTCGCGGATCGACGTCAAAGCCACTCTGCGAGCGGCCTCAAGGTGCACTGCGTCCAGATAGAACGGCAACGCGTTGTACTCCCACGGCGGCAGCTGGTCGGACGTCACAGCGCAGCTTCCTCCTCGGATTCGACTGCAGTGTGGCACCTCAGCGCGGTCGGTTGCTGCACGGCGCACGCAGTCGTCGGCCGCTACGATCCGTCTTCGAGTACCAGCGACCTGGAGGAAGCATGCGCATCGGATTCCACATCGGCCCGGTCAGTCTTTCTGGTAGCACGAAACGCCGTCGCAAGAGGCGCGGCGGCGGGATCGCCGGGTTCTTCGAGCGGGAGGCGGCGAAAGTCGCCGCTGAAGGCCCACGGACGGACCTGACGGATCAACAACGCGCGATGGTCGCTGACATGAACAGCGGAATGACCAAGCACGAGATCGGTGAGAAGTACGGCATCCCCGAGCATCGCGTGATGAGCGAGATGGTGAAGCGGCACCGAGCTCAGCCCGGCACCGAGTAGTCGCACCGCGACCGGTTCGGAGCAGCTGCCGCCCCTCGGAACAGCCTCCAGCTCACCCATAACAGAGGCATACTCTCCGCATGACGGAGCCTCTTCAAGACGTGTGGACACCTCGCGACTACCCGGTTCTGCGGGAGATCACCCAAAGGTTCGACTCAGGCTCAGAGCACGTGGGTGACTACGAGATCGCCGCGGCGCTCGGAGTCCAGGTTCAGACCGCTCGATTGGCTTGCCGTGCGCTTGAGCGTCGCGAGCTGCTCACCACTTCGGAGACCTACGACCAGGATGTCACCGTCGACACCGTGAGCGGCCAGGCCTACCTCATCACAGGACTGCACCCGGATGGCGAGGGCGCCATCGAGCAGCTCGTCAGCCTCCTGCGCCAGGCCTCGGATCAGGCGCCGGACGACGAGGAACGAACTCGACTGCGGCGCGCAGCAAGCGCGCTAAGTGACGCTTCGGGCAAGGTCTGGCCGGCGCCCTGACGGTTTGGCTCACCGGGGTGCTGCCTCACTAACTCAGTTGCCGACGTCGGCGGTCCGAGCGAGTGCAGCTAGCGACCTCCTCTGGGCTGGCCACGCTGCCCAGACAGGCTCCTACTGACGGCGTTGACGCCCTGTGTGCACAACCCGAGAAGTTGTCGGGCTCGTCGGCTAACGTCGTTGAGGTGACGATCGTCGAGCCATGGCTCAACCCAGGGCAAGGCTTTTGTGCCTGAGACCCTCGAGCCCGGCGACCACGACGACAAGGACATCAAGAAGGCACTCCAGTTAATCGTGGACGGTGCACCCGGAGTGTGGACGATCGTAAAGGCGGCCCACTGGGGGACTCTGCGCTGCAGAGACGGTTGCTGCTCAATCCCGATCTTCCACACGCCCAAAAATCCGACGAACTTCGCCCGAGGTCTTGTTCGAGACGCGCGTCGTCATCCCCTCTCCGATGACGACCCTCGCAATAAGCGGCGTTGAGTTGAGACCAAAATTCAAGTCTGGACAGCGCGACCCGATGTTGTACTGTTGACAAGTGTCAACAACCCAGGGGAGGGGGCTTGACGACGTTGTTCGAAGTGCGCTTCTTAGTTGACAACTTTTCAGTCGACAACCCAGAGCAGGTAACCGCCCTGCTCGGCCAATTCGACGCCTCGGCTGCCCGAGTGTGCGAGGCGACGGTCGTGACGATCTCAGTGGAGGCTAGTGGGCCGAACGATGCGCTCCGAGCGGTCACCTCTGAGGTTTTGCGCATCGAGCAGGTGGTTCAGTTGAAGGCCGTCGACGTCGACCTCGATCTCGTAGATGAGGGGGAGATAGCCCTGCGTTTGGCAAAATCGAAGCAGATAGTAAATCTCCTCGCTCGTGGCGAGCGAGGGCAACAGCTCCCACCGCCATACGCACTTCCGGGTGGGCGGCGACTTTGGACGTGGGCGTCAATCGTCCGTTGGCTGTCCAGCAACCGTCCCGACTGGCTCGATAAGGATGAGCCCGATCAGTTGACACGCGAGCAGCAGCGCCAGCTTTCGGCCTGGTTGACGGAACGAAAGGTTAGCTTCCTCGGCACCTCTTCGTTCCTGACCTCCAGCGTGGTAACTCTCGGCTGCACGGTGCCGCTGCGCGGTGCACCCGCCCTTCAGCTAAGTCTCGGGCACAGCCACGAAGCGTGGACGGCGCTGAATGGGCCGCTCGGGGCGCTCACCTCACCGCCGTGACGGACCAGGCAGCCGACAGATCGCTCGACGTCCGCCTGCGAAACTTGCTCACAGGTTCGACTCTCGGCGCGATCAACTTCATGTCGCTTCGCATGGAACGAAAGGACGCGCCGGCTCCGCCCGACGGCGAGCAGTTCCCAGTCAACATCACGCTTGGAATGCAGGTTACTGATGAAGGTGCCGCGTATCGGGTGTCGGTGGGCGTCGACCGTCCTGACATTGAAGTTGCCGTGGATGTCGTCGTTTTCTATGCGACTCCTGATCCCTCCAAATTCCTCGATGAGGCGGCGGCGCAAGAGTTTGGGGTCCGGGTCGCCGTACCAGCGGTCTACCCGTTCGCACGAGCGAAGCTTCACGAATTGACTGTCGACAGCGGTGTCAGGCCGGTGATGCTGGGGATTCTGGATATGACCAGGTGGCCGGCGTCGCTAAACGGTGAGGCGAACGAGCACGAAGGACGTTAACTCCTTCGGCTTGAGCGCCACCCTGGACGGTGCCTGAGCTCGAGCTCGAGCGCGGTCGTGCTCAGCTGGGCCAGGACCGCGCCGTCAGCTCGCTCGCGCCTCGGACCTCGGGTCGCCGGGGCTGGGATGCTCACTCCGGAACCCCTTCGTCACCGCCGGCGGCGTACGGGTGCGCTCGACACGCCACTGGCCGCGGCCGCCTACCTTGATCGCGCGCAG
>CAZZZW010000062.1:0-15849 GCA_964658795.1 Phormidium nigroviride PCC 7112
GATCATCGGACGGATGAGTTTGGTGACCGACGCGGCCGACAAGCCGGTCAGCCGGGCGGCATCGCGGCGGGAGAGCGGACCGCGGGTCAACACCGCCTCGAACAGCGCCCCGAGGTGATGCTCCCGGCTGCCGATGGCGCGGACCGCGCCGAAATCGCTTACAGGGCGTCCGGACCGAGCGCTTTCGGCAGATCCGGCGCCGTTGGTCATTCGCGAAACCCCTGTCGATCATTGGTCAAACTCTGCTGCGGGCGATGCGATCGCCGCTGTCTGGTGACGGCGCGAAGCGTAAGACGGATTGATTTCTTGAGTCAAGCAATTCGACCAAGCTGGTTTCCAAGTCGTTACACGATCCCGGAAATGCTGGGAAATATCGGACGGATTACTTGACGTCGTGAACCAAGCCGGTCCAGACTCACGCTCGCTCCCACTTTCAGCTCCGGTCCGCGTCGACACCGGATCTCCGTCGGCCCGCCTCCGGAACGCACCACCCTCCCCGTCCGCACCTCCTCAAGCGAAGGAGTACCGATGAACCGACTCCGACTGGCCACCCGCGCCGGTACCGTACTGGCCCTGGTGGCCGGCTCGGTCACCGCGGTGGCCGTCAGTACGGCGCCATTGGCGCACGCCACCACCCCCACCGCACCGACCACCGAGACCGCCCGCAGCCTCTACATGAACAACTGGTCCGATACGACCGGGCTCTGGATGGACTCGCAACTGGCCCAGACCGACACCAACACCCAGTACGGCCCTCGGCTGGCCGAGTTGCACTACTCGCCCACCGGGGCGACCGCGGCGTCGGCGGTGAACCAGATCAACGACTACACCGGCTTCTTCCGGGACGAGACCCACAGCATCAAGTACGACCAGGTGCACAACTTCGGCGCAGCCACCGGATATCTCGATTCCGGCGGGGTGTTGCGGTCGGACTACGGTGCCTACAACGGCACCGCGACCACGGTCCAGATCGGCCGGGACTACGCCTTCGTGCCCAACCAGCACTTCCTGGTGGTGCAGTACCGCCTGAAGAACACGGGCGCCTCGGCCGTCACCATGAACGTCCTGGATGCGCTGCACCTGAACAACACCGGCTCGTCCGGGCAGAACGTGGTGGCCACCTGGGACGCCACCCGGAACGCCGAGGTGATCAACATGTCGGCCAGCGGCCAGTACCAACTGGTGCTGGGCGCGCTCGGCGGAGCCCCGACCGGACACCAGGTCGGCGATGACACCAACTCCACGCTGACCTCGCCGACGGTGGCCCCGTGGTACACCTTCGACAACAACGGGACGTTGTCCAACAACAACTCGGTGACCGCGATGAACGTCGATGTCGCGATGAACAAGTCCGTTTCGGTGCCGGCCAATTCCACCGTCACCCAGTCCTTCTACCTGGCCATCGCAGCCACCAATGCCAACGCCCTGGCGGCCGCCGATATCGCCCGGGCCCAGACCGGCGACTACTGGCTGTCCAACACCACGACCGCCTACACCAACTGGCTCAACGCCGGTAAGCGGACCACGGCCAACTTCACCGACACGGGTTTGTCCACGGCCTATGACCGGGCCTTGATCGCGATGAAGCAGTCACAGTCCCCCGTGCTCGGGGTCTGGCCGGCCGCGACCAACCCGATCGCCTACGGCTACAAGAGCTGGGTCCGAGATTCGGCGGTCACCGCGATGGCCATGGACACCGCCGGGCACCACGCCGAGGCCGACAAGTACTTCCGCTGGCTGGCCTCGGTCCAATATGCCAACGGATCCTTCGGCACCACCTATGACACCTGGACCGGCCAACACGTCAGCTTCGTCGAGCCCGAACTCGACAGCGTCGGCATCTTCCTGATCGGGGCCTATCGGCACTGGATCCAGACCGGCGACAACATCTTCCGCGACGCCATCTGGACCCAGATCCAGAACGCGGCCAACTTCGTCAAGAACAACCTGGCCAGCAACGGCCTCGGCCCGCAGGACGCATCGATCTGGGAGGAGACCCAGGAGTACAACACCTTCACCCAATCGCTCTACATCACCGGGTTGTGGGCGGCCGAGGCGATCGCCCAGAGCAAGGGCGACACGACCGACGCCGACAACTGGAGCAACACGGTGGGCTCGATCGCCACCGCACTGCAGACGTCCTCGCTGAACTCGCCGGCCGGCCTGTGGAACTCGCCCGACTCGTACTACAACCGGGCCGACAACAGCGACAACACCGCTCGGACCACGATCGACTCGTCCTCGGACATGCTGTTCGTGTCCGGCGCGGTCGACCCGGGGTCATCCCGCGCGGCCTCGCACGTCAGCAAGATCCTGGCCACGCTCACCCATGACACCTACGGGCTTTCCCGTTACCAGGGCGACAACTTCTACTACACCTCGCCCTACAGCCCGGCCGGCAACGAGGCCGGGGCGGCGGAGCCTTCCTGGCCGCAGATGGTGATGTACATGGCCTTGTACTACACCTACAACGGCAACCTCTCGGCCGCACTGCCCCGGTTGACCTGGTACGCCAGCCGGACCGCGGTGGGGTACATGCCGCCGGGTGAGGCGGTCTCCAACGTGACCCAGAAGCCGATCATCTCGACCATGGTCGAACCGGTGACCGGAGCCTGGTACGTGCTGGCCGCACTGGCCTACACCGGCCAGGCCGACACCCGGACGTACGCCCCGATCAGCAACGCCGGGGCGCAGGCCGGGCTGACCGTCAACTCCGGCACCACCGGGGACTGGCCGCAGTGGAACCCGATCCCGTACTACGTCTCGCCGATCGGCAACGAGGCCAGCGGGGTGTCCACCACCGACATCAAGAATGTGGCGGTGGCCAACGACGCCAACAACATCTACGTGCGGCTGGACAACGCCAGCGGTGCGCTGCCCGGCTTCAACACCACACCGAAGTTCGCCATCAACGTCTATGCCGGCGATTACTCGGGCAACGCCTCCACCCCGACGTCGAGCACGGCGATGTACGGCAAGGCACTGCCCCGGCCGGCGGCCTACATGGTCGGCCGGTGGTCGGACTCGACCACCTACTCGCACTTCAAGGTGGTGTCCGGTTCCTGGACGGCGGACTCCTCGATCACCTCGGTGATCGCACCACAGTGGGACACCACGACGGGTCGGATCGAGATGGTCATCCCGCGCAGTTCGCTGACCAGCGGGGCGGCCAACGACAACTCGATCGTGCCGATCACCATTGCCCTGGTTCGCCAGGATCCGTCGACGTCGGCGTGGACCGAGGATGACACGATCACCCTTCGCTACAAGCTGACGCCGCCGAGCACGCCCTGGATCTACGGCAACGTCCGGTAGCTACCTGGATCAGGTCGCGGCCCATCCGTTCACAACAAAACCGCCGTCGGCGGTGAACGGGTGGGCCGCGCTGTGTCGATGGTCGCTGTCGCGGAACGCCCTTCAGGACGGCGAAATCTCACCGCTGCCACGCGGAATCAGCCGTACCGGTAGGACGATTCGTTGCGGGGGCAGCTCGGAACCGTCGATCCGATCGAGCAGCAGCTCGGTCGACCGGCGGCCGAGTTCGGCCACATCGCTGGCCACCACGGTCGCCGGCACCGGCAACATGTCGGCGAACCGGAAATCGTCGAAGCCGACCACGGCGATCCGCCGGCCCAACTCCTGCACCGCGCGCAGTACCCCTTCGGCCAGGAAGTTGGTGCTGGCGAAGATCGCGGTCGGCGGCTCGTCGCGCGACAACAGCTCGGCCGCGGCGGCGGTCGCGGCGGCGGCGGAGCCGACCGGCAGTTTCACGATCAGGCTGTCATCGACGACTATTCCCGCTTCCCGCAGGGCGCGCCGGTAGCCCCGCAGCCGTTGGCCGGTGGTGTAGTAGGACGGCGCGATCAGGATCGCGATGCGGTGATGCCCCACCTCGATGAGGTGGCGCGTGGCCAGCCAGCCGCCGCGATCGTTGTCCACCATCACCACGTCGGCGGTGACGCCACTGGCCGGACGGTCGACGAACACGATCGGGGTGCTGGCCGCGGGTTCGGCGGCCACGAACTCGTGATTGCCTTGGTCCGGCACGATCAACAGACCCGCGACCCGTCGCCCGATGAGTTCGCGCACCGCCCGTTGTTCGGCCTGCGGGTCCTCATCGACCGTGCTCAACACGACCGCGTACTCCCGGCTCCGTGCGATCTCGACCGCCGTCTTGGCCAACGTCGCGTAGAACGGATTGGTCAGGTCCCCCAGCAGCAGGGCCAACGTCCGGGACTTCATCCCCGGCCGCAGCGCCCGGGCGATCTCGTTGCGCTGGAAGCCCAACTCCTCGATGGCGGCCCGAACCCGCTCGGCCGTCCCGGCTCGCACGGACTGGCCGCCGTTGACCACCCGCGACACCGTCCCCAGACCGACGCCGGCTCGGATCGCCACGTCACGCATGGTCGGCTCGGACATGCAGGGCGCTCCTTTCATGGGCCGGTTCACCTTATGTCTTCTTGACGTTAGCGGCTGAGCCGGACCGGGCAAAGCGCCGAAGTGGCCTCGTAACCTTGACGTTTCTCGATGGTCATGGGTACGTTTCCAAATGGGTACGTTTCCAATGGTGACATAGGTCAAGTCATGTCACCCCGTACCGCCCCGCAGCGTTCCGACCGACCTACGGAGAACACATGAGGCGACTTCGCGCGACCGTACTGGCGACCGGCGCCGTACTGAGCCTGCTGACCATCTCGACAGCTGCGCAGGCGCAACCAGGTCACCACGACAACGCCGGTCGGGCCGCCACCTCGCTGGCCGCGTTGAACACCTACCTGGCGGCCGAGCACGGCCTGTTCCGCGAGCAGTACCCGGTGCAGCCGGCCGACAACCCCTACTCCTATGAATGGCCGTTCTCACAAGCCCACATTGCGCTGGCCGACCTCGCCCAGTCAGCGGCCGGGCGTCGCTACCAGAGCGAGCTCGCGCGGGCCGACCGGGCCCAGGAGCTGTACTGGAAGGCCGACGGCGGCACGACCGGACTGCCCGGCTACGCCTCTGGCGTCCTCGCCCCCTACGGCAGCGGTGGCGACTTCTTCTACGACGACAACGAGTGGGTCGGGCTGCTCGACGCCCAGCGATACCTGACCGATCACGACGCCCCGGCACTGCAGCGGGCTCAACAGATCTTCGCGTTGGTCCGCTCCGGCTGGGACACCGACGCCAGCCATGCCGATCCGGGGGGCACCTTCTGGACCCAGGCCAGCTGGAGCACCGACCGCAACACGGTGTCGAACATGCCGGCGACCGAGTTGGGGTTAAGACTGTTCCAGATCACCCATCAACGGTCCTACCTGGACTGGTCGTTGAAGCTGTACGACTGGACCAACAAGTACCTGCAACGGCCTGACGGCCTCTACAACGACCACGTCTCCCTGGACGGCACGCTCGACACCACGATCTGGTCCTACAACCAGGGCGTACCGGTGGGTGTCAACACCCTGCTCTACCAGATCACCCACCAGCACAAATACCTCGATGAAGCCGAGCGAATCGCCAACGCCGCGCTGAGCTACTACGCCTCGACGCTGGACCAGCAGCCGCCCTACTTCAACGCGATCTTCTTCAAGAACCTGCTGTTGCTCGAATCCACCGCCGGTGGTCACCACTACCGCGACGCTATGCAGGCCTGGGCCGATCACGCCTGGACCCAGGATCGCGATCCGGCCACCGGGCTGTTCCACTTCGCCGGCAGCCCCGAGACCCAGACCCTCGACCAGGCCGCCATGGTGCAGACCTATGCCGTGCTGACCTGGACTGCCCGGCAGTTGCGCACTCTCTACTGAACGCTCAGCACCAGTACCACCGAAGACGAAAGTCCCCTCCCGCCCTGAGGAAAGGCACCCGAACGCCATGAGAAGTCGAAACCTAGCCGCGGTCACTCTCGCCGCCGTCGCGCTGACCGGCCTGGCCGCCTGCGGTGGGTCCAAATCCAGCGGCAGCAGCGGCAAGACCATCACCGTCGCCTACCAGAAGTTCGGCGCATTCGTCCAGATGGACCAGCAGATGAACGCGGTGAAGACTCAGTTCGAAGCGGCCAATCCCGGAATGAAGGTCAAGCTCGAACCGATCCAGGCCGACGAGAACAGCTACTACACCAAGCTGAACCTGATGAGCCGGACGGCCTCCACCGCACCGGATGTGCTCTATGAGGACACCTTCCTGGTGAACTCCGACATCTCAGCCGGTTACCTCGCCCCGATCGACGACTACACCGGCAAGTGGGCCGATTGGAATCAGTTCAGCGACGCTTCCAAGGCGGCGGGCAAGGGCGCTGACGGCAAGACCTACGGCGTGCCGATGGGCACCGATACCCGCGGCCTCTATTACAACAAGCAGATCTTCGCCAAGGCCGGCCTGCCGACCGACTGGAAGCCCAAGACCTGGGACGACATCCTCAACGCTGCCCGCACCATCAAGCAGAAGGTCCCCGGCGTGACCCCGTTCAACATCTATTCGGGCAAGGGTGCCGGTGAGGGCTCGAGCATGCAGGGCTTCGAGATGTTGTTGTACGGCACGCAGAACCCGCTCTACGACGACACCAGCAAGAAGTGGATCACCCAGAGTCAGGGTCTGACCGATTCGATGAACTTCCTAAAGACGGTCTTCAGCGAGAAGCTCGGCCCGAGCGCGCAGGATGCCTTGGATCCGCAGTTCGGCACCAAGGTCTCCAACGACCTGATCCCCAATGGAAAGCTGGCCATCGACCTCGACGGGTCGTGGCAGACCAGTACCTGGAAGAGCACCGGCACCAAGCCGTGGCCGCAGTACAGCAGCGTGCTCGGTGAGGCGCCGATGCCGACCCAGACCGGTCAGGCGCCGGGTCAGACCAGCATGTCCGGCGGCTGGTTGTTGTCCATCGGCTCGAAGTCCAAGAACAAGGACGAGGCCTGGAAGTTCATCAGCACGGCGTTGAACAAAGACAATTCGGCGGCCTACGACATCGCGGCCAGCCAGATCGCCGAGCGCAAGGACGTCGCCGCCGACCCGAAGTACACCGCCAGTGACCCGACGACGCCGTTCTTCACGAGCCTGGTCGCCGACACCCACTTCCGGCCGGCCTTCACCGAGTATCCGAAGATCTCCGACGCCATCCAGGTGGCCATGGAGGCAGTGATGACCAATCAGTCCTCGCCGGACAAGGCCCTGAAGCAATATGCCGATACGGTCAAGAACATCGTCGGTCCGGACAAGGTCTCCAGCGCCTGATGTCGGCCTCCACGCTCGCCGATCTCATCGACGCCGGCGGATCGGCGCACCACGTCAAACATTCGCCGCTGCGCTGGATCATTCCGATGGCACCGGCCCTGGCCCTGCTGCTGCTGTTCTTCGCCGGCCCGGTGCTGTGGAGCTTCTACGCCGCCTTCACCAACCAGGCCCTGTCCGGCACCGGCGCGGCCAACGCCCACTTCATCGGCGCCGACAACTTCACCCGGTTGGTCCACGACCAGGACTTCATCAAGTCATTGTTCCTGACGCTGATCTTCGTGGTCGGATCGGCCGTCATCGGTCAGAACACGCTCGGGCTGCTGCTGGCCTTGCTCATGCGTGGTCAGAGCAAACTGCTCCGGGGCGTGGTCTCGACTGCGGTCGTGGCCGCCTGGGTGATGCCCGAGATCGTGGCCGCGTTCTGCTGGTACGCCTTCCTCAACCGCGACGGTTCGCTGAACGACTGGACGCATTGGGCGGGCTTCTCCCAGAACTGGCTCTACACCGCGCCGATGTTCGCGATCATCCTGGCCAACGTCTGGCGGGGCACCGCGTTCTCGATGATGGTCTATTCGGCGGCGCTGTCCGACATCCCGCCCGAGATCACCGAGGCCGCCGCCATCGACGGAGCCGGCGGTGTTCGTCGGCTGCGCTACGTCACGATCCCGATGATCCGGCGGTCGATCCTGACCAATCTGATGCTGATCACCCTGCAGACCCTGGCCGCGTTCACCATGATCTTCGTGATGACCGGCGGCGGCCCGGGCAATCGCAGCCAGACCACGCCGGTCTACATGTATCAGCAGGCGTTCAAGTTCTACGACCTCGGCTACGGCACCGCGATGGCTCTGGTGCTGCTGGTGCTGGGGGCGCTGTTCTCCCTGCTGTACCTACGTTTCGTCCGGATTGAGGACCAATGACAACCATGGAGGCCGCATGACAACCGTCGCCGCCCCGGCGGTGACGTCCCGCCGCTCGTTGGACGTCACTCGCCCCCAGCGCTCGGTGTCGCGCTGGGCCATCCGAGTTGTGCTGATGGTCGTCGTGGTGCTGTTCGTGGCCCCGATGCTGTGGCTGCTGCTCGGCTCGGTGCATTCCGATTCGGCCCTGACCGTCGACTTCAACGGGCCGTTCACGTTCGACAACTACCGGGCGGTGATGAACGGCCCGACGCTGTGGACCCCGTTGCTGAACTCGGTGTTGCTGTCGGGCGCCACCTCGCTGATCACGGTGTTCTGTGCGTCGCTGGCGGCCTATCCACTCTCGCGCTACCAGATGCGGTTTCGTAAGCCGTTCCTGTACACCCTTATCTTCTCGACCGGTCTGCCGATCACCGCGATCATGGTGCCGGTCTATGCGATGTTCGCGCACTTCAACATCACCGACTCGCGGGTCGCGACCATCTTCTTCATGTCGGCCACCTCGCTGCCGTTCGCGATCTGGATGACCAAGAACTTCATGGACGGCGTGCCGGTGTCGCTGGAAGAGGCGGCCTGGACCGATGGCGCGGGCTGGTTCCAGTCGCTGTTCCGGGTAGTGCTGCCGCTCATGTTGCCCGGCCTGGCCGTGGTCGCGATCTTCGTGTTCGTCCAGCAATGGGGAGACTTCTTCATCCCGTTCATCCTGTTGCTCGATCCGAACAAGCAGCCGGCCTCGGTCAGCATCTACACCTTCTTCTCCAGTTACGGCGAGGTCGCCTACGGGCAGCTGGCGGCCTTCTCGATCCTGTACACGTTGCCCATCGTGTTCCTCTACGTCGTCATGTCACGCTTCTTGGGTGGGGCGTTCAGCTTCGCCGGTGGCCTCAAGGGCTGACCGCTCGGCCAAGCCGGTCCGTTCCACCGCACAGACCTCGCAGTTCAGAAAGAGAGATTCATGCGTATCGCCAGGCTCAGCAACACCGAGTTGTTCGTCGGGACCGAACCGGATCCGCAGCAGGTACTCCGGGTCGAACTGGCCGAGGTCGATCAGGTCGGTTCGATCGAGGTCTCCGGTGCCGGTGGCACCGGTCGGGCCTCGTTCGAGCCGGACGCCACCGTCGTTGAGATCGGTCTGACCGGGGCGAGCCAGGCGGTGGTCACGGTGTCGTTGCGGGGGGCCGACGGAACCGAGCACGGTACCGATTCGATCGAGATCCTCCCGGCCGAGCCGGGCTGGACCGTATGGATGGTGCCGCACTTTCACTACGACCCGGTCTGGTGGAACACCCAGGCCGCCTACACCGACACCTGGGACGAGGCCGGCGAGGAGGCGCAGCGATTCCGAATGGCCTTCCAGCAAACGGGTTTCGCGCTGGTCAAGCTGCACCTGCAGACGGCTCGGCGCGACCCGGACTACAAGTTCGTGCTGGCCGAGGTCGACTACCTCAAACCGTACTGGGACGCTCACCCGGAGGACCGCGACTACCTACGCCGGTTGCTGGCCGATGGCCGGCTGGAGATCATGGGTGGCACCTACAACGAACCCAACACCAACCTGACCAGTGCCGAGACCACAGCCCGCAACTTCATCTACGGCGACGGCTTCCAGCGGGGCGTGCTGGGCGCCGACCCGCAGACGGCCTGGCAGCTCGACGCATTCGGCCATGACCCGCAATTTCCCGGGATGGCAGCCGATTCCGGCCTGAACTCGTCCTCCTGGGCCCGGGGGCCGTTCCACCAGTGGGGGCCGATGCTGTGGACCGCCGGACCCGAGGATGGCTGGGGAGACCCGTCGGTGATGCAGTTCCCCGCCGAGTTCGAGTGGATCTCCCCGTCCGGACAAGGGGTGTTGACCCACTACATGCCGGCGCACTACTCGGCCGGCTGGCAGATCGACTCCAAGACCAGCCTGGCCGAGGCCGAGCAGGCCGCCTACGACCTGTTCCTGTTGTTGAAGCGGGTGGCCGCGACCCGCAACGTGCTGCTGCCGGTCGGCACCGACTACACGCCGCCGAGCAAGTGGGTCACCGAGATCCATCGGGACTGGGCCGCTCGCTACCTCTGGCCGCGGTTCCGCTGTGCGATCCCCCGCGACTTCTTCGATGCCGTTCGAGCCGAGCTGACCGAGCAGAACCGGACCGCGGTGCCACAGACCCGGGACATGAACCCGATCTACACCGGCAAGGACGTTTCCTACATCGACACCAAGCAGGCCCAGCGGCAGGCCGAGAACCTGCTGCTGGACGCGGAGAAGTTCGCCACCGCGGCGATGCTGCACGGCGCCGACTACCCCCACCTGCTGATGGACAAGGCGTGGCGCCAGCTGGTGTACGGGGCCCACCACGACGCCATCACCGGATCGGAATCCGATCAGGTCTACATCGATCTGCTCACCGGGTGGCGGGAGGCTGACGACATCGGCCGGCAGGTGTTGGAGCGGTCCACCGGTTACCTGGACACCCTGGTGAGCACGGGCTATGCCGGCACCGACCTCGAACTGACCGTCTACAACCCATCGTCCTGGTACCGGCGCGATCAGGTCAGCGTCACCGTCGAGCTGCCGTCCCTGACCGGGTTGATCCTGCTCGATCCGGACGACAACCCCACGCCGGTGCTGATCTCCGACGTCAGCCGGGACGAGCAGGGTCGACTGACCCGAGCCACGTTGACGTTCGAGGCCGAGGTGCCCTCGCTGGGCTACGCCGCCGGCTGGCGCGTCCGCGGGGTCGGGGCCAGGAATGAGATCGGGTGGCAGGACGTCGAGGGCCAGAGCATCGAATCCGTGCGGCACCGGATCACGGTCGATCCGGCGCGCGGCGGTGGCGTGGTCGAACTGTTCGACAAGCAGCTCGGCCGCAATCTGCTGCGGGACAACGAGATCGGCAATGAACTGCTGCTGCACCAGGAGTACTCCGAGCACCCCAAGTTCCACGAGGGCCCGTGGCACCTGGTGCCCAACGGTGATCGTCAAGGTTCGGCCGATCAGCCGGCCAGCAGCGTCCGCAAGCAGGTTTCACCTTTGGGTGAAAGGCTGATCGTGGCCGGCGAGCTGGGCGGCATCCGCTACCAGCAGCAGTTGACCCTGTGGCGCCAGGGCAAACAGGTGGAATGCGCCACCTCCCTGGACGACTTCGACGGCGCGGATCTGCTGGTCCGGCTGCGCTGGCCGATCGACGCACCGGGCGGCCTGCCGGTCAGCGAGGTCGGCGACGCCGTGGTCGGGCGCGGCTTCGGCCTGATCGATGTCGACTCCGCCGAGCACCCCTGGACGTTGGACAATCCGGCCTACGGCTGGTTCGGCGTGAGCTCGACCGCCCGGGTCCGGATCCGGGACGCCGGTAGCGATGTGATCGTCAACGACAGGGCGATCGGGATCGCCGAGCTAATCGCACCCAACGCCGGCGGGACGACGCGAGAGCTGGCCGTCGCGCTGGCCGGTCAGGGCGTCACTGCCACGTCGTCCCGGGGTGACGGTCCGCGCTACGGCCGGCTCGCGGTCGACTCCAACCTGCCCGACGTCCGCATCGCCATCGGCGGTCCGGAAGACAACGACTTCGTGGCCACCCGGCTCGACGGTGCCGATCCGCAGTACCGGCTGGAGATCGAGAAGCAGCTGGCCGAGACCGGCACCGCCCGGGTCTGGGTGCCGGCCGACCTGCCGTTGCCCGCGGCCTGGGTGCCGAGCGCGGACCTGAGCGATCCGGCGGCGCTGCCGGTGCTGATCGTGGTCGGCGCGGCGCAGGTGGCCGCGCTGGTCGAGGACATCGCGGATGCGGTGATCGAAGTGCGCCAGCACGCCGGGGCCCAGACCGATGGTGAGGCACCGCTGGCCGACGTCACGGTCGGCCTGGTGAACCGCGGCATTCCGGGCTTCGCCGTCGACGCCCGGGGCAGCTTGCACCTGTCCCTGCTACGTTCCTGCACCGGCTGGCCGTCGGGCGTGTGGATCGATCCACCGCGGCGTACCGCGGTCGACGGGTCGAACTTCCAGCAGGAGCACTGGTCCCAGCATTTCGAGTACGGCCTGGTCACCGGTGCCGGGGATTGGCGTCGCAACGACCTGGTGCGTATCGGCCACGATTACAACCACAGGTTGCAGGCGCTGGCCCACCGGCCTGACGGCACCGGCCGGCTGCCTCAGCAGCACAGTTTCGTGACCGTCGAGCCGGCCGATCGGGTGGTGCTGTCGGCCTTCAAACCACAGGGCAATCCGCTCGCGGCCGGACGAGCGGTGCAACCGGCCGGCCCGGTGACCGTTCGCCTGTACGAGGCCATCGGAGCGGCGGGCACACTGTCGGTCCACGTGGCCGGTGCCAGTAGCACGGCGACGAGATTGAACATTCTCGAACAGCCGGTCGACGGCCCGGTCGACCGGATCGGCCCGATGCAGATCGCCACGCTGGGCCTGTCCGTTCCGGTCGAACAGCGGCCGGTTGCGTGGTACGGCGCCCAGGGTGAGCCCCATCAGCCGGTCTACAGCCGGTACTGGTTGAACAACACCGGTCCCGCGCCGCGTGGCAACGTCCCGGAGAGCGTGCACCTGACACCGAACCTGATCGAGTCGACCGAACCGGCGGAGCTGACCGTCCGCGTTGCCTCCACCCTGGCCGAGCACGGTTCAGCCGGAACCGTCGAGCTGATCCTGCCCGATGGCTGGCGGGCATCGTGGACCGAGCTGGATTATGCTTTCGGGGCCGGGGAATTCTCCGGCGTCCCGGTGACCATCACCCCGGCCGCGCAGGCTGAGCCGGGGACCTATTGGGTGCGGGCGCGGATCACCAGCGGCGGCCAACAACTGGAGGATCTCACCCGTTTCGTCATCGGCGGCCAGTCCGAGCCGGAACTCCAGGTCGAGATCTGCGAATCCGAGGTCTCACTCAGCCCGGGCGCGACCGGGGCGGTGACGGTCCGGTTGACCTCACGGGCCCGGACCGAGATTTCCCTGCAATCCCAGCTGATCGGACCGTGGCAGACCTGGCCGCTGGTCGAGGACTGGAACACCGGCGCCGCGGTGGCACCCGGGGAGTCGGTTGAGTTGACGTATCCGATCCGGGTGCCGTTGGGGACCGGTCCGGGGTCCTGGTGGGTGCTGGCCAAGGTCTCCTGCGGCGGCGTGGCCCGCTACACCGAGCCGATTGCCCTGGTCGTACAAGGAGAATCGGCGTGACCGCGACCGTGCACGACCATCTGGTGGCCCGGGTCGACGGCGAGCCGTTGATGCTGAATGAGGTCGACGCCCGGTTGGCCGAACTGCGGGCGGGACGGCTGCGGGCGGTGCTGCCGGCGGCCGACACGGCCGAGGGCCGCAACATGCGGCGGTGGGTGGTCCAGCTCTGCGCCGCGGAACGGATCGTCGGCCACGACGGCGCCGCCCACCCGACCGGCGCAGGTCAACCGCTGGCCGTGACGGCAGCTTTGCAGGTCGGCGGGGTGGCCGCGGCGATCCTCAACCGGGTGCCAGCCGCGCTCGAGCTGGTCGCGGCCGTCACGGTGCCCGAGGCCGAGGTGCGCGACTACTACGAACGCAACCGCGACCTCTACCCACAAGCCTTCGAATCGGTCCAGGCCGGCATCGCGGCCGAGCTGGCCGGGCACCGACGGGTCACCGAGTTCGCGCGCTGGCTCGACCGGGCGATGCAGCAGCGGGTGGTGCTCGAACCGGGCTTCGAACATCCGGCCGAGCCCGGCCATCCGGATTCCACCCACCGGCACTGACGAGCAAGGTGGGTGATTTCCCGGCCGGGCGCCCAAGCGGACTCGGCTAGCCGGGGGCAACGTCGCCGGTCCTCAGCACACGTCCGCTGACGTTCACGACCGGAGGCGGCGCACGGGCGCCCTCACCCTGGGCGGATCAGTTCTTGTCGGGGGTGGCTGTTAGACATCAAGGGTGACCGACACCGAGCTGAAGCAAGCCGCCGAGCAGTGCCTGCGCGCCCTGGCCGGCCCGGACGCCGAATTGCGCCCCGACCAGTGGCGGGCGATCGAGGCGCTGGTGGCCGACCGGCGGCGAGCGCTGGTGGTGCAACGTACCGGTTGGGGCAAGTCGGCGGTCTACTTCGTCGCGACCGCATTGCTCCGCGAGCAGGGTGAGGGACCGACCGTCATCGTCTCGCCGCTGCTGGCCCTGATGCGCAACCAGATCGCCGCCGCCGAACGCGCCGGCATCCACGCGGTCACGGTCAACTCGACCAACCTGACCGACTGGAACCAGATCTATGAAGAGGTGCAGGACGGCTCGGTCGACGTCCTGCTGGTGTCTCCCGAACGGTTGAACAACCCCGACTTCCGCGATCAGGTGCTGCCGGCGCTGGCGGCCTCGTGCGGGCTGCTGGTCGTCGATGAGGCCCACTGCATCAGCGACTGGGGCCACGACTTCCGCCCCGACTACCGCCGGCTGCGCACCCTGCTGCCCGAGCTTCCGCACGGCACGCCAGTGCTGGCCACCACCGCCACCGCCAACGAACGCGTGGTGGCCGACATCGACAGCGTGCTCGGACTCGGTCAGGACGGCGCCGAGGTGCTGGTGCTGCGCGGCCAGCTCGATCGAGAATCACTCTATCTTTCGGTGCTGAACCTGCCGGGCACCCCGGAGCGGCTGGCCTGGCTGGGCCAGCACCTGCATGAGTTGCCCGGCTCCGGCATCATCTACACCCTGACCGTGGCCGCGACCGCCGAGTTGGCCGAGCACCTGCGGGCAGCCGGCCACGAGGTCGCCGCCTACTCCGGTCAGACCGACGCCGCCGAACGGCAGGCCGCCGAGGACGATCTGCTGGCCAACCGGGTCAAGGCGCTGGTCGCGACCTCGGCGCTGGGCATGGGCTTCGACAAGCCAGACCTCGGTTTCGTCATCCACTTCGGTGCCCCGAACTCTCCGATCGCCTACTACCAGCAGATCGGCCGGGCCGGCCGCGGGGTGGAGCGGGCCCAGGTGATCCTGATGCCGGGTCCGGAGGATCAGGCGATCTGGGACTACTTCGCCTCGGTCGGCTTCCCGGCCGAGGCCCAGGTCCGGACTGCGCTGGCCCAACTCGACTCCGCCGTTCCGGCGAGCACGCCGGCTCTGGAGGCCAAGGTCGACCTGTCCCGTAATCGGCTGGAGACGATGCTGAAGGTGCTCGACGTCGACGGCGCGGTCCGGCGGGTCAAGGGTGGTTGGCTGGCGACCGATCAGGATTGGACTTATGACGCCGAGCGATACGCCCGAGTCGATGCCACCCGCCGGGCCGAGCAGCAAGCCATGATCGATTACGAGTCGACCACCACGTGTCGGCTGCGTTACCTGCGCGAACAACTCGACGACGACGGGGCGGCGGACTGTGGCCGGTGCGACAACTGCACCGGCACCCGTCTCGACGCCGCCGTCACAAGTGATTCGGTCGACGCCGCCCGGACCAGACTGGCTCGGCCCGGCGTGACCATCGAACCCCGCAAGCTCTGGCCGTCCGGCCTGGCCGCTCTCGGCATCGAGCTCTCGGGCCGGATTTCCCCATCTTTACAAGCAGATCCCGGACGAGTCATCGCTCGGTACAGCGACCTCGGCCGCGGCCAGCAACTTCGCGCGCTACTCTCCGACCGGACCGAGGACGGACCGTTGCCGACCGAACTCGAGCCGGTCGTGGTCGAGGTGCTGAAGAACTGGGATTGGGCCGAGCGGCCCTCCGTCGTGGTCCACGTCGGCTCGCATCGACGACCGCTGCTGGTCGCTGACCTGGCCTCCCGG
>CAZZZW010000063.1:0-15811 GCA_964658795.1 Phormidium nigroviride PCC 7112
CACTGTGCGTGTTGCTGGCCCTGGCCGGGGCCAGCGGGGCGAGTGTGAACGCCGCCAGCGGCCGGGTCGTGCTCGGCTGGTTCGCCCCGCACGAACGTGGCTTCGCGATGGGCCTGCGCCAGACCGCCCAACCGCTCGGTGTCGGGCTGGCCGCGGTGACGCTGCCGCCGCTGGCCCGGCACGGCAGCGTCGAGACGGCCCTGCTGCTGCCGGCCGCCTCGTGCTTGCTGGTCGGCCTGCTGGTGCTGGTCTTCGTGCTCGATCCGCCCCGTGCGGTCAAGGGGACGGTGGTCGATTCCGGTTCGCCCTACCGGGTGCCGACACTGTGGCAGCTACACGCAACCTCGACCCTGCTGGTGGTACCCCAGTTCGCGATCTCGGGCTTCTCGATGGCCTATTTGGTCGGGGTACGGCATTGGGACATCCTCGACGCCGGACGGATCCTGTTCCTCGGCCAGATCCTCGGGGCGTTCGGACGGATCGCGGCCGGCATCTGGTCGGACCGGGTGGCCAGCCGGATGACGCCGGTCCGGCAGTTGGCGGTGGCCAGCTCGCTGGTCATGCTCGGCGTCGCCGCCGGCGATCATTTCCACTCCCCGGCGGTCATCCTGGTGCTCATCATCGGCGCGGTGGTGACCGTGGCCGACAACGGGCTGGCCTTCACCGCGGTGGCCGAATTCGCCGGCTCGGCCTGGGCCGGTCGGGCGCTGGGAGCGCAGAACACCGCGCAGAACATCGCCTCGGCCCTGACCCCGCCGTTGCTCGGCGGCCTGATCGGCGCGCACGGTTATGCGGTCGGGTTCGCCGTCGGCGCCGTGTTCCCGCTGCTGGCGATCGTGAGCACTCCGGTACGGTCCGAACGTCAGGCCGCCGAGGCGACGGACCCGGCGGCCAGTCCAGCGAAGGGATAGCCGGTGGCCGAGCGGGCCGACGACGAGGTCGACGGGACTGGCCAGGAGAACTCGGTCGGGCGTTTTCTGGCTTTGTCCGACGGGGTATTCGCGATCGCGATGACGTTGTTGGCGTTGGATCTGAAGGTGCCGGACCTACCCGGACACGTCGCCGACGGCGCGGTCCGGCATGCGCTCGGACATCAGTGGCCGAACTTCCTGGCCTATCTGATCAGCTTCTACGTGGTCGGCATCTACTGGCTACGGCACCACACCCTGATGCGAACCCTGACCAGGGCCAATCGGCGACTGCTTGGCGACAACATCTGGTTCCTGCTTTTCATGTCCGCCTTGCCGTTTCCGGCCAGCCTGATGGGCCGGTACGGCACCAGCGACCCGATCGCCCTGGCCGTCTACGGGTGCGTGAACGCGGCGGCCACCATCGCCTTGATCAAGTTGCAGTACGACGTGCGCCGGTATCGACTCGCCCCGGCCCAGAGCCTGCTGGCCTTCCGGCACGCCCGGGCGGATTCGATCGGAAACCTGGTGGTCTTCCTGCTCTGTATCCCGGCCGGCTATGTCCTCGGCCCGCACCACGCGCCGTACGCCTTGTTGCTGCTGTTCGTCAGCGGCAACATCGTCCGGTTCCGCTTCCGCAAGGATCGCCCGCGCTGATTCACCGGCGTTTGCGGAAGATTCCCCAGACGCCGTACTTCTCGTCCTCGCTCGGTTCCATGCTGGTCAGGTCCTCGCTGGTCTCCCGCGACCACCTGGCGAGTCTGACGAAGGCCCAGCCCAGCACGAACAGCACGGCCACCAGCAACACCCACCACATGGGCCCACGGTAGGCCGATCGCCGCTCACCGCAAGGGTGGGACCGCCGGCACCAGCCCGGCCGCGTGTGCCCGGCCGAGCAGCTCGGTGATCGCGCCGTAGCCCTCGTCGCCCAGGTCGCGGGTGAACTCGTTGACGTACAAGGCGATGTGCTGCTGCTGCACCGACGGATCCATCTCGTCGGCGTGCTCGGCGACGAAGGCCGCCGAGGCGGCCGGATCGGCGAAGGCACGGTCGACCGAGGCGCGAACGACGTCGGTCAGCCGACCGGCATCGAGGCCGCGCCGGGCCAGGATGGCGCCGAGCGGGATCGGGTGCCCGGTGCTGCCCTCCCACCACTCACCGAGGTCGGCCAGGGCGGTCAACCCGTAGTTCTGATAGGTGAAACGCGCCTCGTGGATGACCAGGCCGGCGTCGTACCGGCCATCGCGTACGCCCGGCATGATCTCGGCGAACGGCACCCAGTCGATGGCCGCCGGGGACTGTCCCGCCGCCCACAACCGCATCAGCAGGTAGGCGGTGGTGCGCTCACCCGGAACCGCCACCCGGGCCCCGTTGAGGTCGTCCCGGCCGCCGTTGGTCAGCACCAGCGGACCACAGCCGCGACCGAGGGCGCCACCGCAGGGCAGCAGGTTGTATTGGTCGAGCAGCCAGGGCAGCGCCGCGTAGGACACCTTGACCACGTCGAACTCCCCGCGTTCGGCGGCGCCGTTGGTGACATCGACGTCGGCGAAGGTCAGCTTGACCTCGGGCGCCCCGTCGATCAGCCCGTGGGTCCAGGCGTGAAACACGAATGTGTCGTTGGGGCAAGGGGAAAATGCCAGTTCCAGGGCATTCATAGTGGTCCTCCGTCGAATAGTGCCGTGCTCGCCTGGCCGAGGGTCTGCAGGGCCTCGGCGATGCGCCAACTGCTGCGGTCGCGCGGTCCGACCTGGTTCGAGATGGCTCGCAGCTCACCGAACCGCACGCCGTGGCGTCCGGCCGCGGACCCGACGCCGTAACCCTCCATGCCCTCGGCCACCACGCCCGGATGGGCCAGCCGCAGCCGGTCGGCCCGGGCGGCGGTGCCGGTCACGGTGGCGACCGTGAGCACCGCTCCGACGGTGCTACCGGTGCGTTCGGCCACGGCCCGCAACAACGGCTCGTCGGTCGAGATCTGGCAGTCGCCGAAACCCAATTCGGCCACCGAGCTGAAATTGCCGTCGGCCTGTTCGGCCCCCAGATCGGCGAACACCGAGCGGTCGGCGACGGCCAGCAGGTAGCGCCCGAAGCCGCCCCCGATACCGACCGACAGCACGAGGTCATAAGGCTGTTCGGCCAGTACGGCGGCGGTGCTCACTGCCGCCGCGACCGGTCCGACGCCCCCGGCAACCGCGTCAACCAGGCCGGCCGGGGTCAGGGCCCGGTGCACGGCCAGCCCGGCCACCACCCCCGGAGCCGGGTCGAAGCGGGCCAGCACGGCGTCCGCCTCAGCGGCGACCGCGGTGACGACCAGCAGGCGGGGCACGTCAGCGACTCATCAGGCGGTGAGGTTCACCCGGATCAGGTAGGTCGTGTAGCGCTTGGACGGCGGCAGCGCACTGACCTGCAGGAAGTAGCTGCCCGAAGCCTGGGACGGCACCGCAAGCCGGGTGGTCAGCGATTTCGACACCCCGGTCGAGGCACCCGGCGTAGCCAGCGGGGTGTTGGTCTTGCCGTCGGAGGTGAAGGCGGTGACCAGGTAACCGTTGTCGGCCAGTTCCGGGGCCAGATCGAGCAGGATCTGCCCGCCGGCTCGCGCGCTGATGGTGCGTTGCTTGCCCGGCTCCGGCGCACACGGCGCGCTCGGATCGATGGTGCAGGTCGGCTGGGCGGGCACCACGGTCGAGTTGTTGTCGCTGAGGACGGTGATGGTCGGGCGGGGCTTGTCACAAGCGGTCACCAGCGCGGTCATGGCAACCAGGCCGAGCGCGCCGGCCAGCATCCGGGATCTCACCCGCGCGACGTTACGCGAGCGGTCCCGCTAGGCCTTGCGGGGAGCCGTCTGCTGTGACCCACTCGTCGCCCGCTGCCGGATCAGCATCCAGGTGAGCACCCCCAGCATGACGAGGGCCGCGACCAGGAAGCCGAGCCAGCCGTTCTTCGACGGCAGCAACAGGGCGATCGCCGCCCCCAGCACCCAGGCCAGCTGCAGGAACGTCTCGGACCGGCCGAAGGCCGAGGACCGCAGCGATTCGGCCACGTCCCGTTGGATGATCGCGTCCAAGGACAGCTTGGACAGTGAGTTGGCCAGCATGCACACGAACATCGCGACGATGGCGATGCCGAGCACGAAGAAGAAGGCCGGCACCAGACAGGCCAACCCGGCGGCGGCGACGCTGGCCAGGATGATCAGTTCCGGCCGGGCCAGCTTCAGCCGGGTGCCGATGGCGTTACCGGCGAAGTTGCCCACGCCGGCCGCCGCTCCGACGGCACCGAGGTCGAGCACCGCCTGGAACCCGTGCGCGGTCGCCTCGACGTGGAAGGCCATGAACATGGTCAGGAAGCCGGACAGCCAGCGCAGCACCGATTCACCCTGCAGCGAGATGATCACGCCGGGGGCGAAGCCGCGGCGGGCCCAGTTCACCAGCCGATCCAGCAGGCCGTGCTTGGCCTGGCTCGGTCGGCTCGGCGGGGCCGCGATCCGGGTCGGGGGCGCGTCCGGCATCGCCACCGGCGGCAGCGCATCGACGATCTTGGGTAGCCGGAAGGAGTAGAACGCCGTCGCGCCGAAGGCGGCCGCGGTGATCCAGAGGCCCAGCGGGTAGGACCCGGTCACCTTGATCGCCGCACCGACCACACCACCGCCGACGATGGCCGCGACCAGACCGAACAGCGAGAGCCGGGCGTTGGCCTCGACCAGGGTCAGCGCGGTCGGCACCAGCCGGGGAGCGGCGGCGGAGCGGATGACCGAGTAGGCCTTGGACAGCACCAGCGACCCGAGCGCGGCCGGAAACAGCACATACAGGTCGGTGAAGTTCATCGCCATCACCACGGCCAGCACACCCCGGCCGATCGCGGTGCCCGCCATCACGATCCGGCGCCCGTGCTGGACCCGGTCCAGGGCCGGCCCGATCACCGGAGCGACGACCGCGAACGGGGCCATCGTCATGAGCAGGTAGAGCAGGACGTTGCCACGCTGGGCGTCGCCGGTCGCGGAGAAGAAGACGGTGCCGGCCAGTGCGACGGTGACCATCGCATCCGCGCCGTAGGACATCACCTGGTTCCAGATCATCGCGGTCAGCCCGGACTCACGGGCGCCGTCGGCCTCGCTGGCCACGATCACCTTGTGTGCGACCAGCTTGGAGAAGTAGCGGCCCCGGGCGAGGACGGCCCGGGTCACCGTCAGATCGCCGGTGCCGGCCGGGGCGGCCCGCAGCGCGTCCGCCCGCGACACCCGGCCTTCCGGCTGCGGGTCCTGCTCGGTGGCGTCCTTGGCGAAGCTGACGGTGTGGTTCTGCTGCTCGTCCTCGTGCCGGTGGTAGGTCGGCGTGGAGAAGCCGTCGGCCGGGTTCATACCCGCCGAGCTGGAGCCGTCCGCTGCCGTCACGCCGTCCATCCTGCCGCACGGAGGAGACGAGTTGGATATCTCGACGCGCCGCTTGGCACAATGGCGTCGTGACCGCGCCCGTAGATCAACTCATCGTCGACCCGGTTCTCGCCGCCGCCATCGATCTGGCCCGAGCTGCCGCCGTCGATCTGGCCGGCGCGGACGTCGGGGTCAGCGAGGCCGGCCAGCCCAGCGCGCAGGTCGGCGCCCACCTGGGCGTGCGGGCCGAGGCCGAATACGCCGCCACCCACGGTTTCGCGTGTGCCCTGCCGGGTTACCTCGGCTGGCACTGGGCGGTGACGCTGGTCCGCGCCCCGGAGTCCGAGCCGAGCGTGGCCGAGGTCGTGCTGCTGCCCGGCGAGGGTGCGTTGCTGGCCCCGGAGTGGGTGCCGTGGAGCGAGCGGTTGCAGCCGGGTGATCTGAGCCCGGGTGATCTGCTGCCGACCGCGCCGGATGATCCCCGGCTGGTGCCGGGCTACCTCGACTCCGGTGATCCGCAGGTCGAGGAGGTCAGTTTCGAACTCGGCCTCGGCCGGGTCCGGGTGCTGTCCCGGGATGGACGCCTGGATGCGGCCGAGCGCTGGCAGGACGGCGACTTCGGTCCGGACAGCCAGATGGCCAAGCACGCCCCGGCCCAGTGCGGGACCTGCGGCTTCTTCGTCGGGCTGGCCGGCTCGTTGCGGGCCGCCTTCGGTGTCTGTGCCAATCAGTTCGCCGGTGCCGACGGCCGGGTGGTCGCGGTCGAGTACGGCTGTGGTGCGCATTCCGAGGTCGAACCCGAACCGGCGGCAGAGATCACCGGTGCGGTGTACGAGGACGAGCTCATCGACGCCCTCGACCTCGGCCGCTCGGACGCGGCCGGCTCAGAGCCAGCCGCGGAGTTCGCCCGCGAGTCGGTCATCGACATCGAGGCGGACGCCGTCGATCCGGTCGACGACGACCAGTTCGCGGAGGCTGGAGAGGCTGAGCAGGACACCGCCGGCACGGCGGACGTCGTCGAGGCCGAGTCGGCCGAGCTCGATCCGCCAGCCGTGGTCGAGCGCGGCGTCGAGGAAGCGCCTGCGGGTGACTCCGGGCAGGACGGCTGAGGAGAGCACCGGCGTCCGCACGGTCCCGCGCTCGGGGACGTGCACCAGGTTGCCGGTACTGGTCTCGGCCAGGCCGCCGGTCTCGTCGGTGAAGTAGGTGCCGGTGTCGACGGCCCATTCCCTACTGGTCCATTTGTGTCGCCAGCTGCCCTCCGGTCGCCGGCCCCGGGTCAGCGACACCGTGCCACCCCGCTCGGGAGCCGGTCCGGTCTCGACAGTGGCGGCCCCGTCCGGGCCGACGGTGACCCGGATGCGTCGCCGGTGGTGTCGGCCGGAGCCGGCGGTGCCGGTCAGCTCGGCGCCCAACGACGCGGGCAGGCGACGTCCGTACACCTCGAGCACCGACGCCTCCAGCCGGGCCAGGTGGTCGGCCAGGCCGACGACGCGTCCGTCGACGGCCAGCATCGTGTCGAAGATTCCCTTGGATCGGTCGACCGGTTCCCGTTCGGGCGGGTCCGTCCACTGCGCCTGACCGAGGGCCAGTAGTGGAGCCGCCTTGAGCTGACACTCCTGCCACTCCAGCATCGGGATCGAGTCGGCGGTGATGCCGCCGCCGACGCCGAGCGCGAACTGATCGCCGGCGAATTCGAAGGTGCGGATAGCCACGTTGAACTCGGCGTTGTCGTCCTCGATCAGGCCGACGGCGCCGGTGAACAGACCGCGAGATTCAGTTTCCAATGATTGATATATCTCGATCGCCCGCAGCTTCGGTGCGCCGGTCACCGAGCCGGGCGGAAAGGTCGCGGTCAGCAGTTCGTCGGTGCTGAGTCCGGGCGGCACCCGGCCCGTCACCTCGGACACCAGATGCCAGACTCCCGGGGCCGGCCGCACCTGGAGCAACCGGTCGGCGGCCACACTGCCGGGCACACAGACCCGGCTCAGGTCGTTGCGCATCAGATCGACGATCATCACGTTCTCGGCCCGGTCCTTGCGTGAGTGCAGCAGCTCCGCCGGGTCGGCGGAGCGGGGCCGGGTGCCCTTGATCGGCGCCGTCCGAACGAGATCTCCTTTACGCTGCAAGAACAATTCTGGCGACAGGCTGACCACCGTGCGTTCCGGGGTCCGGACGAATGCGGCGTGGTCCGGGGCGAGCTCTTCGATACCGGCGATGAAAAGTTCCAGTGGCGGACCGTCGATCCGGCCGTGCAGCCGGGCGCAGACGTTCACCTGGTAGATGTCGCCGGCCCGGATCGCCCCGATGGCGTGCTCGACCGCGGCCAGGTGACCATCCCGCGACGTGGCGCGATCCACGGACAAGCCGAACGGGACGGGCTCGGCGATCGACAGTCCCTCGATCAGCGCAGCCGATTCCTGATCGCTGGCCGTCCAGCCGCCGTCCGGCGAGCGCTCGGCCCAGTGGGCGCAACCGATGGTGTGCGCCGACCCGGACTCATCGATCAGGCGGACCTGCCGGCCACCATCGGATGGCCCCCAGCCGATCAGGGGCATTCCAGAGCGCCAGCGCCCGGCGAAACACACCAGCCGCGCCGGGGCCAGGGTTGCGTCCAGGGCCCGGAGCAGTTCACCGGCGGTCAGGGCCGGCTCAGCCAAGCCTGCCCTCGCCGGTGTGCTTGCGCACCAGCGGCAGTGACATCAGTCCCAGGACGGCGCCGGCCAGGGCGGTCCAGAGCCAGACCCGGTGGCCGTGCTCGCCCAGCCAGGACCAGAACGGCAGCAGCACCAGGAAGGCCAGTCCGAACAGACCGGTACCGATCAGCATCACCGTCCGGGCGTTGACCGACAGCATCTGTTCGGGGTCGGACCCCGGTGTTGAAGTGCTGCTCACAGTTCGGCAGGCTACGCGATCGAAAAGACTCCGTTCGAAACACCGATCTGATACATGGAGCGGCATGACACAGACCACCGCGCAGAGCGGCTCAGCCCTGGACCGGTTCTTCTCGATCACCAGACGTGGTTCTACGGTGTCGCGCGAGGTGCGCGGCGGCCTGGTCACGTTCGTGACGATGGTCTACATCGTGGTGCTGAACCCGTTGATCATCGGCACCGTCCAGGACAAGAACGGCCACTTCCTCGGTGGCGGTAGTGCCCCCAACCTGGGTGCGGTGGCGGCGGCAACCGCCCTGGTCGCCTGCGTGATGACGCTGCTGATGGGCCTCGTCGGGCGCTACCCGTTCGGCCTGGCCACCGGTCTGGGGCTGAACGCGTTCGTGGCCTTCCAGGTCGCGACCAAGATGTCCTGGCCGGCCGCGATGGGCATGGTGGTGATCGAGGGACTGCTGATCACCGTGCTGGTGCTGACCGGATTCCGGGTCGCGGTGTTCCGGGCCATCCCGGCTGAGTTGAAGTCGGCCATCGCCGCCGGTATCGGGCTGTTCATCGCACTGATCGGGCTGGCCGACGCCGGCTTCGTCCGGGCCGGCTCGGGCACCGTGGTCGACATCGGCATCGGCGGTCACCTCGACGGCTGGCCGACGCTGGTGTTCGTGATCGGCGTGCTGCTGATCGCGGTGTTGATGGCCCGCAAGGTCCGGGGCGCCATCCTGATCGGTGTTGTCGTCTGCACCGTGCTGGCGATCATCATCGAGGCCATCGCCAAGGTCGGTTCGCAGACCGACGCGACCGGCAAGCTGGTCAACCCCAAGGGCTGGGCGCTCAACGTCCCGTCCTTCAAAGGTAAGTCGATCGGTGCGCCGGACCTGAAACTGCTCGGTCACTTCTCCCTCGGCGGGGGCTTCTCCGCGGTCGGCATCGTCTCGGGCATCGTCATCATCTTCTCGCTCGTACTGAGTGACTTCTTCGACGTCATGGGCACCACCATCGGGCTGGCCCAGGAGGCCGACCTGCTGGACAAGGACGGCCAACTGCCGGGCATCCAGGAAGTGCTGCTGATCGACGGCATCGCAGCCGTGGCCGGTGGCGCCGCTGGTGCCTCCTCGGCCACCACCTACGTCGAGTCGGCCTCCGGTATCGGTGACGGCGCCCGGACCGGGCTGGCCTCGGTGGTCACCGGCCTGTTGTTCCTGGTGACGATCTTCCTGTCGCCGCTGGCTCAGATCGTGCCGTCCGAGGCCGCGGCGCCGGCCCTGGTCGTGGTCGGCGTGCTGATGATGCGGCAGGTCCGCAACATCGACTTCCAGGCCTTGGAGATCGCGGTGCCGGCCTTCCTGACCATCACGCTGATGCCCTTCACCTACTCGATCACCAACGGGGTCGGGGCCGGCTTCATCAGCTACGTGATCCTGCAGGCGGCGGTCGGCCACGCGCGCCGGGTGCACCCGCTGCTGTGGGGAATCTCGGTGTTCTTCCTGATCTACTTCGCGATCGAGCCGCTGAAGACGCTGTTCGGTATCTCCTGACCATCGGGCTGGGGTGGTCGACGGTTGGCCGGTGAGGATATTGTTAGCTAGACTAACAATGTGACGACGCCTGAGACCACCCCTGCGCTCGCCTCCGGACTGCGGCTGGCGCTGCTGCGAGCTGCTCGTCGGTTGCGCGCCCAGCGGGTCAACACGGCCGTCACGCTGTCCCAGTTGTCGGCTCTGGCCACGGTCGGCAAGTGCGGGCCGATGAGCGCCGGCGAGCTCGCCTCGATCGAGCGGGTCCAGCCACCGTCGATGACCAAGATCCTGGGTTCGCTCGAGAGCGAAGGCTGGGTGGCTCGCGAGCCGCACCCGGACGATCGGCGGCAATCGATCATCACGATCACGGCCTCGGGCCGGGACCTGCTGGACGAGGAGACCCGAGCTCGGGACGAATGGCTCTCACAGCGGCTGCTGGACTTCTCCGACGACGAGTTGCGGATCCTGAGCGAGGCCGTCGCCGTGCTGGACCGGCTGGGGTCTGAGTGACTGCAGTCCCGGCCGCCGAATCGGCCGAATCACTGGCCGAGGTCGGCGTCCCGACCCCGCCGCCGCGCAAGACCCGGGTCAATCCGGTGCGGTCGTTGAAGGTCCGCAACTACCGGCTGTACTTCTCCGGCCAGCTGATCTCGCTCACCGGCACCTGGGCCCAACGGGTCGCCCAGGACTGGCTGGTACTGCAACTGACCAACTCCGGCTTCGCGCTCGGCATCATCACCGCACTGCAGTTCGGACCGGCGCTGCTGCTGTCGATGTACGGCGGGGCGCTGGCCGATCGCGGTGACAAGCGCCGGCTGCTGCTGGCCACCCAGACCGGCATCGGCCTGACCTCCCTGGTGCTGGGCCTGCTCGACGTGACCGGCTCGGTGCGGATCTGGCACGTGATGGCACTGGCCGCTGTCCTCGGCATCGTCTCGGCCATCGACACCCCGATCCGTCAGTCCTTCGTGGTCGAGATGGTGGGCGGTGACGACCTGCCGAATGCTGTCGCGCTGAACGCGACCGTGTTCAACCTGGCCCGGATCATGGGCCCGGCCATCGCCGGCGTGATCATCAGCAGCTTCGGCACCGGCTGGGCGTTCCTGGGCAACGCCGGCACCACCCTCGCCGTGCTGGCCGCGTTGTCCTTGATGCGTAAGGCGGAACTGTTCCCGGCCAAGCCGGTCGATCGCAAACCGGGCCAGTACGCCGATGCCTTTCGCTACGTCCGCAACCGGTCCGATCTGGTGCTGCCGATGGTGCTGATCCTGATCCTGGGGACGTTCGGCTACAACTACCAGATCACGATCGCCCTGATCGCCAAACAGGTCTTCCACCAGGGCGCCGATTCGTTCGGCTTGTTGTCGACCGCGCTGGCGGTCGGCGCGACGATCGGCGCGATCGCGGCGACCTTCCGGCGGCGGCGGCCGAGCCGGCTGTTCCTGATCCTGGCCGCCAGCGCCTTCAGCGTGACCGAGATGCTGGCCGCGGTGATGCCGAACTTCAGCTGGACCGCAATCGCGTTGCTGCCGGCCGGTCTGGCCATGATCACGATGGCCCAAGCGGCCAACGCCACCGTGCAACTCGGGGTGGAGCCGACCATGCGGGGTCGGGTGATGGGGCTCTATATCCTGTGTTTCATGGGTGGAACTCCGCTGGGGGCACCCATCGTGGGGTGGTTGTCGGAGGTGTTCGGCCCGCGCTGGGGCATGCTCGGCGGTGGCTTGGTGTGTCTGGTCGCGACCATCGTGATCGGCGCCTGGGTGTCGCGGGACCGAGGTGTCCGGCTGGCCGATCTGCGTGACCGGCTCGACTTCGCCCACGTCGGATGAGGCCGGCGAACGCCGAGCTGGTGACCGATGCGGCCGATGACCGGCTGGCCGACTTTCGCGACCTGATGGACGCTGACGTGCGACCCGACCGTCGTGGCATCGTCATCGCCGAGGGCGCGAACGTGGTCGAGCGATTGATCCGGTCGCCCTACCCGATCAGGGCGATCGCCGGTGTGCCGAACAAGCTGGAGCTGCTCGCGCCGGCCCTCGATCAGCTTGACGTGCCGGTCTACGAGCTCGACAAGTGGTTGCTGTCCGACGTGGTCGGTTTTCGTGTCACCCGAGGCGTACTGGCCTCGGCCGACCGGCCGGCCGCGGCCGACCCGGCAGACCTGATCGAGCGCGGCCGACGGTTTGTCGTGCTGGAGGCCATCAACGACTTCGAGAATCTCGGCTCGATCTTTCGCAACTGTGCCGCGTTCGGCGTCGACGGGGTGCTGTTGGACCCGCGCTGCGCCGATCCGCTGTACCGGCGCAGCGTCCGGGTCTCGATGGGCAACGTCTTCGGCGTCGGCTGGGCCGTGCTGCCCGCGCCGTGGCCGGACTCCCTCGACCTGCTTTCCGGCCACGGGGTCGAGTTGCTGGCCCTGACCCCTCGAGCCGAAGCCCCAGCCCTGCGCGAGGTGACGCTGCCGGAGCGCTGGGCGGTGTTGCTGGGTGCCGAAGGCCCGGGCCTGTCCGAGGCCACCCTGGCCCGAGTGCAGCGCTGGGCCCGGATTCCGATGGCCAGCGGCGTGGACTCGCTCAACGTGGCCACGGCCGGTGCGGTGGCATTGGCCCAGCTCATCGGTTGAGAACGTATCTGTCCGATCACACTGCTGCCGAAGGTCGCTGAACAGGCGTAGATTCTCGGTCACTGAGCGAGGAGGCCGTCATGGTGGCGTCAGTGGTGTTGGTCGCGATGCTTGTCGTGTTCGCAAGCGCTGGTGTGGCCCTGTGGTTGCTGGCCCGAAGGACCGACGATCAGATGGACTTCGAGCAGGCCGACGGCGTCGCCAAGCCCGATGACGGTCTGCGGCTCGGCATCGCCCTGGGGGCCAACGCGAACAACGGCATGATGTAGCTGCGTCAGCTCAGCGGGGCGGTCAACTCGAGGTGGACGCCGTCCGGATCGCTGAAGGACAAGATCGCGATGCCGAACCCGTCTAGGTTCTTCACCTCCCCATGCGGCACGCCCCGATCGTCGAGGGCAGCGCGGGCCGCTTCCAGTTCCGCCGCCGACGCGACGTTGAAGCTGACATGGTCGAGCCCGGTGTGTTCGGAGTCGAAGGACTGACCGGCCGGGGCCACCGGGCGCAGGCCCAGCAGCGCGCCCGAGGGCGTCTGATAGACCACGCCGCCGTAGATGGCCTCCGGTGATTCGGTGACACCGGGTTCGTCGACCCGTTCGGACTGATCCACCGCGATCGGAAAGCCGAAGACGTCATCGTAGAAAGCCTTGGACCTGGCGATGTCAGTGACGGTCAGGCGGACATGGGCGAAGCCGGTGCTGGAAACGATAGCCATGACTCCTGTCTACTCCGTCGCGCACGATCTGGTCGAGCGGTGCAGCGCGGCCCACTGCAGCAGCATGATGGTCTTGCCGTCGACGATCCGGCCGTCGGCGATCATGCTGAGCGCGTCGGTGAAATCCAGTTCGAGGATTTCGATGTCCTCGCCGTCCTCAGCCAGTCCGCCGCCGCTGCCGGTGCGGTCGGCCACCGTGTACGGCGCGGCGTAGAAATGCACCCGTTCGGTCACCGAGCCGGGGCTCATGTAGACGTCGAACACGTGGGTCAGGTCGCCGACCTCGACCCCGAGTTCCTCTTCGGCCTCGCGCCGGATCGCCGTCTCTGGATCGTCGTCGTCAAGCAAGCCGGCCGCGGTCTCGATCAGCATGCCGTCCGGATGGTCGTTGGCGTAGACCGGAAATCGGAATTGGCGGGTCAGCAGGACGGTGTTCCGGTCCAGGTTGTAGAGCAGGATGGTCGCGCCGTTGCCGCGGTCGTAGGTCTCGCGCGATTCGGTGGTCCAGCTGCCGTCGCGGCGCCGGTAGTCGTAGGTGGTCCGGCGCAGCACATGCCAGCCCTGCGAGGTCAGCTCGACGTTGCGGACGACCACGTCCGGATTGCGGGTCAGCTCGTGACCGGCCTGGTCGAGGCCCGTCCGGCCGCGGTGATCTGGGATGTCGACACCTGGTTGCTCGGTCATGTCGCCAAATTTAAGCGATCGTCGAATGTGCGGAAGGGCCGGCAAGGACTCCGATTCGCGCCGGTTCGAGCCGTCCGCTCACGGCGAACAGCGGCCCGGAACAGATCAGCACTCGGTCGAGTTGAGTGCTAATGACTCAACTTTTTGGGGCGGGTCTGACTGAAGTGAGGACGAGGAATGACTGACACTTTCGCACTGCCGATGCTTCCGCTGGACGACATCGTCGTGCTTCCCGGGATGGTCGTCCCGGTTTCGATGTCCGATGCCGAAGTGCGGGCCGCGGTCGAGGCTGCTCAGGCCTCCGCGGGGTCCGACCCGGCTCGGGTACTGCTGGTGCCGAGGCTGGATGGCAAGTACTCCGGCTTCGGCGCCGTTGGTGTGATCGAGCAGGTCGGGCGCCTGCGCGGCGGCGAGCACGCCGCTGTGGTGCGGGCCTCCGACCGGGCCCGGATCGGCACCGGGACCACGGGTCCCGGGGCCGCATTGTGGGTGGAGGCGTCGATCTCCGATGAGCAACTCACCGATGCCGTTCGCGATCTGTCCAAGGAATACAAGGGAATCGCTACCACGATCCTGCAGCAGCGGGGGGCCTTCCAGTTCGTCGACTCGGTGCAGAGCATGACCGATCCGGCCGCACTGGCCGACACCGCCGGCTATGCCGGCTACTTGGACAACGAGCAGAAGAGCTGGCTGCTGCAGACCCCGGACGTGGCCGAGCGGCTGCGCAAGTTGATCGGCTGGGGCCGGGATCACCTGGCTGAACTCGATGTCGCCGAGACGATTCGCAAGGACGTCCAAGAGGGCATGGACAAGCAGCAGCGGGAGTTCCTGCTGCGCCAGCAGTTGGGTGCGATCCGCAAGGAACTGAACGACCTCAACGGCAAGACCGAGACCGAGGAGCAGGATTACCGGGCCCGGGTCGAGGCCGCCGACCTGCCGGACAAGGTGGCCGAGGCCGCGCTCGCCGAGGTCGACAAGCTGGAACGGACCTCCGACCAGTCGCCCGAGGGCGGCTGGATCCGGACCTGGTTGGACACCGTGCTGGACCTGCCGTGGAACACCCGGACCGATGATGCCTACGACATCGCCGGGGCCCGGGCGGTGCTGGACGGCGATCACGCCGGCCTGGACGACGTGAAGGAACGGATCATCGAGTACCTGGCCGTCCGGCGGCGCCGGCAGGACCGGGGTCTGGGCGTGATCGGTGGCCGCCGCAGCGGTGCGGTGCTGGCCCTGGTCGGACCGCCCGGGGTGGGCAAGACCTCGCTCGGTGAGTCGGTGGCCAAGGCAATGGGACGCAACTTCGTCCGGGTCGCGCTCGGCGGCGTCCGGGACGAGGCCGAGATCCGGGGACACCGGCGGACCTACGTCGGTGCGCTACCCGGCCGGATCGTGCGAGCGATCAAGGAATCCGGCTCGATGAACCCGGTGGTGTTGCTGGACGAGGTCGACAAGCTCGGCTCGGACTACCGCGGCGATCCGACCGCGGCCCTGCTCGAGGTGCTGGACCCGGCGCAGAACCACACGTTCCGTGACCACTACCTCGAGGTCGAACTGGACCTGTCCGACGTGCTGTTCCTGGCTACGGCCAACGTGCTCGACTCGATCCCCGGGCCGCTGCTGGACCGGATGGAGTTGGTCACGCTCGATGGCTACACCGAGGACGAGAAGCTGACGATCGCGCGGGATCACCTGCTGCCCCGGCAGTTGGAGCGGGCCGGTATGGAACCGCACGAGGTCACGATCACCTCCGACGCGCTGCGCAAGCTCGCGGCCGAGTACAGCCGGGAGGCGGGCGTGCGTTCGCTGGAACGGCTGATCGCCCGGATCCTGCGCAAGGTCACCGCGAAGGCGGCGCTGGCTGCCGAGCCCGATGACACGCCCGTAACGGTCGACGTGGCTGATCTGAAGGAGTACCTGGGCCGGCCACGGCACACGCCCGAGACCGAGGAACGTACGGCGGTTCCGGGTGTGGCGACCGGGCTGGCGGTGACCGGGCTGGTGTCGTCCGACACCCGCGCCGACTATGTCCGCGGCGCGGGCGCGACCGCCGCGCTCAACCGCACTGACCCGCGCTTCGCCGCGCTCTATACGATGGTCCCCGAGGACA
>CAZZZW010000064.1:0-15783 GCA_964658795.1 Phormidium nigroviride PCC 7112
TCGGGCACGGCGGGCAGCGTCCACGGCGGTCACTATCGCGCGACCGATCCGGTCCGGTGTGGTTACGGGCATCGGCTCACCCTATTCGCGCCGGACGAGTCCGGAGTGGTGGAGGTAAGTCCAACAGACCGAACCTACGGCCTACGGCCTACGGCAGCGAACGTCAGGCGGTGACCGTGGTGCAGCCGAGCAGGGTGTTCTGGTTGCCGTAGCCGACGTTGCGGCCGTAGGCGCAGTAGACGTGTCGACCGGCAACGGCAGGCGTAGAGAACCGGTAGCGGTGGTTTCCGCTGATGCCGTAGGCGTGTGCGAAGGAGGGGTCGTACTGGTCGGCGGTGACGGTGGCCAGTAGCCGGCGGGTCGGGGTGGTCTGGTCGAAGATGTAGACCAGATCGTGTCCGGCCGGGTCGTCGGAGTCGAACGCGCCACCGGTGATCAACGTCTGCCCAGTCGCCACGGCCCCGTGATAGATCACCCCGCGCGGATTGTGCTTGGCATAGTTCAACGGGCAGTACATGAAGTAGACCCGGCCGTCGGCTCCGGTCGCAGCGACAGTGCCGTTGTTCGCCAGGCCGAAGTACGCCAGGTCAAAGTCCGGGCCCTGAATCTGGGTCGGCAGTATGTGTCCGTCCGTGTAGGCGTCGTAGAGGGCAATGCTGTAGCGCCCATCCGTATCCGGGCTCCGGGCTGCGATATAAGCCCGAGTCGACGTGCCGACGGCCACCATGCCGTAGGACTGAGGGCGGCGGGCGACTGCGGCTAGCGTGCTCGCACCGGAGGCCACGCCGGCCATGTCCCAGGTGACGACCCGCAGTTGGTTTTGTGCGTTGGAGTCGGTACCCCAGACCCAACGCCCGGCAACCTGCCAGTCCTGCACCCCGATGTCGGGGTCGAGCAATTGCCCGAGCCGCCCGGCCGGCGTCCGGAACCGGATCAGGTTCGGACTGACTACCCCCGGGTGGAATGGCGCCTGTTGCATCCAGATCATGTCGTCGTACTGGTCGATGAGCGGCTGGAACACACTGCCGCCGACGATCGTCGTCGCAGTTCCCTGCTGATTCCATTCGACAGCCAGCCGGGTCGTCGGCGTCGTGACGTAGCCGGCGACGAGGCCGTCGGGCGACACGGCTGTGGCCTGCCACGACGTCCAGCCGCCGTTGTGCGCAAGGGGGAAACGCTTCCCGTTCCGGTAGCGATAGGCGATCTCGTGGGCGTCGTTGCGGATCCTCGGGTTGTTCGTGTTGACGATGATGTCGCCGGTCGCGCTGATGCCGATAACTCTGACTGCGTCCTCCGACCAGGCATTGCCGAAGCTGAACGTGTCCAGGATCGTCGTGACGCCGTCGCGCCAGGTGATCAGTCGGAACACACCGTGGCCGTCGAACCGCACGCCGGCCCACAGGCCGTGGTTGTCGGTGGCCGTGAGCGCAGCGTAGGGGCTGAACCCAAGTTGGGCGTTTCTCGGTGATGGCAGGGCCAAGCCGGGCACGACGGAGCTAGCACACGTCGGTGCGGGTGGCGTCGGTATCACGGCGTCGGCAGAGGGAGTAACGACCGAGAACAGCCCTGCGGCCAAGGCCAGTCCGGCGACGGCGGCCGCCAGCCGGCGGCGGGCAGATGATCGCGCGACAAACAAGGAGCACTCCCGGTGAACGGTGTTGGGCGACGCAGTTTAACCCGCACCCAGCGCCGTGCGCAGCGCGTTCAGAATCGGCGGGCATCCAGGTGACCGAACGGACCGTCCACGGCGCGAAGCTCCGCCGCGACGACCCGGCCGTGACCCTGGCTCATCGCATCGGCCAACCGATGGAATCGCGCCCCATGGTCGCGAGCCCGGCTCCAGGCGTACTCAGCGGCCGAGTCCCGGCTGATCATGAACGCCCAGTCGCTCGAACTGGCCAGCATCGCCTCTCGCGCGAGCTGGTCCCACTCGGGCCGTCGAGCCGGATCGGAGTTTGCCCCGTCCAGGACGGCAAAAAGACGTTTCTGTATTCCGGCCACGTCGTCGTTGAGTGCAGCCACGCCGTCGTTGTCCCAGATCCGCCAGTCCTTACCCGCACCCCAGGACGAGGCGGCGAGTTCGACCGGTGATCCGACCAGCCCCTGATCCCGGGCCCCTTGCAGCGTGGACAGCCGGACGCCGGCCTGTGGCAGCATGCGGAGGACCGCGTCCAGGAACTCCGGTCCCTCATACCACCAGTGCCCGAAAAGCTCGGTGTCGAAGGCGGCGACCGCCAGACCTGGCCGCCCGGTCTGCTCGGCCAGCCCGGTGAGCCGCCGCACCACCTGCGTCACGAAGGCGCGAGCATCGCGCAGGGCCGCGCCGCGCGCCTCGGCCGGACGCCAGGGCCGCTTGATCTCGCGGCCGGTCACCCGGGCGGGCCGGAAGCCGGAGGCATGGTCGAAGGTATGGAAGTCGCGATAGTGCGCGCCGGCCGGGTATCCGGTCCGTGAGGACCAGATGTGCTCGGACAGCGGAAGATCACGGGCGAACGCCAGTACCTCGGTGTCACCGACCGGTCGGGCCAGCCCGGTGTCACCCCGCACCGCCGGACCGTCCACGACGAAGTGGGTGACCCCGTTTTGCTCGTAGAAATCAGCCATTCCCGGTGCGTAGCCACATTCGGGCGCCCAGATGCCGCTAACCTGACGGCCGATTCGCAGCCGGGCGTCGGTCAGACCGGTGCGCAGCTGGGCCGCGGCGAATCGTTCGGTGAGCAAGGGCAGAAACGGATGGGTCGCCGGTCCGCTCAACAGTTCGATCACGCCACCGTCGACCAGCGGCCGAAGCACCGCCGACAGGCCCCCGGTGCGCCACCGGGCCTCCAAATCGGCCAGGCAGGCGGACGCCTCCCGGAACTCCCAGCGGGCCAGTTCGGCGAAGTCCGAGCGCTGCGCCAGCTCGGCCGCGCGCAGCTGCCAGCGCCCGGCCCAGCCGTGTATCTGTTGCAAACAATAAGGATCGTCCATCATAGCGGCCACCACCGGCGTCACCCCGAGGGTCAGCACGTCGGTGTAGCCGTGACCGGCCAGGCCGTCCAGCATCGTCAGTACCCGGCGCCAGGAACCGGTGAAGGCCTGGTGCAACCATTCCTCGCCGACCGGCCAGGTGCCGTTGTGAGCCACCCAGGGCAGATGAGTGTGCAGCACCAGGCAGAACGTGCCGATCGGTCGCGCGGATCGGGGCGGGGCCTGCGCTGGGCGCTCGGCTGGCGGCCGGACCGGTTCGGTCACCGCGGCCGAGCCAGCACGATCAGGTCCAGGCTGGTGGCGATGTCCTGGTCATCGACGAGGAAATCCTCGACGGTCACCGATGTCACGGCCGCGCGCAGGGACGGCGACCAGTCGGGCGGAGCGACCGCGAGCTGCGCCGCGACCAGGCCGCCGGCGAAGTCCGCGTCCAGCATTCGCAGCCGCGGGCCGGCGCGCAGGCCCAGCAGCGCAAGCACCTCGAAGCCGGCCTGCGCCAGCAGCGAGATCAGCTCCTGGGCATCGAACTCCCTGACATGAAAGGGGTTCTGGGGTTTGGCGCCGCGGGCCAATCCGGGGGAGAAGGTGAGCCGGTTCGGTGTGCTCATGACGAGGGTGCCGTCCGAGGAAAGCACTCGTCGGCATTCGGCGAGGAACTCGGCCGGAACCCAGACATGTTCGAGCACCTGCAGCGACACTGCGGCATCGATCGTCCCGGCGCGCACCGGCAGTGCGGCCAGGTTGGCCCGGCAGCCGGCCAGTCTCGGGTACCGCCGGCTCAGGTTGGCCATCGCGGCCGGGTCGTAGTCCAGCGCGGCGGTGAACCCGAAACGGTCCGACAGGAGGTGGGCGCCGTAGCCCTCGCCGCAGCCGATCTCGAGCAGCCGGGCCCCGGCCAGGCGACCGGACAGGAATACGTAGGCAGCCTCGTGTCGCCGGAACCAGTAGTTCTCGGCCGGAATCCCGGGCAGGGTGCGTTCGCCGGTGAGTAACAACTCGGCTTCAGACACCCGAACACGGTAGACCGCCGTCTCACGTGCACCACCAGGTGGCCGATCGGTACCAGGTGAGAGCGAAGAGTTCGACCAGGTCGGCGGTATCCGTGCGCCGGCTGTTCGCGCTGTACGCGGTGGTCAGCCTGATCCCGGTCCTCGTGCTCGGGGTCGCCCTGCTGGCTTTCCTCCATCGGGACGCCGACCGGCAGGGCCTGCGCGAAGGGCGCAACCGGGCCGACCTCATCGCTCGGACCGCGGTCGCTCCGGTGCTGATGGGCTCGGATCTGAGCCACGGTCTGTCCTCGGGCCAGCTGCAGTCGCTGACCCGAAGCGTGGCCGAAGCCATTCGTGACAGCGATGTGGTGCGGCTGCGATTGCGCACGCTGACCGGGACCGTGATCTTCACCGACGACGGGTCGTCGGCCAATGCGCATGATGACGAGGCGCTGGCGGCCGGCCGCGGCGTGACCACCGCCAGCCTGACCTATCTCAACGCCGACAACGGCACGGCCGATCGGGGCCCTCGCGTGGTCGAGGTCTACCAGCCGCTGACCGACGCCGGCAGTGGGCACCGGATCGGTGTGGTCGAGCTGTACCTGCCGTACGGACCGATCGCGTCCGACATCGCCGTGACCCAGCGGACCGTCGCCATGACCATCGGTGGCGGGCTGGTGCTGGTCTGGCTCTGCCTGCTCGGCGTGTCCGCCTCGGTCACCGGCCGGTTGCGTCGCCAGATCACCCTGACCGGCTACCTGGCCGAGCACGATCCACTGACCGAGCTGCCGAACCGCGCCCAGTTCACCGCCCGAGCCGAACTGGCCCTCAACGCCGGTCCGGTCTCGATCGCCCTGATCGACCTGGACCGGTTCAAGGACGTCAACGACGCGCTGGGCCACGGCAACGGGGATCGCTTGCTGGTGATGCTCGGCGACCGGCTGCGCTCGATGCTGCGGCCGGGCGACACGATCGCTCGGCTCGGCGGCGACGAGTTCGGTGTCGTGCTGGCCGGTCTGGCCGGCGAGCGCGTGGCGGTCGAGCGGCTGGACGCCATCCGGCGCGCGCTGGGCGAGCCGATCACGGTGGACGGCGTGCCGTTGGTGGTCGAGGCCAGTGTCGGTCTGGCCATCGCGCCGGCGGATGGCCAGGATGCCGAGACCCTGCTGGCCCGGGCCGACCTGGCGATGTACGTGGCCAAGCGCCAGCACCTGGGCGTGGTGCGCTATCGCGCCGAGCAGGACGGCTACGACGCGGCCGCGCTGACCCTGATCGGTGAACTCGGCGCCGCGATCCGAGCGAACCAGCTGGTGTTGCACTACCAGCCCAAGGCCGATCTGCGCGACGGAGTGGTCACCGAGGTCGAGGCCCTGGTCCGCTGGCGGCACCCACGACACGGCCTGCTCTACCCGGATGCGTTCCTTCCGCTGGCCGAACAGACCGAGCTCATCGAGGACCTCACCCGCTGGGTGATCCGTACCGCCGCCTTCGCACTGCCGGGCCTGGATCCGTCCGGCCGGCTGGCCGTCGCGGTCAACGTCTCCGCCCGCAGCATCATCCGGCCGGACCTGGCCGCTGACATCCTCGGCCTGCTGGAGCAGGCCGGGATGGATCCACATCGGCTCGTCGTCGAGATCACCGAAACGGCCCTGCTGACCGATCCGGGCGCGGCCGAACGGACGCTGACCGAACTGAACGCCGCCGGGGTGCGGATCTCGATCGACGATTTCGGTGCCGGCCAGACGTCGTTGGGCTACCTGGCCACCTTGCCGGTCAGCGAGCTCAAGATCGACAAGGCCTTCGTGATGCCGATGACCGACGACGAGCGCAAGGCCGCCATCGTGCAGTCGGTCATCGAACTCGGACACAGCCTCGGCTTCACGGTCACCGCCGAAGGGGTGGAGTCCGGCGAGGCGTTGGCCCGGCTGACCGCCAGCAGCTGTGACACGGTCCAGGGCTACTTCCTGGCCCGGCCGTCCGATCCATCCGATCTCGGGGCCGGCATCGCTCGCGCCACCGAGGCCTTGCAGAACCGGATGACCCCCCAGGGCGGGCGGCACGTCCGGGTCTGAGCCGCTACGACCCCCGGTGGGACGTGTCATATCGACGCCGTCACCGAGGTGTAGCAGGATGTGTTTCAGCGATGTCGCGGTCGAGACGACCATTCGGAGCAGACGCCGGTACGTGCCCGGTGACTTGAAACACCCCGGTCCCCGCCGCCCAGCGGTTGCTACTGGTGGGTAACATCGAGATGTCGCAGTCGAGATCGACACCGTACGTACAGACGCTTTACCCAACCCGAGCAAGCGATTTGCCGATGAGAAGGACGAAGCACACGCCATGAACATCGTTGTCCTCATGAAGCAGGTGCCCGACACCTATGCCGAGCGCAAGCTCAGCGCGTCCGACAACACCCTGGACCGGGACGCCTCCGACGCCGTCATCAACGAGATCGACGAGTACGCGATCGAGGAGGGCCTGCGGCTGAAGGAGGCCCACGGTGGTGAGGTCACCATCCTGACCATGGGTCCGGACCGAGCCACCGAATCGATCCGCAAGGCGCTGTCGATGGGGGCCGACAAGGGCGTGCACGTGGTCGACGAGGCGCTGCACGGTTCCTGTGCGATCACCACCGCCAAGGTGCTGGCCAAGGCCCTGGGCACGCTCGAGTACGACCTGGTCATCGCCGGCCTGGAAGCGACCGACTCCCGACTGTCCGTGGTGCCGGCCCTGGTCGCCGAGGCCACCGGCCTGCCACAGCTGTCCGGTGCCCGCAAGGTCACGGCGGACGGCAACACCCTGACCATAGAGCGGGTGACCGACACCGGCTACGACGTCATCGAGGCCAGCACGCCGGCGGTGTTGAGCGTGGTGGAGAAGATCAACGATCCGCGCTACCCGTCCTTCAAGGGCATCATGGCGGCCAAGTCCAAGCCGGTGCAGACGCTGAGCCTGTCCGACCTGGGCCTGTCCGCCGACGAGGTCGGCCTGGCCGCCGCGACCACCACCGTCGAGTCCTTCGAGGTCGCCCCGCCGCGCAGCGCCGGCACCATCGTCAAGGACGAGGGACAGGGTGGCAGCGCCATCGCCGACTACCTGGCCGGCAAGAAGCTCATCTGAGATCGTCTCGATCAGACAAGGAAGTTCACGAACATGGCTGAAGTTCTGGTTCTCGTCGATTCGACGAATGGAACCCTCAAGAAGTCCGCGACCGAGCTGCTCACCGCGGCGCGCGAGCTCGGCGAACCGTCCGCGGTGGTGATCGGCGCGCCCGGTACGGCCGAATCGCTGTCGGCCCAGCTGGCCGAGTACGGCGCGGCCAAGGTCTACGTGGCCGAGAGCGACGATTTCGCCAACTACCTGGTGGCGCCCAAGGCCGAGGTGCTCGCCCAGATCGCCGGGCAGGCCTCGCCGGCCGCGATCCTGGTCGCCTCGACCCCGGAGAACAAGGAGATCGCGGCGCGGACCGCGTTCAAGATCGACTCCGGCTTTCTGGCCGACGCGGTCGAGCTGGCCGCCGACGGTACCGCCACCCAGTCCATCTTCGGTGGCGCGGTGACGGTGAAGTCCAAGGCCAAGGGCACCCCGGTGATCAGCCTGCGGGCCAACTCGGTCGCGGCGGCCCCGCAGACCGGTGCGGCTGAGCAGGTTGCCGTCGAGGTCACCCTGTCCGATGCCGCCAAGGGAGCCAAGATCGTCGACCGGGTGCAGGAGGCCAAGGGGTCCCGGCCGTCGCTGCAGGACGCCTCGGTGATCGTCTCTGGTGGCCGGGGCGTCGGTTCGGCCGACAACTTCAAGGTCGTCGAGCAGGTGGCCGACGCGCTCGGTGCCGCGGTCGGTGCCTCGCGCGCCGCCACCGACGCCGGCTGGGTCCCGCACACCATGCAGGTCGGTCAGACCGGTGTCACGGTGGCCCCGCAGCTCTACATCGCCCTGGGAATCTCCGGCGCCATCCAGCACCGGGCGGGCATGCAGACGTCGAAGACCATCGTGGCGGTCAACAAGGACAACGAAGCGCCGATCTTCGAGCTGGCCGACTTCGGCGTGATCGGTGACCTGTTCACCGTCGCCCCGCAGCTGGCCGAGGAAGCCACCAAGCGCAAGGGCTGATGCGCGGCCTCAGCTAGTGCGGCTTCACGGCCGCGAGCCTTGCTCTACGAATGGCCAGTTACCCGACGAGTGGTCGGTGGTGACTGGCCATTCGTGTTCCCGTGGCCATTCGTGTTGGGCTTGCCGCGGCGGCGCAATTCGCTTCGTCGACGCGGTAAAGTCAATGAAACGTGAGCACCCAGTCGACCGCCCCGATCGCGGACCCTGCCGACGAGGCAGCGGTGCGGGTGCCGTCCATCTTCAGCTCGGCCTACCGGATCACCACCGTCGGCATCCTGGTGCTGATGACGATCATCGCCTTCGAAGCGCTCGCGGTGGCCACCGCGTTGCCGACCGCGGCCCGTAACCTGCATGGCCTGGCCGCCTACGGCTGGGCGTTCACCGGCTTCATGATCACCAGCGTCGTGGGGATGGTCGTATCCGGCATTCGGACCGATCGCCGTGGTCCCCGATTGCCTTTGTTGCTCGGGTTGTTCCTGTTCGTGGCCGGGTTGGTCGTGGCCGCCCTGGCCGGTCACATGTGGGTGCTGATCGGCGCTCGCGTGTTGCAGGGCTTCGCCGTCGGGCTGCTGATCACCGCCATGTACGTGGTGATGGGCGAGGCCTATCCGGACGAGATCCGGCCCCGGATGTTCGCCGCGCTGGCCACCTCGTGGATCGTGCCCGGCCTGGTCGGGCCGGTACTGGCCGGCTGGATCACCGAACAGTTCTCCTGGCGCTGGGTGTTCGGCGGGCTGGCTCCGGTCGCGGCGGTCAGCGGTCTGATGTTGGTGCCGGCCGTCCGGCGGCTGCGCAGCGAGCATGCCAGCGGACGGCCTGATCACCGCCGGATCGGTTTCGCCGTGCTCACCGCCGCCGGGATCGCCGGGGTGGCCGGGCTCGGTCAGAGCCAGCGCCCGCTGAGTGTGCTGCTCGCCGTCCTCGGCTTGGCGGCGATGCTCTACGGCCTCTACCGCTTGCTGCCCGCCGGCACCGCCCGCTTCGCTCCGGGCGTGCCGGCCGCGGTCGGCTATCGCGGACTGCTGGCCGGCATCTGGGTCGGCATGGAGGTCCTGGTCCCGCTCACGCTGAGCCAGCAACGGCACTACTCACCGACCATGGCCGGCCTGCCGTTGATGTTGACCGCGATCAGCTGGGCCGGCGGCTCACAGATCCAAGGGCGGTCCACCCTGATCAGCAAGGCCTGGTTCGTCCGGATCGGCGTGGTGATGTTCGCGGTCGGCGGGGCCGGCATGGCCCTGGTTGCGCTGCGTTCGGTGCCGGGCTGGTTCGCGTTCGTGGTGTGGCCGATCGCCGGAGCCGGTGCGGGCTTCGCCCTGACCGCGGTCAGCGTGGCGGTACTGGAATACACCAACGATGCCGATCGGGGCTCGGACTCCTCGTCCCTGCAGTTGGCGGACTCGTCGATGTCGGCGGTCAGCGCGGCGTTCTCCGGGGCGCTGGTCGCCCTGGCCGCGCACGGCCGGCTCAGCTATGGCCACGGACTGGGAATCGCGTTCGCCGTGATGGCCGTGATCGCGCTGCTGGCCGTGTTGCCGGCCGGGCGGCTCCGACCAGCTCGGCCGCGAACCGGCACCGGTTCGTCCGGACTCGAAGCCTTGGCCGAAACACACGTAAACTGCTGATCGATGACCTATCTCGATCATGCCGCCACCACACCGGTCCTGCCTGAAGTCGTCGACGTTCTCGTCGCGGCCATGCAGCAGAGCGGTAACGCGTCATCCCTGCACACCTCGGGCCGCAATGCTCGGCGCGCGGTGGAGGAGTCGCGTGAGCGGGTGGCGGCGGCGTTGGGCGCCCGGCCGTCGGAGGTGATCTTCACCAGCGGTGGCACCGAAGCCGACAACCTCGCAGTCAAGGGAATCTTCCTGGCCCGCCGCGATGCCGATCCGGGTCGCCGACGGGTGTTGATCAGTGCGGTCGAACACCACGCGGTGCTCGATTCGGCCGACTGGCTGGTCGAGCATGAGGATGCCGAACTGGTGCTGTTGCCGGTCGACGAGCTCGGCCGGGTACGGCCCGCCGCGCTGCGGGCAGCCATCGCCGACGACCCTGGCTCGGTCGCGCTCATCAGCGTGATGTGGGCCAACAACGAGGTCGGGACGGTACAGCCGATCGCCGACCTGGTCGCTATCGCGCACGAATTCGAGATCCCGTTCCACTCCGACGCCGTCCAGGCGGCCGGCATTCTGCCGATCCGGTTCGACGACTCGGGCGTTGACGCGATGACGGTGACCGCGCACAAGCTGGGTGGACCCTTCGGCGTTGGTGCATTGCTGCTCGGCCGGGGCGTGGCCTGTACGCCGGTGCTGCACGGTGGCGGCCAGGAACGCGATGTTCGGTCGGGCACGCTCGACACGCCGGGAGTGGTCGCCTTCGCAACGGCGGTGGAACTCGCGGTCGACCGCCGGGACGAACTGGCCGGACGACTGAGCAAGTTGCGCGACGCGCTGATCGAGGGCGTGTTCGCCCAGGTCGACGGAGCGGTGCTCAACGGTGACCCGGACGATCGGCTGCCCGGCAATGTGCACTTCTCGTTTCTTGGCTGCGAGGGCGATTCCTTGCTGATGCTGTTGGATGCCAAGGGAATCGAGTGTTCGACGGGATCGGCGTGCTCGGCCGGGGTGGCTCAGCCGTCGCACGTGCTGCTGGCCATGGGCGCCGATGAACAACGGGCTCGTGGTTCGCTGCGGGTCTCGTTCGGCCACACCTCGACCGAGGCCGACGTCCAAGCGGTGCTGGACGTGATCGGTCCAGTCGTGGAGCGGGCTCGTCGAGCCGGCCTGGCCGGCTGATTTTTCTTTTTTCCGAAGGGGAACCTCGAACATGAAGATCTTGGCCGCGATGAGTGGTGGCGTCGACTCGGCGGTCGCTGCGGCTCGGGCCGTGGACGCCGGTTGGGACGTCACGGGCGTGCACCTGGCCCTGTCCCGCCAGCCGGCCACGCTACGCAGTGGCGCCCGCGGGTGCTGCTCCGTCGAGGACGCCAACGACGCCCGTCGTGCGGCCGACGTGCTGGGAATCCCCTTCTACGTCTGGGATTTCGCCGAGCGGTTCCAGGCCGATGTGATCGACGACTTCGTGGCCGAGTACGAGGCCGGGCATACCCCGAACCCGTGCCTGCGCTGCAACGAGAAGATCAAGTTCACCGCCCTGCTCGATCGGGCGTTGGCCCTCGGCTTCGATGCGGTGGTCACCGGTCACCACGCGAGTCTGGTCGACGGTGTGCTGTCCCGCTCGGTCGATCCAGCCAAGGACCAGTCCTATGTGCTCGCGGTGTTGCGGCCTGACCAGTTGGCGCACGCTGTGTTTCCGTTGGGTGATTCGACGAAGGAACAGGTTCGGGCCGAGGCGGCCGAGCGGGGGCTGTCGGTGGCCGACAAGCCGGATTCGCATGACATCTGCTTCATCGCCGATGGCGACACCCAGGGCTTCCTCAAGCGGCGGCTGGGGGAACAGCCCGGCGACATCGTGGATGCCGACGGTGCTGTGCTCGGTTCGCACGACGGGACCTTCGGCTACACCGTGGGCCAGCGTCGCGGGCTGAACCTGACCCGGCCCTCGGTCTCGGGAGAGCCGCGCTACGTGCTGTCGATCCAGCCGAAGACGAACACCGTCGTGGTGGGCAGCAGGACCGATCTCGAAGTTGATGTCGTCGTGGCCGGGGCGCCGGTCTGGATCCGGCCCGCCCCGGGCCAGGCGTTCGAGTGTTCGGTGCAACTGCGCGCTCACGGTATGACCTCACCGGCGACGGTGGTGGTGACCTCCGATGGTGTGCGGGCCGAACTGCACGTCGCCCAGCACGGCGTGGCCGCCGGCCAGGCCCTGGTGATGTACGACGGTGACCGGGTGATCGGCTCGGCCACGATCCGGAGCGCGCGCCGAGCGACCGCTGACGTCTCATGACCTTTGCTTGGGGCCCCGGCACCTCGACCGGTGTCGGCTCGCTGCCGGGGACCGATCCGGCCGAGGCGATCCGGCTGGTGGTGGGGGAGCAGCCCGACCTGCCCTACCTGCCGGAACTGCCGGCTCGGGGTCTCGGCGCTGACATGATCGGGCGCACCGCCGCGATCCTGGTCGACCTGCCGGTGGAGTACCTGGCGCACGGGTGGACCGTTACCAGCCACGGCGGCCGGGACCTGCGGCAGGCCACGGATCATCTGGAGCGGGATCTCGATCTGCTGACCGAGTTCGGCACCGGGTTGGGCCGGCTGAAGGTACAGCTCACCGGGCCGTTGACCCTGGCTGCCAATCTGGAACTGCCCAATTTGCACAAGGTCTTGACCGATCACGGCGCGGTGCGGGACCTGGCCGGGTCGTTGGCCGAGGGAGCCCGCGGCCTGATCGCCCTGGTGCAGCAGCGGCTGCCCGGCTGCGAGGTCGTGCTGCAATTGGACGAGCCGTCGCTGCCGTCGGTGTTGACCGGCCAGGTGCCGACCCCGTCGGGGTACGGCACGGTTCGCTCGGTGCCGGAATCGGTGGTGTCGGCTTTGCTCACCGAGGTCGTCTCGGTCGTGCCCAGTGGTCGGCGAGTGGTGCACTGCTGCGCGGCGGAGGTGCCTTACGCACTGTTGCGCGGGGCCGGCTTCGACGCGGTGTCGGTCGACGCCGGGTTGATCGATGATGGCCACCTGGATGCCATCGGGTCCCTGATCGACGATGGGGGGTCGCTGTGGCTCGGGGTCGTTCCCGGTGTCGACGCGGTGATCCGGCAGGAGTCGGTGCGGGAATCTGTCCGCTTTTTGTGGGGGAAACTCGGTTTCTCGCCGGCGCTGTTGGCTTCATCCGTGGTGTTGACGCCGGCCTGCGGGTTGGCCGGTGCGTCGATGGCCTACGCCCGTCGGACGATGGCGGTACTGCGAGATGCCAGCCAGGCCGCCCTCGACGAGGCCTGAGGCTGGACGCTTGGCCGGTCTGTCCTGCCGAAGGTGCGCGGGTCGGTGGCCCGACGGTGTCTGTCGGCACGACAAGGTGAATCCCTGTCGTTCGTCCGTTCGTGCGTTCGTCTCGGCGTAGGCGTCTCCTAGATCGGTTGGTCCGATCGCCGAGACGTTGGACAGGGGCGTTGGTCACGGGGCGGCGAAGCGGGTCGCTGGTGTCCGGCGGGATCGACCCCACCCGGCCACCCCAACTCAACCAATGAATCCAGCACACCCACCGAGGAACAGGGTGACAATCCGCCACGCTCGCGACCCCGACACCGAGAGTGACCCGCTCTGACTGTGGGCCGCGTTTCTGTCAGACGTCCCCGGTAGTTTGAGGCCATGAGCGAATCCGAGCTGCCGGCCGGTACAGAAACCGGGGCGGCCACCGAGAAGCCGGCGACCGCCGCGGCCCGGCAGCGCCATGCCGAGCTGTCCGAGCTGTTGACCGAGGCGTCCTACCGGTACTACATCGCCAACGCGCCGACGTTGGCCGATGCCGAGTACGACCGGATGATGCGCGAACTCGAGTCCATCGAGGACGAGTTCACCGAACTTCGGACGCCGGATTCGCCCACGCAGAAGGTGGCTGGGACCGTCTCGTCGCAGTTTGCCGCAGTCGACCACCTCGAACGCATGCTCTCGCTGGACAACGCTTTCTCGGCTGAAGAACTGGCCAGCTGGGCCGAGCGGGTACAGCGTGAGGTCGAGCAGCCGAACTATCTCTGCGAGCTCAAGGTCGATGGTCTGGCCATCGACCTCGTCTACGAGAGCGGCAAACTGACCCGGGGCGCAACCCGCGGCGATGGCCGGACCGGTGAGGATGTGACGCCGAACGTCCGGACGATCTCGGTGATCCCCGATCGTCTCACCGGAGAAGACATCCCCGATCTGGTCGAGGTTCGCGGGGAGATCTACTTCCCGACCGAAGAGTTCGCCGCTCTGAACGCCAAGCTCGTGGCTGATGGCAAGGCGCCGTATGCCAACCCGCGCAACACCGCCTCCGGCTCGCTCCGGCAGAAGGATCCCCGGGTCACCGCCTCACGCAAACTGCGGATGGTCGTGCACGGAGTCGGCGTCGTCCGGGGTGGGCCGGCCGTCCAAGCTCAGTCCGACTGGTACGCCCTGCTGCACGGCTGGGGTCTGCCGACCTCGGACCGGGCCAAGGTGGTCGCCTCGCTGGCCGAGGTGTCCGACTTCATCGCCTACTACGGCGAACACCGCCACGATGTCGAACACGAGATCGACGGCGTCGTGGTCAAGGTTGATTCTCTTTCTGAACAAAGGCAATTGGGCTCCACCAGCCGCGCGCCCCGGTGGGCGATCGCCTACAAGTACCCGCCAGAGGAGGTGAACACCAAGCTGCTCGACATCCGGGTCAACGTCGGACGCACCGGCCGGGTGACACCGTACGGTGTTATGGAACCGGTGTTCGTGGCCGGATCCACGGTCGAGATGGCGACGCTGCACAACGCCAGCGAGGTGGTCCGTAAGGGCGTGCTCATCGGCGACACCGTGGTTCTGCGCAAGGCCGGTGACGTGATCCCAGAGATACTCGGTCCGGTCGTCGACCTTCGAGACGGCTCCGAACGCGAGTTCGTGATGCCCACCGAGTGCCCTTCGTGTGGCACCAAGCTGGCACCACAGAAGGAGGGTGACGCCGATATCCGTTGTCCGAACACACGATCCTGTCCGGCGCAGTTGCGGGAGCGGTTGTTCCACGTCGGCGGTCGCGGTGCCTTCGACATCGAGGTGCTCGGTTATGAGGCGGCCAATGCCCTGCTCGATGCCGGCTTGGTCCAGGACGAGGGCGATCTCTTCTCGCTGACCGCCGACGAGCTAGGACGGGCTGCTTTCTTCACCCGCAAGGACGGCGAGCTGGCCGCGAACGCCCAGAAATTGTTGGACAATCTCGAGTCGGCCAAGACCCGGCCGTTGTGGCGCGTGCTGGTGGCACTGTCGATCCGGCACGTCGGACCGTCCGCCGCGCGCGACCTGGCCCGCGAGTTCGGTTCGCTGGACGTGATAGCGGCCGCCAGTGCGGAGCAGCTGGCCTCGGTGGACGGCGTCGGTATGACGATCGCCGAAGCTCTGGTGGACTGGTTCACGGTCGACTGGCACCGCGAGATCGTGCAGAAGTGGCGCGCGGCCGGGGTCGTCCTGGAGGAAGAACGAACCGAGGACAACAGCCCGAAGCCGTTGGCCGGCTTGGCGATCGTGGTCACCGGCTCGCTCGAGGGATTCAATCGCGACCAGGCGGCCGAGGCCATCACCAGCCGTGGCGGCAAGGCAGCCAGTTCGGTGTCGAAGAAGACCTCGTTCGTGGTTGTGGGCGAGTCGGCCGGTAGCAAACAGGCCAAGGCGATCGAGCTCAAGGTCCCGATGCTCGACGAGGACGGCTTCGTCGTTCTGCTGAACGAGGGTCCGGAGGCGGCCCGCGCCGTCGCTCAGATAGGACAAGACACTGACGGGACCGGGGCCGGCGATGCAGCAACCGAAACAGCACCGCAGGACAGGGACGCAACCGGTTGAGGACGATTCCCAGCCGGTGCGGACTCACACGGCACGACGCGCCGACCGTAGCCACGCCAACGCACCCAGCGGCAGGATGGCCGGAAGGAACAGGTAACCCACGCCGTAGTAGGACCACACCGTGGGCACATCGAACCGGTCGGGCTGCAGTGCGGTCCAGCTCCCGATGACCAGCACGGACGCGAACTCCACGGCGCACCAGCCGGCCGCCAGCCCTGCCCAGCGGGGCTGCCGAAGTACGACCAGCAACAGCACCAAGC
>CAZZZW010000065.1:0-15583 GCA_964658795.1 Phormidium nigroviride PCC 7112
GAGCCGACGACCAGCGGGCGCTGGACCAGTCGGCGTCACTCCAACGAGCCGAGGACCAGCGGGCGCTGGACCACCGGGCCGAGCTGAGGCCACCGGAGGTGTCCCACCGGTCGCCGGTCCAGACCGAGCCCAGCCAGCGACCGCCGGACCACGCGGTCAGGTTCGCGCTGGCGGCGGACCACGCTGCGGCGTTCCACGGGTTGCCCTGGACGTCGACCTCACCGTCGAGGTCAGCGCCGTCGGCATCCACCAGGACGGACCCGCCGCGAGCGGCATCGATCGAGCCGAGTCCGGTCGCCCGGACGTAGCCCTGGACCGCCGCCGCTCGAGCCAGAGCGGCGCTCGCATCGGTGCCGGCCAGGTGGCTGGCCAGCTCCACCGACTTGGCCAGGTCAAGCTGACCGGCGCCGGCGGACGCGGCCGTGACGCCGCGCAGCGGGGACGCACCGGCGACCAGCGCCGCCTTGACCTGGTCCGGCGTGAGGCTCGGATAGGCCTGCAACAGCAGCGCCACCGCGCCCGAGGTCACCGCGGCTGCCTGACTGGTGCCGCTGCCCCGGAACAACTGACCGGACGTGTCACCGGCCACCAGACCTTGCGGGTTGTTCACGTCCACGAAGGACCCGGGGTCACGAACCGACACCACCGACGTACCCGGTGCGACCAGGTCCGGGTGCCGTCCGATGGTTCCGACGTTGGAGTAGGACGCGACGGCCGCGCTGCTCGCGTTCCAGCCGCTCACCCGATCGCCGCTGTCGGACGCGCCGACCGCGAGCACGTAGGGATCACTGGCCGGGTCGGTCACGCGACCGGTCGCGGTGCCTGAGTTGCCGACCGAGGTCACCACGACAATGCCGTGCCGCCAGGCGTTCTCGGCCGCTGCGGCCAGCGGGTCGACCTGGTACGGCTGTACCGAGTCGGTGCCGTAGGACAGGTTGATCACCCGGATCCGCGTGCCGTCGGCCAGCACCGGATGTTCGGTCACCCAGTCCAGCGCGGCGATGACCTGACTGACGTCGGTACTACCGTCCCTGGTCGCCAACTTCACCGCCAGCACCTTGGCGTCCGGGGCAACCCCGAGCTGGACGCTGGCCGGCGCGGACGGCAGGTCAGCGGACGGATTGGCCGCCCCGCGACCGGCGATGATGCCGGCCATGAAGGTCCCGTGGCCGTAGGTGTCCTGGTCGGCGAGGGGTCCGTTGGCCTCGATGGACAGATCCGGGCCTTGGGCGAGCTTACCCACGCCGCTCAGTCCGGCGACCGGGCTGACCCCCGAGTCGAGCACCGCCACCCCGACACCCTGGCCGGTCAGGTTGCGGTTCTGCTTGTCCTTCTTGGCCCAGAGCGCGCGAGCTCCGATTGCCTTCTCGATCGTGTACAGCGAGCCCGGGTCCTGCTGCGCTGCGTTCTTGCCGTAGCCATCCTTGGCCACCTTGTCGGCGGCCGCGTCGCCCCACTTGGCATCCGTCAGACTTTCGGCTGCCGGGCGCTTCGATATCGCGCCCACTGCTCCATGCGTGCCGCCGGCAAAACCGCCGACCAGACACGCACCGACGAGGACTGTGCCCCATCGACTAGACCCCAACCACGATGTTCGGCCCATCCTTGGCCCTTCCCGTTTCCTCGTCCGCGAAGCTAGCTGCCTAACAGCACGAACTAACAGGGATCATATGGAAGGCAGGAGTCCGTCACAAGCAGAAAGCAAACAATTACTTAACGTAGCCACGACGGGGCCGCCCGTGCAGTGCGTATGGTCCTCAAGGTGCCGTTAGCTACCCGGAGTAGTCGGAGCTGGCACAGAGTCAGCCGTGACCGATTCAGGCGTGACCGTCCCGAGGGTAGGAAAGGACCCCCCGCGTACCCGCCAGAGCCTGCTTATCCTTGCTGCCTTCCGGCCCTGGGGAGGTTCACAAGATGAGCGCCACGCGAGGGGTCTGATTGACGAGTCTAGACGCGGGGCCAGCCACACGCGAAATCCGCGCCGGAGCGGACCCGCGTCGCGAGCATGCCTGGCCAACCCGTATTCTCTCTCGCGGAGGATTCGCATAGTGGCCTAGTGCGCACGCTTGGAAAGCGTGTTGGGTGCAAGCCCTCAGGGGTTCGAATCCCCTATCCTCCGCCAGACTGTTCTTCCTCGAGCTCTCGTGAGCCTCGGACCCAAGGGCTTCGTCAAGCAAGGACCGTAACGAGGAGCCGCCCTCGGTTGACCCAGCCAGAACTCCACTGTGCTCGTTCTTCGACAGCATCGTAGGGCCCGCATTTCGACATGGTCGATTCCGCTCCTGCTACACGTGCACGACCGAGGGGAACGGCTCGAGCATCTCGACTGCAACCTCCACGTCCAGTTCGTCGGTCGGGTCGATCTTGAACCGCTTGAACATCCGCCGACCGAGTCGCCCATCTCGGACGTCGGAGCGTTCATAGAGTCTGTGCGGGTTGTAGAGGTAGACCAGCATCTGCTGGTGACGGCAGCCGTAATACGTAATAGAAGTAGAGATCACCGGTTTCGCTCTTGCCGCGCGAGACAATCTTGCGCCGGACCGCAGCGCGCAGGACGACATGCCCTTAACTCCCCCTCACAGCTCACTATCCGTGTGATGCGGCCGGCGCCGGGCCCGCCGGGCAACTAGGCTGTTCCTATTATTTCGGCGGCTCAGGGGAGGAGATCGCCTTAAGCGTGTAGGCGTCAATTCCGATCAGCGCATTGTCCCCATCGAGCGCCGTTTTCCAGCTTGTGTAGCCCCGCTCAATCTCCCGATCGCGCTTGCGGTATCCGTAAGCTGCCATCACGAAGCCATAGGTCAAGATCACCATAGCGACAGCTACAATGATCGCCCCATACAGGTGAGCAGCGCTGCCGAACTCCTTCGCGAACAAGAGCAGCGGAGCAAGAATTACGGATGCGGCACAGATTCTTTGGCCGCGCTGAGTCAGGCGCGCCGACGACATCCCGCGAAGCAGATGTAGTGCGGCAGGCCTTGCGGGTTCCTCATCGATTATCATCGATCGCTCCGTTCACGACGCCAAGAGCGGCCAAATTCAACGACTCTATTCCGAATACCATATCAAGGAGCTCACCGGCGACTTGGTGAACGGGACTTTCCTGTGTTGGTTCCATTACTGCTCCAACAGGTATCCCGTCAACGGTGGCATCGGTCGACCAGCCGCCAACCAGCCCTGCACTGAGCATTCGTAGCTTCGCGCCGGTACCGGTTTGGAAGGAAGCTGCATCCACCTTTTGCTCGTACAGGCCAATCATGATCATGTTGGCGATGTTTCGACGTCCAGGGTCCCGTAGCACAGGCTTCGGTCACCGGTCCGAAGTGTGCCCCCTGCTGCATTGTGGTGGGTACATCGTGGGTTGTCCTTGCATTGTGCGCTGAAGTAGGTGGCGATGCCCGCCACGGGTCGTCGAAAGCTTGACCAGCGCCGCAGGCGTCCGATGTAGACCGAGGACACACATGGGACCACGATCAGATCCACGACCTCCACGCACCAAGATCGCCCTAAGCACGCAGATGCTTTGCAGCGGCAACATCCCCACTCAGGTGTTCGCCCTGCCGGCATCCTCGGGTTACTCCGGGCAGCAAGATCACATCGGCATCCAGATCGGAAGATGCCTGATCTACCTCGAGGACGAGGAAGCTCTGCGATATGTCGTCGCTGTCGTCAGCGAAGCACATCCGTAGCGTTATTGGCCTTCATCCCGGAGCGCGATGCGTTCGACGACGCTGAGAATTCGGATCACCGGAGGTTCTAACGAATAGGAGACGCCCGCGCGCTTCGGCGTTAGCTCAGCCCGCCTGGCAATGCTTGTCAGGCGGGCCTTCACTGTCTGGGGCAACCCAGACCAACCCTGCGCGAGCAGCTCCCGGAGTCTCACCAGCGGCGCAGTATCTCCGGCGACGCGGTCCCCGTCGCGATAGTCAAGAGCAACCGTGATGGCATCTACGCATAGCTGGCGGAGGGTATGCACCGGGACGGTCGTCGGCTCACGCGGGACGGCGGCCTGGACAAGTAGGCCGTCTTGCCGCGTGTACTGACCCGTCCGTACGCCCTCGAAATCGATCGAGAGGTGCTCGCCCAGGATCTGGAAGACCACATTGACCGGAAAGTCGCAGTGGAGCATTTCGGCGGTTGCGGCATTTACCTCGCGCGCGAGCGTCATAACTGCGCTGCGCCAAACCTGAGTCGCCGGTGACGTGCCGCCAACAAGCGCACCTACCGTGAGGCACGCTCCCACGGGGCCTCCCACGGCTCATCACCTGCGTGCCAAGTTAGGATTGCACCTTATTTGGGCAGCTCGGGGGGCGAGATCACCTTCAGCGTATAGGCGTCAATTCCAACGAGAGAATTGTCCTCATCGAGTGCCGTCTTCCAGCTTGTGTAGCCTCGCTCAATCTCGCGATCACGCTTTCTGTAGCCATGAGCAGCGATAACGAAACCACACAAAACAGTGACGATAAGAATGGTCAAGACTACTGCAGCATAGATATGTGCATCGTTACCAAATTTCTTGGCAAACGCGAAAAAGGGAGCAACAAGAACCGAGGCGGCACATATCTTGAGACCACGCTGGGCAAGGAGTGCCGACCACAGGCCGTGAAGTAGCGGTATCTGCTCCGCTGGTTGCCTATCGGTTGTCATCGATCGCTCCATTCACGACGCCCAGAGCAGCCAAGTTCAGGGACTCGATTCCAAACACCATATCAAGGAGTTCCCCAGGTGACTTGGTGAATGGGCTTTCTTCCGTGGCTTCAAGGACGGAAGCGGTCGCTCGAAACACACCCTGTCCGTCACACATCAGCCTCAACGCAAACCCGATGCCTCCCAGGTCGCCCTAGAATTGCGACAGGCGGATCGCCACCGTAGGCGGCCCCGTTCCACCTGGACGCGTCCTGGCCGGTCCGTACATTCTGGACGGACATAATTAACGATTCATTCGAACCCGCCCGCTATGAAAAGGAGGCCAAGAATGACTGCCGCTAGCGAAGCAGGGAGGCCAATTGCCAAAGCTATCCCTACTCGCGGGCGTTCCCCGGTGCGGCTCACGCGACGCCTCGCTAAGCCGAGCGAGATAAGCGCCCCAATGAATTGCAAAATAATCAGGAGAACACCGACAATGACAAACCGGCTGAAGATTATGTAGGCCAGAGCTGCCGCCGAGAGAAAGACCGAACCTACCAACGTCGCGACATACGTGCCAAATCGGAACAGGGCCGATAGCCACGGTAGCGACATCGATTCCTCGTCACGCTGGTTCATCATCGCGGTCCAGGTGAGCCTGCGTAGCTTGGAGCGAAAGCGTACGGGGGGTACGACCCGTTGATCTCGGCCTGAGCTCCCGGGGCGAGCCCAATCGGTACATGGCCTACGAATGGAATGTGCCAGCTGATGCCTCCGGCTTGCGCCTGATAAAGGGTCGTCGTTCCACCACCACCCGTTTGGTCATGATAGGCCTCGAAAGACGGGTAATCACTCCGATAACCGTGGAGTTGTACATTGCCGGAGGAATTCTGGTCGATCACCAATCTGCCATGGACGGAGAAGTCGGTTTTGTTCGCCAAGGAGTTGACGGCGTTGAACGCCTTGTAGTCGATGACGAGTTGCCCGTTGGATTCGAGCTTCACGCTTACACCTGGGTTACCGACCGCGCAATGCGTCCCGCTGCACGAAGGATTTTGCCGGACGACGACTGTGCCAGAATCTAAATCGATATACATGGTCACACGAGTATTGGACGGGTCAAAGTCGGGATCGAACCCACGATCATCTCCCCGATCACCGGCAATGGTGGCAGTAGGAATGAAGATACCTATTCTAACGATACCTCCGCCGGGCTTTGGTGCAAAGCGAATGATTTGCACAGATGCTTGGACCCCCCCGTAGCGACTAGAGCCATAGGAAGGATCCGCAACTTGGCCCTGGTTTGGCGCGCCGGTCGAGCCAGTGGCTGTATAGCCATCGCTGGCTCGCGGCGTACCACCAGCGTCACCCTTATATCCTGCGCTCGCGTTGCCTGCCGGCCCACCGTCTCCACAGACATCTTTCGGGCAGAGTCCCGAGGGGTCGCTACTGGTTACCGGGTTGTTTGACGCGTACCCGTAAGAATTGGCTTGCTGAGGATTTTTGACATCGAGAATCGAGTCAGCCGTGAGGAACCGTCCGAGGGTGGGGTCGTAGTCGCGGGCGCCGAGGTGGACGGTGTTGGTTTGGTTGTTGGTGTCGCCGTTGAGGTAGGTGTGGGTGCTGCTCCAGGCTGGTGCGGTTCCGACGGGGTTGCCGAAGGGGTCGTAATGCCGGGTGGTGAGGGTGAGGCCGACGTTGGTGAGTTCATCGGTGATGGTGTTGTTGCGGTCGGCGTTGAGCCATTTTGTGGTGCCGTTGGTGGGTCCGCCGATGGTGGTGGCGCGTTCGGCGATGGGTGTGCCGAGGGCGGTGTAGGTGCGGACACCGGTGACGGTCCCGGCCGGTGTGCCGGCGGGGGTGTGGAGTTGGGTGTCGCCGAGGTAAAGGGTGTTGCCGTGGCCAGGGTCAAGGGTGAGGAGCAGGTTGCCGTCGGCGTCGTAGACGTTGGACTGCGTGGTGCCGCCTGCGGTCACCGTGTTCAGGTGGCCTTCCGGGGTGTAGGTCAGGGCCTGGCCGGGTCGGGCAGTGGTTTCACCAGCTGGGTCGCTGGTGAAGGTGTCGCTGCCGGTTTGTCCGCCGCTGTAGGTGATGGAGCCGAGGACGTGCGGCTGGGCTGAGCCGGCGGCCGGGTAGTGGTAGGTGGCGGTGGCGTCGTTGCCGCCTGTGAGGTTGTGGGTGAGGACGCTGGCGCGGTTGCCGGTCGCGTTGTCGTAGTGGTAGTCGGTCCAGTACGGGGCCAGCCCACCGACACCGGCGGCCGCGGTGGGTTCACTGCCGCAACTGCCCGTACCGAGGGTCCAGGCTGCGGTCAACTGCTGGAGGTGGTCGTAGCCGTAGCACTGGATGTCGGTGCCGGTGTCGGAGTAGGTCGAGTCGCTGGTGACGTTGCCGGCGTTGTCATAGGTGTAGTTATTGTCGGCCGGGGTGAAATGGGAAGTGGCGTTGGTGGTGGTGAGCAGCCGGTTCACGCGGTTGGTACCGGCCGCGAGGTAGAACGTGCGGTCCATCTCGCTGCTGCCGTCGGTGATGTTTTCCTGGGCGATGAGGTTGTTGCTGGTGTAGGTGACGTCGGCGAGGTAGGTGGTGTAGCCGTCGAAGGCGATTTGGTTGCCGAGTTGGGTGTAGGAGTTGGTGAGTTTCTCGGCCGGTAGGCCGCCCTTGGCCGGATCGGTGACCGAGGCCAAACTTCCGTCCGGGTTGTACGTCAGGGTGTGGACGTAGGTGCCCGCCAGGCTGCCGGTGACGGCTGTGTCGGTCGGGATGGTGGTGGTCGTTTGCTTGGGTCGGTAGAGAGCGTCGTAGCTGTTGACGGTGGTGGTGAAGGTGTCGGCCCCGCTGTAGCTGGACGAGGACGCGGGCTGGCCCTTGGTGGTGGTCGTGCCGTCGTAGGTCCAGCCGGCGAGCTGGGTGCCGCTGGTGTTGCCGAGGTATTCACCGGTCTTACGGTTGGCGTCGTCGTAGCTGTAGGCCAGTGTGACGCGGGCTGGTGTGGAGCCGGTGGTCTGGCGTTGGTCGCTGGTGACGGTCTGGACCCGGTCCGCGGTGTCGTAGGTGGTGTCGGTGGTGCCGGTGTCGGGGTCGACGGCTTCGGTCTGGCGGCCGAGGCTGTCGAACTTCCAGCTCCACGTGTTGGCGCGGGTGGCGTCGGTCATCGATGTCAACGAGCCACGGGCGTCGTAGCCGTAACTGGTGACCAGCGGCGTGCCCGTTGGCGTGGTGTTGTTGTACTGCCAGAGCTGGCTGGTCCGGCCACGGGAGTCGGCGAGCGTGCTCGTCGGAGTTCCGCCGGCCGGTGGAGTCATGTCAGTCCGGTCGGCGCCGGTGTAGCTGTAGCTGGTGCGCCAGACCTCGCTGTTGTTGACCAGCTGGATCGAGGCGGTCGGACGGCCAGACGCATCGAAGAGCGTCTTGACCTGCGCGGGGATCACCGTCCCCTGCTTGAGATCGTCGATCAGGGCCGTTGACGGGCTGGGGTTGGTCGACCCGAACGGGCTCGAAGTGAGGTAGGTCCGTCCTGCGCTGTCGTAGAACGTGTCGCTGACGACGGTGCCGGACAGGATGTGGTTACCGGAGCTGTTCTTGTTCTCCATCCAGCTCTGCGTCTGTCGCGCCCGCCCGAGGCCGTCGTAGATGGCGTAGGAGGTCGTGGTGGCTCCGGTCGGCGTGAGCTTGGTCGTGCCCACCGCTAGTGCCGCCGGAGCGGTCGCGACGTAGTCGGTGTAGGCGTAGCTGGTCGAGGGCGCGCTGGGATAGGTCGCCTGGGCGCGATCCGGTAGCCACACCTGCTTGCGCCGGCCGAGGGCGTCGTAGGTGATCGTGGTGACCTCGTTGTTGAGGTCGGTCGCGGTAATCTGCGCTCCCCACGCTGGGTTGTAGCTGGCCTTGCTGACCCAGCCCAGGCCACCGCTCTGGGCGTCGGTCGTCGTGGTGACCGCAGTGACTGGTTGCGTGGTCTGGGTATTGCCATTGGTGTCAGGATTGTAGGCCGTCTTGGTGACCCGGCCGAGTTGGTCGGTGGCCTGGGTCAATCGGCCGAGGCTGTCATAGACGTTGGTCGCGGTGACCTGCCAGGTCGCGGTGTTCGCGGTCGTGCCGGTGTAGCCGGTGACGCGCTGCATCGTCGTGGCATCACCCTTGGTCGGTGCGACACCGGTGGCCTGCCCGTCATAGGCGGTGCGGATGTCTGATACCGCATCACCCGGGTAGCTGGGAGTGGCGGTGCAGGCGACGCCGACGGTAGCCACCTCGCTGGGGTAAGCCATCAGCCGCGCAGTCGTGTTCTGGGCGTAGTCCGTCCGCGTGCACGTCGAACCAGCATCGCTCGACACGCTGCTCACGCTGCGGATGAGGCCGGTGTCGTCGTCGTGGGTGGTCGTCACGTCTATCGTCCGGGTGCCACCGGTAGAGACCGGAGTGATCGTGCGGGTGTCGCCATCACCGACGACGCGGGCCTGCAGCACACCATCATCGGCGTGCGCGATCGATGCCCAGGGCGTGGTGACCGTGTCCGACAACGGTGTCGTCCCGCCAGCTGGATCCGGCGTTCGGGTCTCACGGACCTGCCCGGCCAGCCAACGAGAATCGGCGACCTGCGTGCCATAGCTATCAGTGACCGTGGCCGTGCGGGTGTTGCCGTTGTTGAGGTGGTCGCCGTCCATGCCTTGGTAGTAGGTGTAGTCGGTGACCTGTTGTGCGGCCGGGGTGCCGGAGTCGCCAACGCGGACCTCGGCGGTGTTAAAGCCGGCGAAGACCGACCAGCCCTTGCACTTGTCGGCCACGAAGGGTGAGTTGTCGTAGCGCCAGGCCGGGGTGCCGTAGCTGTACTGGGTCTCCATGCGCTGGTCGCCGGTGCCGCCGGTGTGCGGATCGACCGCGACATCGGAGACGACGTACTTCTGGAACAGGTCGGGCTGCGCCGGCTGCGGCGGCGTGATCTGGGGTGTCCACCATTGCAGAAAGCAGCGGTGTGTGTCGGTGTCCGGGTTGGTCTTGAGCGTGGTCTGGCCGTAGTTGTAGGTGCAGGCCGGGTCGGTCGCGGCGTACTGCACCGTGTCGATCGCACCGGTCGAGGTGTCGATCTCGGTGATCCGGTTCTTCGACAGCGGGGTCAAACCGTCCGCCACCCAGACCCGGTTGTTCATACCCGAGGAGGTGGGTTTGAACACCGTCGGGGCCAGGGTGATCGTGGCGGGCGTGACAGTGCCGCTGCCTGAGGTTGAACCGGTCTGCTGCACCTGCGACAGCCACAGGGCCGGGGCGTTGTTCTGGTCACCGGTGGCCGGGTAGTCGTGCGTCATCGCCCAGCTGGACACGTTCGAGTAGCCGGTGGCGCTGGTGCGCACCTGAGTGGCCACGGTGGTCAGCATCTTCTCCGACCAGAACGTCGGCGACACCTTCCCGGTACACGGTGATGAGGTGCAGCTCTGATCCCACGGCACGTCGGGCATCGTGGTCGGGCTCGCACTCGAGCACGTCTGACCGGTCTTGCACCGCTCGGCGTAGGTGAAGCTCACCCGATCGGCCGGGCCGCCGGCGGTGTAGATCGCGCTCGAGGGCATGCCATAGTCGATCCGGGCCAGCTGGCCACCGCGGATGTAGCTGGTCGCGCCGCTGCCGTTTTGGGCGTAGTTGTTCGTCTCAGGCGTGTAGTAGAGCGTTTCGGCGTTGCCGTGCGGGTCAACGACGTAGTCGAGGTTCCAGCGCCACGCCTCGGTCGTCGCCTCGGTCGCGAAGGTGCCCTTCGCGGTGCCGCCGGCGCCGTTGTAACCCGGCTCACCGGGATCATTGCCGTAAACGGGCACCGTCCACACCGAGTTAGTCGGCGGGGTCGCGGTGTCGTTGGTGTAGCCGGGCAGGTGGTTCTCACCGAAGTAGTACTGGGTGCCATCAGTCGTGATGACCTCCCAACAGTCCTTACGGCCCGTGGTGTTGGCGCAGTTGGACAGCTCTTTGACGATCGTGCCGTCATCGTCCTGTAGCCGCCACTCCCCCGGATTGCCGTCCTTGACGAGCGTCCCCGAATGACCGGCGAAGGACAGCACGCCGTTGTCGCTCTTCCAGCACAGATCGCCCGAGGTAGTGACCGCACCAGTGGCGCCATTGTCGTCGGCGCAGGAGACGTAACGGCGCTCGATGAAGCCTCCGCCAGTCAGGGACCAGCCCTCACCGATCGCCGACGGCTGGTTGTTCGTCGAGCCCGTCTCACCGTCGACCGAGCCCGAGTCATATGACAGAGACAGATTCGGCGACGGACCGGCCGCGGCCGGCGGAGCGGACATCGGGTAGGAGTAGGTGAAACTTCCCGTCTGGGTTGACGCCCCCCACTGCTGAGACGGCTTCAGGTCGGTCGCCGCCCACGTGCCGCTGCCCTGGGCCGAGGTCGGACCCGACGTCGCCGCCAGCACCATCGTGCGCGAGGACACCGGGACCGTGACGAGGGTGTTACCGCTGGCATCCTTCGTCACGCTGTTCGACGCAACCGGAACAGCCGCGCCTGCACCTGTCGCGGGCAATTCGACCCAGCGGACACGACTGGCGTAGTCGGCGCCATAGAGGCCATTCAGCAGCGCTGCCGGCACCCGAACCTGCGCCGTGGTGGCTGCAGCGGTGGTGCGCTGCAGGCTGACCGCGAGTCCGTCCAAGCCCTGGCGGCGGCGAGTGGCGGCATCCAACGTGGTAACCGTGACGTGCTGGCCAGCAACGGCCGTCGTGCTGCGGATCGCCAGGCCCGTACTGCCGACCGCAGCCCACGGTGCCGCGGTCGCGGCGGTCGCGCTCGACCCGGTGGCCGTGATCGAGCGTGCGGGCACGCCGGACAGGCTCAGCGCATACGTCCCCGCACCCGGCAGGGCAATCTGTCGCGACGAGAAGGACGCGACCGCCTTCTCAGTAGTCGGCGAGAGGGCTAGATGGCTGACCTTGACGACGACGCCGGTGTCCGGCTTCGGAGGTTTGTGCCACGGGGCCTGCGAGGCTGGGGCGGCGAAGGCGACCGCCTGCAGCGAAGCGGCGGCCAGACCCCCTGCGACTACGGTCGCCAGAAGCAGGTGAAGTGTCCGGCTGGGGCGACGGCGGTTGCTTCGACTCATGACGAGCCACCAATCGAGGGAGGGAGTGCGGTCGCCAGGCTGTGGATTTGGCGTGGTTCGAGGACGACGGGCCACAGCAACGGCTCGGCGAGATCGCCGTGATACCAGTTGGTCGTGCCGTGATGAAGCAGCGCTCGGCCGATAACCACTGATCCAGTCGCGGCCCCCGCGATCGCGGTGTGGGCTTTCGAGATACCGGCGGTGTCGGCGTTGTTGAAGTACAGCGTGAAGGTCTTCTGCGGCGCATCCCAGACGAAGATGAGCAGCGTCCAGTTCTGCGTATCGACCACCGGTGAGGTGGACGGGTCGGTGCAGTCCATCAGGGTGGTGTCCGTTTGATCCTGTGGCATACAGGCGCGCCAGTGCTCGTCCGGGGTGCGCTGGATGTAAAAGCTGGAGTTCGCCGCCCCGTCCTGACCGAAGACAGTCTGGTAGGTGGTGTCGCCCGATGTTCTCGCAGCGGGTCGAACCCAGATCGACGCCGTCAGGCTGTGCGCAGCATCGGCCGGGACATCATTGACACCGCTGGCAGTCGCCGCCTGTTCGTTACTGGTGACGGGGAAGGTGAGGTAGCTGTCGTAGCTCTTGCCGTAGTACGGGCCGTCAGGTCCGACATTCGGATCGAAGCTTGGCCACGTCACCCCCGAACTCAACGTCAACGGCGCAGCTGTCGACGCAGTACCGGTATCGGCAACCGTCAAGCCAGAACCGGAGTTCTGCTCCAGCCACGCATGCTGTGCCTGGCCGGCCAGCGTGCCGTTCGGGTAGTAGGTGACCGTCGTCCTGCCATTCGACATGTTCCCGGCGATGTCGACCGCGATCGCCGTGAGCGTGCTCGTGTACTCCTGTGGCGTGATGCTGACCGTCGCCACACCGGAACTGAGGTTGCAGACGCTGACGATGTCACCGGTCGTGTAGTTACAGGGTGACGCAGTGCTGGAAGCGATCGACAGCGACGGCTCGGGCGCGTAAATGTACTGAAACATCCGGCTCGAGGTGTCAGACAGGGTCACGCTGCCGGGGACGCCCTGTTGCCCGTAGCGGGTTGTCGGCGGCGGGCTCTGCGGCCCAGGAAAGAGCTGGAAATCGTTGTTGACCGCGCCGACACTCGGTGGGCTCGGGGCGGTGTGATCGATCGCGAAGAGGAACCAGTCACTCCACGGTCCGCACACTTGCGGGGCATCGGCATCGCAAGCCTGGGCGCGGTACTGATACTGCCCACCGTCGGACAGGTTCGACGTCGGTTGCCAGCCGACCTTGTCGCCACTGGCGACGTTGTGCGTCGACCCGCTCGTCACCATGCTCGACGGATTCGCCGCCCACCCGCCCCAAACCTGAAAGTTGTACATCACCTGACCGCCTGGCTCGGTGGTGCCGGCCTGCGCGGTCAGCCACGGATCCAGATCGTGCGTCCAGGCCGGGGTGTCGCACGCGGCGTAGCAGCCGCTGACGCTGCGGAAGTAGGGCTGGCTGGGCTTGGGCCAATAGTCCACGTGCAGGTAGGGGTCGTTACGGAACTTCTTCCACGACGTCCAGTCGCTCTCGTTGGCGGCACGCATTCCCAGATTGATCGTGGTCGCACCCGAGTTGGCGATGCCCTGCACCGCGCTGGTGATGTCGAAGCCGACCGCGGCCTCCGGGCAGGCGGAACTGTAGCCGTGGGCGACGGTCTGCACCGAGATGTTGCTCAGCCACGAGATCTGTTGGTCTTGATTGGCCCAGGTCAATGACGGTGACGGTGCAGTGGTCGTCCACAACTGCACCGCGCTGGGATTGCAGGAAGACGAATACATCTCCTCCGTGTTGAAGGCAGCGTCCTTGATGACGCGGTTGGCCAGTACGTTCGTGTTCAGGGTCCAGTAGGTGCGGGTGGTCCGGGTGATGCCGTCGCCGCTGTAGACGCTGTTGATATAGCCCACGTGCGCCCACGCATCGCTGGCTTGCGAGCCGTTCCAGTAGCTGACATTCGGTTGGTTGGAGTCGGTGAAGGTGTAGTTCACCCGCGTCCCATCCCAACCCACCGGCGGATCGACAAACACCGGGAACACGACACCGGGCGTGTTCGCAGCCGACGCCGCATCGACCGTGATGCTCGTCGGCGTCGACGCGTGCGCCGCCGCCAACGGAGCCTCGCTGCCACCCGGACCCGCCGAGCTCGCACCTGTTGCGGAGGAATCCCACCAGGACGGGGAGTTCGAGATCAACTGCGGAGCCGAACCAGCCGATGTCGTCACCGACCCATCCGCGTTCACTGCCGACGTCATCGACCCGTCATCCAGACCGAACACCACACTCTTCAGCTCCGGATCAGCCGCAGCCTGAGCGTTCTTGATGATCAGCACCTCCGACATCCCCGTCGCGGTCGCGGTGACTTGCAGATCGACGCCGGGAAACACCTCGGGATACGTCGCTGCCGCGCCGGTGATCATCGGGGCCGGCAACGGCCCAGCCGGCCACGACACGCTCAGCCACGCCCCCGACGCCGCCTGCACCTGCGCCAACGGACCGCTGCCGCCCGTCGAGAACTTCACCGGCACCGCCGCCGTCTGCGGCGTCACCTGCGACCCATCCGGTTGCAAACTCAGATCCAGCGGTAACCACGAGCCATCCGCATGCTGCGCCCGCACCGGAACCGGCGACGACGACAACGACAACGAGCCGTCCGTATTCGCAACGACCTGCGAGGTCTCATCCGTCTCCGACGACACCACCACCGTGTGGCGATACGTCGTCGCGATCTGCGACGCCGTCGCCTCATCTGGAGCGATGGACGCATCCGTCACCGCAGGTGGCGGAACCACCGGGTCGGCCGCAGCCGAGAGCATGTGCCCCGCGCCTCCGACCAGGACACCGGCCGAGACAGCAACCACCACGCAGGCGCGCATGAACCTCATAAACTTTGACCCCCCGTGGGCAGCACAAAGTAGGCCCTCTGCGCATCAAGGAAATGTAAAGCGATCCGAACAAGCGCTAACTTAAAGACGTTGGTTCACGGTGTCAAGCAACTATTCGGGGCAAATCTGCAACGAATTCTCAGGAACAACGGGCGGCGGTTTGGGCGGCGCGCGACCATCGCAGAGCCCGGATCGAGGTTTTAAAGTCCAACTCAGCGACTCGGTGCTGCGTCAAGGTGGTGGACCCGGCCCGCGCTGAGGTTCTACAACGAGGGGTGCCCGGATGGGCTTAGCAGCCGAACCTTCGCGTAGGCAACCACCACCTCCGCAACCGTGATCCTGACCGGGCTGGTGCGGCCCACAGAAATTTCACCACCGTCACCCGGGTGACACGTGCCCGTCATCAGCCCGCGCTCCAATTGGACGCATCCTCCATACGGACGCGAAGGGCACGGAGCATGGCGCAGCTACTGACATTCGAGTACTCATCGGTTCACGGTGCCCTGGCCGCGGCCTACACCTCAGGCTCCCTGGCCGCCGAGTTCGGGCCAGAACGGGTTCGGGTCGCGCTGCCGTCCGAGGCCGAGACGCGTGGCCTGCCGACGCCACTACTGGCCGAGCTGTCACTGGCCGAGGCGCACAAGTTCCGCTACGACACCCGCCTGCTCGGCATCGTGCCGGATGGCGATGGACCGGCTTGGGCCCTGGTCACCTCACACGTCAACCTGTCCCGCCGCTGCCCCTTGCTGGTTCGGGCGCTGAGCGCGGTACTGCTGGCCCGCCCCCATCGTCGGCCGCTGCTCGACCCGACGAGCACGGACGAAGCCTGGGTGGCCGAGGAACCGCTGCGCGCGGCCACCATCATGGTGATAGAAGACTTTGCGAGTGGAGCGGCAAATCTAGCCGCCTGACCCAACCGCACCGACCACCCGGCGCGCTGAACCAGCGCGGCAAATCTAGCCGCCTGACCCA
>CAZZZW010000066.1:0-4762 GCA_964658795.1 Phormidium nigroviride PCC 7112
ATCCGGCGCGGCCCTCGATCGCGGAGCAGGTTCTGTCGGACCGCCCAACTAGCATGAACGCCGTGATGACAACCCGACGTCTGGGCGCCATGGCGGCCGCTCTGCTGTGCTGCGCGATCGTGCTGCTAGTCGCTGCCGCGCCCGGCCGGGCCGACGTCACGGCAGCCACGTTGGCCCTCGGCTCCGACAGCCTGTATGTCGACCCGGCAGCCGATGCGACCCTGGATCCGGCGGCAGCCACATCCGCGCTGAGCACCGGAGTCAAGATCGCCGTGCTGGCCGCCGATGCCGGCGATGCCGGGACGCTGGCCCGTCAGATCGGTTCGCAGTTGGGCGGCAGAGTCACGGTCGGGGTGTTCGTCGGCCGCACCTTCGACGCCGGCTCCAACCGGTTGTGCGCCGGACAGGCCGGCCAACTCGCCGCGAAAGCGGTGGCCGACAACCGCTCGCAACTGCAAGCGGATGGCAACCTGACCGCGACCATCAAGGACTTCGCCACGTTGGTGAACCGGGCCGGCACCTGCGACAACGCGGGAGCCGTGAGCACAGCCAAGTCCAGCGGTGGTGCCAATGGCGGTTGGATCGCTCTGGGAGTGCTCGGGGTGGTCGCGGCCGGTGGTGTCGGTGGCGCGCTGGCCTGGCGGCGGCGCAAGGACAGACTCGCACTCGTCGATGCTCGCGCAAGTGTGCAGCCGTACTACGACCGACTGGCCAGTGAGGTCGGATCGCTCGATCCCGGCAGCGATCCGGTAGCGCGCCAAGCGTTGGCCGACGCCTCGGAGCGGTTCACCGCGGCCGGCTCCCAGCTCTCCGGCGCGACCCGACCGGCCGAGCTCATCGCCGCTCGACGCACAGTGCTGGAAGGACTGCAAGCCGCCCGTACCGCTCGTACCGCGCTCGGACTCGATCCAGGGCCGGACCTGCCGCCGCCGGTGCAGACGCAGTCACCGCAACTGAGCGAGCAACAACAGTTCACCGCGGCCGGCCGACAGGTCCAGGGGTATCCGAGCTATACCCCTGGCGCGCCGTACTACTTCGCCGGCGGCGGCGGATACGCCGGCGGCTGGTACAGCTTCCCGTTCTGGGAATCGCTGTTGATCGCCGAAGCGCTGAGCCCTGGCTGGGGCTGGGGCGGCGGTTGGGGCGGTGCCGGCTACGACACGGGATACTCCAGCGGTTATGACTCCGGTTTCGATGCCGGCCGGGACGCGAGCCAGAACACCGGCGGCGATTGGGGTTCTGGCGGTGACTGGGGCTCCGGTGGGGACTGGGGCTCGGGCGGCGATTTCGGATCCGGGGGCGGCAGCGACGGTGGCGGCAGTTGGTGACCGGGTCGCAGCCGCCGGGCCTGCCGGCCAGGACAACTCAATCGAACAAGGCCGAACCACTACAGCTTGAGCTGATGGACCTTCCACGCCCCTTGTTCACGGCCACACCATCCCGGCTGACCAATTTCGACTGCCCGCGGCGTTACTGGTTCACCTACCTGTCCCGGCCGCCGGCCCAGAAGGGACCTCCATGGGCGCACAACACGGTCGGGGCCGCCGTGCACGTTGCACTGGCCCGCTGGTGGCAGTTGCCGGTCGGGCAACGTACGCCCGACGCCGGTGCCGGCCTCGTGCGTCGGCACTGGCAACGGGATGGCTTCGCCGACGATGTCCAGTCCGAGAGTTGGCGCGACCAGTCCGCTGAATGGGTGAGGCAGTACCTCACCGACGAGCGGCACCGCACCGACCCCGCCACCGAGCCGCGCGGGGTGGAGCGGACCGTCTCGGTCCGGACGAACCGGCTGGCGGTGTCCGGTCGGGTCGACCGGATCGACGAACGCGACGGCGAACTGGTCATCGTCGACTACAAGACCGGTCGATCCCGGTTGGATTCCGACGACGCCCGCGGCTCACTGGCCCTGGCCCTGTACGCCATGGCCTCCGAGCGGACTTTGCATCAGCGGTGTCGCCGGGTCGAACTCCACCATCTGCCGACCGGTGAGGTCGCGACGTTCGAACACACCGACGCCACGTTGCGCCAGCATCTGGAGCGAGCGGAGAACACCGCGACCGACATCCAGGCCGCAGTCGACACCGTCGAAGGAGGGGCTGATCCGGACGAGGTGTTCGAGCCGGTGACGGGCGGCTCCTGCAGTTGGTGCGATTTCAGGCGGTTGTGCCCCGCGGGCCAGGCGGTATCGCGACCCAAGACCACCTGGGCCGGCTTGGGCACCCTCGATTCGGAGCGCACCTGATCGGGCCCCGTCGTATCGGGAGTTGCGTTACCGCCAGGACCAGAAGTCGATCAAGGCGGACGCTGTCGGTGCCGGGTTCTCGACAGCGGGGGAGTGCGCGGCACCAGTGATCACCGCGCGCCGAGCCGACAGCTGCTGAGCCATCGACGTCTGGACAATTGGTGACCACGCATCGTCGCCAACGCCGAACAACACCAAGGTTGGCTTTGCCAGGGCGGCCAGCTGCTCGGTACGGTCCGGCTCGGCCTTGAGGATGTCGCCCATCACCCGCAAACCGACCGGGTCCGTGGCCAGGAATCGCTCGCGCAGGAACTCCAGCAGCCGTGGTGCCGGCCGGACGTAGCGGGGGTCCGCCTGGGATTGCACCTGTAGGTGGTCCCACAGCCCGGCCATGCCGCCGGCGGCCAGCGCGGGCTCCCCGTCATCTAGGACCTGGCGTCGGTTCCCCGTGATAGCGGCCGGCCCGGAGTCCATCAGCACCAGATCGTCGAACAGGTCCGGTCGTTGCAACACCGCCATCCGAGCTACCAGGCCACCGAAGGAATGTCCCAGCAGATGCAGGACATCGGCCGTCTTCCGCAGCAGTTCGGCGACCGCGATCACGTCGGCGGCCAATGCGTCAAGGGTGTAGCCGGCGGCCGTCCGGGCCCAGTCCGACTGGTACTGACCTCGCTGGTCGATAGCCACCGCATGAATACCGGCCGCGGCCAGGGGGCGTAACAACGGTTGGAAGTCCTCTTTGCTGCCGGTGTAACCCGGCACCAGCAATGCCGTTGCAGAAGTGGGGGAAACCCCGTTGTCCACCGCGGCCACAGTGCCGTCGGGGACCGCAAGTCGCACCGGCTGCCTCATCGGTACAAGCTCACCCCGGCCCCGGCGAACAGCAGCCCGGCGCCAACCGCGGAGATTCGCTCATCGAGCAGGTCCGGCACGGGCGAGACAGTGCTGGTCAACTGGACCTCCCCGGCATTGACGCGATGCAGTACCACCGGCCCGTCGTTGGTGCGCACCGCCACGAAGGCATCGGTGATCAGGGCCGGTTGCCCGATGCCGGCCGCACTCCAGCGCACGACGCCGTCCTTACCGAAGACGATCAGCCTGCCGGCCACGACGAACTCGATCTGCTGCTGCCGGGCATCGGTGGTAGCCAGGCTGGCTGCAGCCCGCGGGTAGCCCGCGGCCGGCACGCCAGCAAGGGTCTCGGCGAGCGTCGCCCGACCATCGGTCTCCTGGTAGCGGTAGACCCGTCCGGTTGAGGGCTCCAGCGCGCCGACGAATGCCGAGGTCGCCAGCGGGACCATCGCGGTCGAGGTATCCACCGTGAATTTCGTGGTGTTCTGGTACAGGTCGCGCAACACCAACTGGTGCTTTCCGTTGCAGTCCAGCGAGATCAGCGTGCCGAGCCCGCCGGCCAATGCCCGGTTCACGGTGCAGCCGTCCGGCGCGGTCCAGTCCCACCGGTCGACCCCGCCGGCGTTGTCGAACTCGTGCACGAACGTCGATCCGACGGTCATGACCACGTTGGACAAGCTGATGGTGTCGGTGGTGCCATCGTCCTTGAGCGTCCGGTAGAACTTCGGCTGCCCGGTGGCGGTGACGAAGCCGGTCACCTCGTCGCAGTTCTTGCCGCGGCGGTAGATCGCGATCGTCGAGGAATCCTGTTGCAGCACCGAGCAGATCGTCTCGTCGCTGCGGGTGTAGTGCCAGCGGACCTGGCCCGTGCCGGCATCCCGTCCGTTCACGGTGTGCCCCTGGTAGGTGACCACGATGCCGTCGTCGTAGGCGTTGCCACCAGCCGGCGTCTCGTCGTTGTGCCAGGCCAGCTTCAGCGTCGTCGCCGGAGTGGTCCCGTCCGGCGGGGTGATCGACGGCGCGGTGGTGAAGGAGACCTTGTTCAACTCGCCGTGCGCGTAGGCAACCTTCACCAGGACGAACGCAATCAGCACGATCAGTACCAGGACGCCGGCGTAGATGGCGCTGGCTCGGCGAGTGCGTGCTCGGAACACGGTCAGCGTCGGGTGCTCGGCCACCGCCACCCGAGCGCCGGGCGGATGCGGGACCCACGGATCCTCGCCGGACGGGCTGATCGCCTCGGATGCCCGGTCGTTGCTCGACTCGTCTTCCGGCGCGACTCCCGCAGGCTTCGGATCGGGCGCCTGGGGATTGTCGTCAGCTGCGTCCGGCACGTCGACCATCCTGGCTCAGCCGGCTGTGCTGTCCCCGGCGGTGGTCGATGAACCACCCGATGCACCGTCCGACGAACCACCCGAAGAAGACGTTCCAGCCGACGACGAGTCCGGCGCGCTGCCTCGGGTCCGGCGCCGCTGGCGGCTGCGCTTCGGCTTGTCGCTGGCCCCCTCGGTGCGTTCGGTTCGAGGCCCGGCGTCCGACGTCGTTGTATCGCCCTCGGAACGGCCGCCACGCGAACGGGATCGACTCCGGGATGGGCCGCTGCGCTCGCCCGAATCCGAAGCTGAGTCCGAGCCGGAACGTCCACCGGAACCGGAACCGCCCGAGCCA
>CAZZZW010000066.1:4772-15539 GCA_964658795.1 Phormidium nigroviride PCC 7112
ACGACCCGAACCCGATCGCGAACGCGAGCCAGCACGGTCGCGGGAGCCGTCGCCGGAACGACGACGATCCGACCCCCCGAGGTCCTCGATCTCCTCGGCCCCCAGCCCAGCCCGGGTCCGCGACGACCGCGGCAGCACGCTCTTGGCGTCCTCCGGGATGTCGAGTTCCAGGAACAAGTGCGGCGAGGTCGAATAGGTCTCCGACGGCTCGTGGAAGGGCAGGTTCAGCGTGTCGCAGATCAGCTTCCACTTGGCCAGATCATCCCAGTCCACCAGCGTGATCGCGGTGCCCGACTTGCCGGCCCGCGCGGTGCGGCCGATCCGGTGGACGTAGGTCATGGCGTCCTCGGGGCACTGGTAGTTGATCACGTGGGTCACGTCATCGACATCAAGTCCACGGGCGGCGACATCGGTGGCCACCAGCACGTCGACCTTGCCCGACCGGAACGCCCGTAGTGCCTGCTCGCGCGCCCCCTGGCCCAGGTCACCGTGCACGGCGCCGGCCGCGAATCCGCGATCGACCAGGTCGTCGGAGATCTTCTGGGCGGTCCGCTTGGTCCGGGTGAAGATCATCGTCAGGCCCCGGCCGCGGGCCTGCAGCACCTTGGCCAGCAGTTCGGACTTGTCCATCGCGTGCGCGCGGTAGGCGAACTGCGAGACGTGCTCGGTCGCCGGGATGCCTTGGTTGTCCTCGGCCCGGATCTGCACCGGCTGGGTCAGGAACTGCCGGGCCAGGGCGACGATCGGCCCGGGCATGGTCGCGGAGAACAACATGTTCTGTCGACCGGCCGGTAGCTGGGCCATCAGCTTCTCGATGTCGGGCAGGAAGCCCAGGTCGAGCATCTCGTCGGCCTCGTCGAGCACCAGGCAGCGCACGAAGCCCAGGTTCAGCTGACCCTGCTGAGTGAGGTCGAGCAGCCGACCCGGCGTGCCGACGACGACGTCGCAGCCGGCCTTGAGGGCCGCGACCTGCGGCTCGTAGGCGCGGCCGCCGTAGATCGTGACGACCTTGGCGCCCAGCCGCTTACCGGCGGTGCCGAGGTCGCCGGCCACCTGAACCGCGAGCTCGCGGGTCGGGGCGATGACCAGTGCCTGCGGGGCCGCGCCGGCGGCCGACGGCAGCTCCAGCCGATTCAGCAGCGGCACCCCGAAGCCGAGCGTCTTCCCGGTTCCGGTGCGGGCTTGGCCGATCAGGTCGGAGCCGGCCAACGCGATCGGCAGCGTCAGTTCCTGGATCGCGAAGGTCCGTTCGATGCCGACGTCCTTGAGGGACTCGACGATCTCAGGCTTGATCGCGAAGGAGGAGAAGAGCGGACTCTCCGGCTTGACCGGGGCCACGGCGGCGAGCGGCGAGGCCGCCTCGTCGCTGGGTACGACGTTCGTCATATTCAGGTTTCCCACTTCTTGTTCATTCGGTGGGCACCTGAGGCGGACCGGATCCGGTCACTGCACGGCAGACGCCCGCGAGGACGTGAGGCGGTCGGTTCTCTCGCCTCGGGAGTTGATTTTAGCCGCTGTCGGGCGACCCGCTCGCCAATGCCGCGCGGAAGGAGCTCGGCGGTCTACGGTTGGGCGGCTGAAACCGGACCGGACCAACTGACACGGAAGGACCAGGGGCCCATGACTCAATCGGACGTCGCGGCAGTCATCGACCTGCTCGGGGTGCTGGCCTACGGCGAACTGAGTGCCTTCGATCGGATGGCGCACGACGCCCGGATGGCCCCGAACACCGGTCTGCGGGCAGCACTGGCGGAAAAGGCCGCGGTTGAGATGTCGCACTACCGGCGCCTGGTCGACCGGATCGCCGAGCTGGGCCATGACCCGCAGCAGGCGATGGCGCCGTTCGTCGAGGCGGTCGAGACGTTCCACGCCCGGACCGAACCGAGCACCTGGGGCGAGGCGCTGGTCAAGGCCTATGTCGGCGACGGACTGGCGGCGGACTTCTACCGTGAGGTGGCCACCTACGTCGACGAGCCGACCCGAGCCCTGGTCGACGAGGCGCTGGCCGACTCGGGCAACGCCGAGTTCGCGATCCGGGAGGTAGGTGCGCTGATCGAGCGCGACCCGACGGCAGCCAGCCGACTCTCCCTGTGGGGACGTCGACTGGTCGGCGAGGCGATGAGCCAGGCCCAGCACGTGGCCGCCGAGCGGGACGCACTGGTGCTGCTGATCGTCGGCGGCGCGGGCGACCTGACCGGAATCTCGGCCCTGATCGAGCGGATCACCGACAAACACGTGGCTCGGATGACCGCGATCGGCCTGTCGAACTGAGGCGAAACTCGCTCTAGCCGGCGAAGCCGACCCGGCGCGTGTCGGCCTGGGCGATTTCGACGTAGGCGACCAGGTTCGCCGGCACGATGATCTTGCGGCCACGCTCGTCGGTCAGGGTGAGCTGGCCGTCCACGCTCTTGAGCGCGGTCGACACGAGTTCGGTGATTTCTTCCGGGGTCTGGTCGCTCTCCAGCGTGATCTCACGCGGGGTGTGCAGAACGCCGATCTTGACCTCCACCAGGAGCCTCCAGAAATCATGCCTCGGGCCGAACCTGAGGCGTACATGGAACTTGTCTTTCAACGCTATCCGACGCCGACCGTGGAACCCGCCCGGGGCGCTGCGCTGTCAGCGAACGGCGGCCGGCGCTACCTCGACGAAGGCCGTCAGCCGGCGCCGCAGGCGTGTCAGCGGAGCTCGCCGCCCTGGCGCGGGAAGTTCGAGATGCCCCGCCATTGCAGGCTCTCGAGCAGCCGGACGGCCTCGGCCTTCGGAATCGGCCGGTCCGCGTCCAACCACCAGGTCGCCGCGATCTGGGCAGCGCCGGTCAGCGCGACCGACAGCAGCTCGGCCTGCTCCCGGCTCAACCCGGTGTCGGAGGCCACCGTGTCGGCCACTGCCTGCATGGTGAGCCGGCCGACCCGGTCGACCCGTTCACGCACGGCCGGCTCGTTGCCCAGGTCCGACTCGAAGATCAGGCGGAACGCCCCGGAGTCGCCTCGGTCCTCGCCGTCGACGAAGTCGAAGTACGCGGTCAGCACGTTGTGCACCCGGACCCGGTTGTCGTCGGTCTCGGCCAAGGCCCGCCGGACCCGGTCCAGCACGTCCTCGGCGTGGGTGTCGAGCAAGGCCAGGTACAGGTCGAGCTTGCCTGGGAAATGTTGGTAGAGCACCGGCTTGGACACCCCGGCCCGCACGGCGATGTCATCCATCGCGGCCGCGTGGTAGCCGTTGTTGACGAAGACCTCCTGCGCCGCAGCCAGCAGTTGCTTACGCCGAGCCGAACGAGGCAGCCGGGCACCTCGTGAGGCGTCCACGGTGTCGGTCATGTCGACCTCTCGTCTGCAGCTGGCGGTGGATGGCTTGGCTGCGATCGTACCGAGCGGTAACTGCCTTGCGTTGTAGGTTGCCCGGCAGCGCACCGAACACGTGGCCGACCATGCCCGACGGGGCCGGTGCCGAAGGAGGCCGGGACGATGCTGACGCTGGCGGAGAACTGGATCTGGGACAGCTGGATCGCCGACGACGGCGAGGTCTATCACCTCTACTACCTGCAGGCGCCGCGAGCCCTGGAAGACCCTTCACTGCGACACGCCCGGGCCACCGTCGGCCACGCCACCTCGACCGATCTGACGAACTGGCAGGTCGAACCGCAGGCCCTCGGTCCGGACCCGGACGGCTGGGACGACCTGGCCACCTGGACCGGTTCGGTGGTACGGGCCGACGGTGGCGAATGGGCAATGTTCTACACGGCGATCTCCACCCGGGGCTACGAACTGCGGGACCAGCGGATCGGTCTGGTCACCTCCCGTGATCTCTACACCTGGCAGCGCATCACCGATCAGCCGATCGTGCGGCCCGACCCGCGTTGGTACCAGACCCTGCCCGAAGTCGAGGCCGGTGGAGATCGGCCCAGCGAGACCTGGCGCGACCCGTTCGTCTTCCGGGATCCGGACGGGGACGGCTGGCGGATGCTCATCACCGCCCGGGCGCGGGGAGCGGCCCGGCTCGAGGACGGCGTGCTGGCCGAGGCCCGCAGCGAAGATCTGCTGCAGTGGCGGGTCGGCCCACCGGTCTGTTCGCCCGGCCATGGCTTCGGCCAGCTCGAGGTACCCCAGGTGCGCCTCATCGACGGCTCGCCGACCCTCGTGTTCACCTGCCATCCGCAGGAGCAGAGTCGGGCGCGTCGCGCCGAGTACGGCCCGTTCTGCACCTGGTCGGTCGTCGGCGACTCCCTCGCCGGCCCCTGGGACCTCGCCGCCGCCCGTCCGTTCGTGGCCGAGCCGACCCTGTTCGCCGCTCCGCTGGTGCGGCAGCGCAACGGACGGTGGGCACTGCTCGGCTTCCGGAACCAGGAACCAGCCGGCATCCATTCCTTCGACATCGTCGATCCGATTCCGGTCCGCCTGGATCGCGGTGCCCTGGTCGCTACCGACGAGTAACCTCGGCCGGGTGACCTCGACCTCCACCTCCAACCAGGTATCGAAACCGGCATCGGCGCACCAGCGCCGGATCAGCGTCGCTGAGCTGGCCGGTCCGGATGAGTACCCGCTCGCGCCGTTGGACAGCAGCCGTCCGCCCTGGGCCGGCGAGGAGATCGCGGTGGGGAAGGCACGGATCTTCCGCCGGACCACCCCGTCGACGAACCCGGACGCCGAACCGGCGCTCTATGTGCACGGCCTGGGTGGTGCCTCCACCAACTTCACCGACCTCGCCGACCTGCTGTCGCCCTATTTCGCCGGCGAGGCGATCGACCTGCCCGGTTTCGGCCGCTCCGGACCGTCGCCCGAGCGGGACTACTCCATCCGCGCGCACACCCGACTGGTGATCCGCCATCTCGAGCAATCCGGTCGCGGACCGGTGCACCTCATCGGGAACTCGATGGGCGGAGCTATCTCGATCCAGCTCGCGGCGACCCGGCCGGACCTGGTCCGCACGTTGACCCTGGTGTCTCCGGCCGTACCCGACATCCGGCCGCACAAGGGCTCGGACCTGTTGATGCCGCTGTTGTTGGTGCCGGGACTCGGTTCCCGGGCCGTCGCCAAGCTCGATCGGCATCCGGCCGAGCGGCGGGCCCGTGCGTTGATCAACCTGTGCTTCGCCCATCCCGAGCGGGTGCCGGCGAACCGGATCGCCGAGGCCACCGAGGAGGTGACCTACCGCCGGGGGCTGCCCTGGTCCGGGGAGGCGCTGATGCGATCGTTCCGCGGCCTGGCCCGCAACTACACGACCTACGGCAAGAACTCGCCGTGGCGCATGATGGCCGCGATCGAGGCGCCGACGCTGGTGATCTGGGGTGATCGGGACCAGCTGGTGGATGTCTCGAACGCTCCCAAGGTCGCGGCCCGGATCCCGGATTCCAGCTTGCTGGTGCTCAACGACATCGGACACACCGCGCAGCTCGAGGATCCGGTCACCACAGCCCGCGCCGTGTTGGCCCTGGTGGCTCGCAGCCGCAGCTGACAGCCAGCCGTTCGACGCCGCGTGGCGAAAGGCCGGTTGGCCCCGGCCGATGTGGCACGCTGGGCGGGTGACCCGTCCGAGCGCCCCGCCCGGCCAGCGCCCGCCGTCAGCACCGCCGTCGACGCAACGCCCGGCCGCCGGTCGTCCCCCGGCCGGCTCCGGTCCGGCCGGAGGCTGGTCCCGCTTCGCCCGTCGCTACGGCTGGCGCGCGTATGCCTTGCCCGTGCTGGCCGTCGTCACCGTGCTCGCCCTGTTCACGACCAACAATGCCAAGGTCCGGCAGAGCATCAGCGGTTCGCCCGCGGCCAAGACGCCGGCAGTGGGCGGAACGGCCGCCGGCGCCAGCACCCCGCCGGTAGCCGCGTCCAACGGTCAGCTCAAGAGCGATGACCCCGGTGCCGGTGCGCTGAACTCGGCCCTACCGGCCTTGCAGTTGCCGCCCGGGCCCAAATATTCGACCACCGGCAACGGCACCTACAGCGAGATCGCCGGCACCTCCAAGGTCTATGGCACCGGTGGGCAGCTGTTCAAGTTCGATATCCAGGTCGAGAACGGTGTGACCGGGGTCGACCTGAACCAGTTCGCCTCGGTGGTGATGAGCTCACTGACCAACGCAAAGTCCTGGACCGGCACCGGCAACGTCCAACTGCAGCGGGTGGCCACGCCCGATGAGGCGACCTTCCACGTCAGCCTGACCTCGTCCATGACCGTCCGGGGCCTGTGCGGCTATTCGTTGCCGGTGGAAACCTCCTGCTACGACGGCGGCCAGGCCCGGGTGGTGCTGAACGTGGCCCGGTGGGTCCGGGGCGCCAAGGTGTACTCCAGCGATCTGGCCACCTATCGGATCTACGCGGTGAATCACGAGGTCGGCCACGCGCTCGGCCACAACCACGCCCACCAGTGCCTGAACAGCGGCCTGGCCCCGGTGATGATGCAGCAGACCATCGGCACCAAGACTGCCAGCGGCAAGATCTGCCAGGCCAACCCGTGGCCCTACCCGCCCAACAATCCGGATGCGCCCGGGGCCGAGCAGGCCGGTGACGGCCCGGACATGGACTTCTACACCCGCAACGCCAGCTGATCCTCCTCCGATTGGCAGAATGGGAATCGGTTGCGGCCGTCCCGGCGTTGTGGCGGTAGATCCAGCTCGTCGATAGGAAGCGATTACCCGTGTCTTTGCCACCGCTCGTTGAACCGGCCGACGAACTCACCATCGATGAGGTCCGCCGTTACAGCCGCCACCTGATCATCCCGGACGTCGCGATGGTCGGGCAGAAGCGGCTCAAGAACGCCAAGGTGCTGTGCGTGGGCGCCGGCGGTCTCGGTTCCCCGGCGCTGATGTACCTGGCCGCCGCGGGTGTGGGCACGCTCGGCATCGTCGAGTTCGACGTGGTGGACGAATCGAACCTGCAGCGCCAGATCATCCACGGCCAGTCCGACATCGGCCGGCCGAAGGCGGAGTCCGCGCGAGACAGCGTGCAGGAGATCAATCCACTGGTCAACGTGGTGATCCACGACGTGCGGCTCGAGAACGACAACGTGCTCGATATCTTCGGCCAGTACGACCTGATCGTCGACGGCACCGACAACTTCGCCACCCGCTACCTGGTCAACGACGCTTGCGTCCTGCTCGGCAAGCCCTACGTCTGGGGTTCGATCTACCGTTTCGACGGCCAGGCCTCGGTGTTCTGGGACGAGTACGGACCGAACTACCGCGACCTCTACCCGGACCCGCCGCCGCCCGGCATGGTTCCGTCCTGCGCCGAGGGTGGCGTGCTGGGCGTGCTGTGTGCCTCGATCGGATCGATCATGGCCACCGAGGCGATCAAGCTCATCACCGGTATCGGCGAGACGCTGCTGGGCCGGCTGATGATCTATGACGCACTGGAGATGACCTACAACCAGGTCAGCATCCGCAAGGACCCGAACACCCCGAAGATCACCGAGCTGATCGACTACGAGGCGTTCTGCGGTGTGGTGTCGGAGGAGGCCCAGGCGGCCGCCGCCGGTTCCACCATCACCGCGGCCGAGCTGAAGGACCTGCTGGACTCGGGCAAGCCGACCTTCCTGGTCGACGTCCGCGAGCCGGCCGAGTGGGAGATCGTCAAGATCCCGGGCGCGACGCTGATCCCGAAGGACGAGATCCTGCGCGGCGATGCGCTGTCCCGGCTTCCTCAGGACAAGCAGATCGTCATGTACTGCAAGACCGGTGTCCGGTCGGCCGAGACCCTGGCCGCGGTCAAGGGTGCGGGGTTCTCCGACGCGGTGCACGTGCAGGGCGGCGTGACGGCCTGGGTCAACCAGATCGATCCGTCGCTACCGTCCTACTGAGCCGATGCCGTCCCGGGCCGCGACCTCTCGGGCGGCGCTGCGCCGGCGCGCGCTCGACGAGGGATTGCCTCTGCCGGAAAGGGTGTTGGCCTGCGTGGAGCTGATACCTCGCGGCAAGGTGATGGCCTACTCCGACGTTGCCGAGTTCGTCCACACCCGGGCCGCGCGCAACGTCGGCCGGATCATGGCGACCGAGGGGGCGACCGTGCCTTGGTGGCGGGTGTTGCGGGCTGACGGCTCGTCGGCGCCGCACATCCGCGACGAACAGTCGCGCCGGCTGGCCGAGGAGAACGTGCCGATGCGAGGCGAGCGGGTCGACATGCGCGCGGCCCGCTGGGACGGCCGCTGACGATTCTTGTCGGACCGCTGTGGTGGGATTGATCCGTGCCCGCCTCCACGTCCTTCCGCCTGCTTCGGCCGACCCGGCCGGAGCCGACGGCGTTGGTTCTCGACACCGGGCAACGGCAGGTCATCGAGCACGATCGGGGCGTGCTCCGGGTGCTGGCCGGTCCGGGTACGGGCAAGACCCGGACGCTGATCGAGGCGGCCGCCACCCGGGTCGAACGCGGGGTGCCGGTGGCCAACCTGCTGTTGTTGACGTTCTCCCGGCGCGCGGCCGGCCAGCTCCGGGATCAGCTCACCGCGCGGCTGCAGCACACCATTGCCGAGCCGGTGGCCCGGACCTTCCACTCCTACGCCTTCGGGCTGGTGCGCCGGGCGGCCGTGCTCAACGGCGACCCCGCACCCCGGCTGCTGTCCGGTTCGGAACAGGACGTGACCTTGCGCGAGTTGCTGGCCGGGCGACTGGCCGACGGCGCCGACGTCTGGCCGGCCGAACTGGCCGCTGCCGCCCGCACGCAGGCGTTCGCCGACGAACTTCGCGAGCTGCTGATGCGCGCGGTCGAACGCGACATCGAACCGCGCGAACTGGCCGCACTGGGGCGTAGGCATGACCGGCCGGACTGGATCGTGGCGGCCCGGGTCTACACCGAATACCTGCAGGTGACCTCGCTGAAGGCTCCGGGCGCGTTCGACGCGGCCGAGCTGATTCAACGGGCGATCGCCGAGCTGCACGACAATCCTGAGCTGTTGCAGGCAGAACGGCAACAGCGCCGTCGGATCTTCGTCGACGAATACCAGGACACCGACCCCGCGCAGCTCGAACTGCTGAAGCTGGTTGCCGACGGGGCCGACGAGCTGGTGCTGTTCGGCGATCCGGACCAGGCCATCTACTCCTTCCGTGGTGCCGAGCAGGGCGCGATGGCCGACATCGACAACCACTTCGGACTACTGGGTGATCTGGGCGTGCGGGCCGAGCCGCCGGGTGGCCAACTGGAACTGTCCGCGCCGATCGCCAGCGTCGCCCTGACCACCTCGCGACGGCTGGGCACCGAGCTGCTGGTCGGCTCCCGGCGGATCGCCGCGCGCCTCAGCGGACCGGCCCAGCATCGTCGGCTGATCCCGGTACCAGAGGCGGTGCCTGGTGTGGTGTCGGTGGCGGTCTTCGGATCGGCCAGCCATGAGGCAGCCCGGATCGCGGCCACTCTACGACGCGCGCACGCCGAGCAGGGGGTGGCCTGGTCGCAGATGGCCGTGCTGGTGCGATCGTCCGGGCCGTCCGCCGACACGCTGCGCCGGGGCCTGGCCGCCGCCGGCGTCCCGGTCGGGCAACCCGTCCAGGGGCCGCTGACCGATGAACCGGTGGTGGCCCTGCTACTGGACCTGCTGCGTTGTGTGACCGATCCGGCCACGGTGACACCGGTGCTGGCCGAGTCCCTGCTGCTGAGCCAGATCGGCCGGGCCGATCCGTTGCAGGTATTGCGGATGCGCCGCCAGCTACGTCGAGTTCCGGACGGCGCCCTGACCTTGGCCGATCTGGTCACCGACATCACGGCGGTGGCCTGGCTGCCCGAATCGGTGCGGGCCCCGGCGCTACGGCTGCACCAGGTGACCGAGGCCGGCCGGCTGGCGATGGCCGCGGACGGCGCCGCGGCCGAGGACGTGCTGTGGGCGGTGTGGCAGGCCAGCGGTCTGGCGTCCAGGCTGAACAGCCGCAGCCTGGACCCGGTGGCGGCCGGCGATGCCAGTCGGGCCGACCGCGCGCTGGACTCGGTGCTGGCCCTGTTCGCCGAGGCGGCGAAGGTGTCCGATCGCAGCCCCGGCGGCGGTGCCGACGGCAGTGCTCGGCAGTTGCGCGAGTGGATCGGCCAACTGCAGATCACCGACACCGAGACCGCTCGTCCACGGCAGGTGGTGGACGAGGTCGCGATCCTGACCGCGCACGCCAGTAAGGGTTTGGAATGGAAGGTGGTCTGCGTCGCCGGCGTGCAGGACGGTAGCTGGCCGAACCTGCGGCGGCAGGGATCCCTGCTCGGCGCCGACCTGCTGGTGGACCTGCATGCGCAGCGGCCACCGGTCAGCTCCGGCCAGCTGGCCGAGCGGCTGATCGAGGAACGTCGTTTGTTCTACGTGGCAATCACCCGTGCTAGCGAGCAGCTGCTGGTCAGTGCGGTGGCCAACGAGGACACCCAGCCGTCCCGGTTCCTGGATGAGCTCGATCCTCGGCCGGAGACCGAACCGGAGCGGGAGTTGGACTTCACCGGCCGGCGCTTCGAACTGCCCGGCCTGGTCGCCGAACTGCGTGCCGCCCTGACCGACGAGAGCAGCGAAGAAGGCCTGCGGTCGGCCGCTGCGACCCAATTGGCTCGGCTGGCAGCGGCGGGTGTGCCGGGCGCAGACCCACGGCGTTGGTGGGGTCTCTCGGCCATCTCGACCACCCGACCGATCCGCGATCCGGCCCGGGGCCCGGTGCCGATCCGGCCGTCGAAGTTCGAGGCCTACACCGACTGCCAGCTCCGCGCGCTGCTGATGGAGCTGGGTGCGGCCGACGCCAACGACCAGACGGCCGCCGCGCTCGGCACACTGATTCACCAGGTCGCCGAGGACGCTCCGCCGGACGCCGATCTGCCGACCCTAATCCGATT
>CAZZZW010000067.1:0-15505 GCA_964658795.1 Phormidium nigroviride PCC 7112
TCCCGTTCACCCACACCAAGGTCTACATCGCGTTCTCGGCGATCGTGATCAACATCGTGGTCAGCGTGGTGCTGACGGTGGTACTGCGCGCGGTCAAGGTGCCGGCCGGTACCGACCACACGACCGATGAGGACTACTACTCCGAAGCCGACAACGAGCGGTCGCTGCCCGGCACCGACGGTGGCATCCCAGCCCCGGCCGAGGCGTAGTCACCCTGTCGGGTAAAGCAAAAGCCGGTTCCCGCTGCAGTGGCGGGAACCGGCTTTGCATTCACATCGCGGCTATTCGGGCCGGTACTCGAGCGTCGTGGTCTCGATCGTCACCTGGGTGAGCCGGACCCGGATCCGCTCCTTCAGCGGCACCGGGGCGACGTCGCCCCCACAGGTCCGGGCCACCAGCGACTTCACGTCCTGCTCGAGCCCGAACTGACGCAGGCAGGGCGCGCAGTCGTCCAGGTGAGCCCGGATACGGCCGCGGGCCGCATCGTCGGTCTCGTCATCCAGGTAGAGGTACACATCAGCCAATACCTCGTCACAGTCCAGGCCACCCGGGCCGAATCCGGTCACGACTTGTCTCCTTCAGACCCACTCTTGACCAATCCCCGATTGCGCGCGTAGTCGGCCAACTGCACCTGCAGCTGCTTGCGGCCACGGTGCAGGCGCGACATCACGGTCCCGATCGGGGTGTCCATGATCTCGGCGATCTCCTTGTACGCGAACCCCTCGACGTCGGCGAGATACACCGCCAGGCGGAAGTCTTCGGGCAACGACTGCAGGGCATCCTTGACGTCGGAGTCCGGCAGGTGGTCCAGCGCTTCCATCTCGGCCGAGCGCAGCCCGGTCGAGGTGTGCGACTCGGCGGCATGCAGCTGCCAGTCCTCGATGTTCTCGGAATTGCTCTGCTGCGGCTGGCGCTGCTTCTTGCGATAGGTATTGATGAAACTGTTGGTCAGGATCCGGTACAACCACGCCTTGAGGTTGGTGCCTTCCTGGAACTGGTGGAAGGCAGCGAAGGCCTTGACGAAGGTCTCCTGCACCAGGTCCTCGGCGTCGGCCGGGTTGCGGGTCATCCGCATCGCGGCGGCATACAGCTGGTCGAGATAGGGCAGCGCGTCCCGCTCGAAGCGAGCGCGGCGCTCCTCGACGGTTTCTTCAGCCACTGCGGTCCCTCTTCCCTCGGCCCGGTTGCTGATCAACCTGGGCGAGGCAGAGTTTACGGTGCGAGGCCCGCTCACCGTGATTTCGGTGGCGGCCGGTCGACTACGCGACTCGAGCACCAACATCGATCCTCCTGCGATTCGGCGTTCACCACGGTTGCGGTGCCGTCGCCAGGTGGAACATCTCCGGTTGTCCGATCCATTCCCTTGCTCCGGCCCGTCGGTATTTCGTCCCGACGAACCAGGCCTCAGACCAGTTGACGGTCGTCGCCTCGGGGCAGATCGGGTTCGACGTCGGACTGCTCGCTTCCGCCACCACCGTCCGAGCACCAGGGGCACCAGGGTTGCAGTTTGCGGTGAGTGGAGTAGGCCAGGATCAGATAGATCATCGTGGACTGTATCAGCGCCCACAGGATGCGTCCGGGCGTGCTGGTCAAGAAGTTCGTCGCGATCAGCAGCACCATGTAAGGCACCACATAGCGAGGATTGCCGCCGCTGTGGGCCAGCCAGAACCGACGGGTGTAGCGGGCCGCGTGCTCGGTCGCGTTCAGCGGCATCGAACTCATGCACCGTTCGCACAGGCCGCGGTCGTGCTGCCGCATCTTCAGCCAGGTCACGATGACGAAGCCGAGCAGCGCCAATGTCCCGATCAAGGTCGCGGCCGTCAGGTCATACGGACGGAACTCCAGCGCAATGATCACGAGGATCGAACCCGCGATGAGGCGCGGGCCGTAATGGCCCCAGCGCCGACCAGCACCGTCGCTGTACGGCATCGACAGGCTCATCGACACATCAACCACCCCCAGCTCTTGATCATCCGCCCCTAACGGCGCGGACAGCAAGCTTGAGGAAAAGCCTTTAACACAAAGCACATTTTCGATCAGCTGAGCGTGAAGCGCTGCTCACGTACGGTCACCACATCACCCTGGGTGAGCTGTCGACCGCGTCGGGTCTCGGTTTCACCGTTGACGGTGACGACCCCGGTGGCCAGCAGTTCCTTCACGTCAGAGCCTTGATCGACCATGTCGACCAGCTTGAGGAACTGACCGAGCCGGATGCCGTCACCGCTGATGCTTATCTGCTGCATGCCGTCCATCCTGACCCATGCCGGACGCGGCGATACGGCAGGATATCGGCTCATGAGCGGCGGAACCCCGGCCACCACAGCGTTGGACAAGGCCAAGATCAGTTACACCACGCATCCCTACCAGCACGATGCCCGGGCCGAGTCCTACGGCGAAGAAGCGGCCGACCAGCTCGGCATCGACGCCCGGCAGATCTTCAAGACCCTGATCGCGACGGTCGATTCGTCACTGGTCTGCGCGGTGGTGCCGGTTGCCGGTCGGCTCGATCTGAAGGCGCTGGCCGCCGCCGTCGGGGGCCGTAAGGCCGAGATGGCCGAGCCGGCCAAGGCTCAGCGGGCCACGGGCTATGTCCTCGGCGGGATCAGCCCACTCGGTCATCGCAGCCGGATCCCGGTCGTCGTGGACTCCTCTGCCTACGGGTTCGACACGATGTTCGTCTCGGCCGGTAAGCGTGGCCTGCAACTCGGTCTGGCCCCGCACGACCTGGTCAGCGCCGCGGACGCCTCGGTCGCGGACATCGCCACCGGCTGATCGCTCGTCAGCTCGGCGCCCCGGTGGGCTGCCGCTCCCCCGGCCGGTCGAAAGGCCTTGGGCTACTTGAAGTCCTCCTCGCGAAACTCCCCGGCAGCCCGCCCGTCGCCGCGTTCGTTCTCGGCCCCGCGCAGTTCGACCCGCCGGATCTTGCCGCTGATGGTCTTGGGCAGGTCGGCGAACTCCAGCCGGCGAATCCGTTTGTAGGGCGCCAGGTGGGCTCGGCAGTAATCGAGAATCGACTGCGCCGTATCGGCATTCGGCTCGTAACCGGCGGCCAGCACGACATAGGCTTTGGGCACCGACAGCCGCACCGCGTCCGGTGCCGGCACCACGGCGGCCTCGGCGACGGCCGGATGTTCGATCAGCACGCTCTCCAATTCGAACGGACTGATCCGGTAGTCACTGGACTTGAACACGTCATCGGTTCGCCCGACATAGGTCAGGTAGCCGTCTTCGTCGACGCTGGCCACGTCGCCGGTGTGATAGAGCCCGTGCGCCATCGCCGCGTCGTTGCGTTCGGTGTCGTCGCGGTAGCCGGTCATGAGCGCGAGCGGACGCTTGGACAGATCCAGGCAGATCTCACCCTCGGTGAGCGCTGCCGCGTCGGGCCGGCGCTCACCGCTGACCGGGTCACCCAGCACCACCGTGTAGCCCGGTAGCGGTCGGCCCATCGAGCCGGTCTTGACCGGTTCGCCGGGCGGATTTCCGATCTGGCAGGTGGTCTCGGTCTGACCGAAACCGTCCCGGATGGTGATGTCCCAGGCCCGGCGGACTTGTTCGATGATCTCGGGATTCAGCGGTTCGCCGGCTCCGACCAACTCCCGCAGCGGCAGTTGCCACTGGGTCAGGTCTTGCTGCACGAGCATCCGCCAGACCGTCGGCGGTGCGCAGAACGTGGTCACCTGCTGATCCCGCAACACGTCCAGCATCCGAGCCGCATCGAACCGCACGTAGTTGAACAGCACGACGGTTGCTCCGGCGTTCCAGGGCGCGAAGAAGCAGGACCACGCGTGCTTGGCCCACCCGGGCGAGGAGACGTTGAGGTGCACATCGCCGGGCTGCAGGCCGATCCAGTACATGGTCGACAGGTGCCCGACCGGGTAGCTGAGGTGAGTGTGCTCGACCAACTTGGGTTTCGAGGTCGTCCCGGAGGTGAAGTAGAGCAGCAGCGGATCGGTGCCGATCGTCGGGGCGTCCGGTTGAAATTGCCCGTTGAACACGGCGAAATCTTGATAGCCGAGCCACTTCTCGACCGGACCGCCGACGGCTACCGGTAGCCACTCGCCGGGTGCGCCGAAGCTTGCCGTCAGATCTGATCGGGCTATGACCGCTCCGACGGCTCCCCGATCCAGCCGGTCGGCCAGGTCGGCCTCGGACAGCAGGGTGGTGGCCGGGATGATCACCGCGCCGAGCTTGATACAGGCCAGCATCGACTCCCACAACTCGACCTGGTTGCCCAGCACCAGCAGCACCCGCATGCCCCGGGCGACGCCCTTGCTCTGCAGCCAACCGGCCAGCTGGGACGAGCGCCGGGACAGCTCGGCGAAGGTGTAGCCGGCCACCGAGCCGTCGTCCTCGATCAGCCGCAGGCCTTGTTGCTCACCCCGCTCAACCGCCAGCACGCCGTCGAAGTAGTCCAGCGCCCAGTTGAAGTGCTCCGGCTCGGGCCAGCGGAAGTCGGCGTAGGCGCGGGCGTAGTCGCCCCGGCAATCGAGCAGGAGGTCACGAGCAGCCAGGAATTCGGCCACGGCGGTGTTGTCAGCGGTCATGCTTCGGACTCTGGCACGCGTCGCCGACATTTGTCACTCACCCAGCGGACAGGTTCTTCCTCAGCCAGCCGGCCACGATCGGACCGACCTCGGGCGCCGATTTCTTCAGCGAATGATCACCGTCGACCGATACCAGCGTGCGACCCGACCGCTCTGGAGGCTGGCCGAACGCGTCGGACCGGCCCTGCACCACCAGCACCGGGGCGGGCACGGCATCAAGCTCGCCCAGCCGGGATTTCTCGGGTTTTCCCGGTGGATGAACGGGAAACGCGATCGCGACCACCGCCGATGCCGCCGGCTGCAGGTTGGGGTCGGCCGAGGTCCGGCAGGCGACGCGGGCCCCCGACGAGCGGCCAGCATAGACGAACCGCAGTTGCTTGGTCGCCTTGCGGCGCCCGAGTGAGTTGATGACCGCGGCCCACGCCGCATCCAGGGCCGCGGCCGTCGGCGGCGCCTTCTTGCCGGCGACCCGGTAGGGCTGGGTCACCCGGGCCACACTGATGCCGACCCCGACACAGGCGTCGCGGATGCTGACCAGATCGGCGGATTCGACCGTGCCCCCGGCACCGTGGCCGATCACCAGCAGCGTGTCTGCCCCACTGGCCTGATCCAGATCGACCCAGGCCGGTCCGGTCGCTGTCTCGATGGTCAGACGCGGCATCAGAACAGTTCCTGGGCCCGAGGAGCCGGCTCGACCCGATCGAGCAGGTCGGCGGCGTTGTTGGCCACGCTGTTGACCCGACTCGACACCGGCCGCAGCTCCAGGTGCTCCTGCGCGGTCTCGTCCTGCGGCTGGAGCAGTTCCTTCGGCCCCGGCTGGGCCGGATCGAGCCATCGGGCCCAGCTCGCCCGCGGTAGCACGAGTGGCATCCGGTCGTGGATCTCGGCCAGTGGGCCTTGCGAACCGACGGTCAGGATGGTCGCGCTGACCAGCCAGTCGGCCTCCTCGGCACCTTTGGGCTTCCAGAACTCATACAGTCCGGCCAGACCCAGGGAGTGTCCGTCGGGCGGGATCATCAGGAACGGTTGCTTGCTCGGTTTGCCGTCCGGTCCCTCGAGCTTCTGCCACTCGTACCAGCCGTCGGCCGGGATCAGGCACCGGCGGACGGCGAACGGACGGGTGAACGCCGACTTCTCGGTCATCGATTCGGCCCGGGCGTTGAACATCCGGTTGCCGACCGAGATGTCCTTGGCCCAGGACGGCACCAGGCCCCAGCGCGCCACCCTGAGCTGGCGGACCGGCGGGGTGTCCTTGGGCTCGCCGTGCGGTACGCGGTCCACCACGATCCGCACGCTGGTGGTCGGGGCGACGTTGTAGTCGGTCTCGGTGGCCGCGCCGTCGGTCTCGTCCACCGCGTCGAACTCGTCCAGCAGATCACTGGTGGTCTTGGCTGAAACATAACGCCCACACATGCTTGAGCACGCTACCGGCCGGGTCTGACCACCGGTCCCGATATCCGATTCGACGCCCGATCGGACGCTCGGGCCTAGCCGGCGGGCGGGGCGAAGAACTCCAGGGCAACGCCGTCCGGGTCGCGGAAGGACAGCCCGGAGCCGTAGTGCGCGTCGACGATGCCGCCGTGCGCATAGCCGAGCTCGTCCAGCTTGGCCTGCCAGGATTCGAGTTCAGCCCGGTCCGCACAGCTGAAAGCCACGTGGTCCAGTCCGGGGTCGTGCTCGTCGAAGGCTCGTTCCGGCCGAGTGCCGGGGTGGGTGTGCAGACCGAACAGCTGGCCGTTGTCGAGCACGAACACGGTGTGGTGGAAGTTGCCGGTGGTCTCGTCCTCGTCCAGGACCGGATCACTGCCGAAGAGTCCGCGGTACCAGGCGGTGCTCCGATCCAGATCGGTGACGGTGACGGCTACGTGCGCGAGAGCCGGAAACATGGATGCGCTCCTTCGATTTGGCGGGCCCGTTGTCAGTCTGGAGCGGGCCACCCGGAGCGTGATACTCCCTGTTCGGAGGGGCCACCGCAGAGCCACCGGGGATCGGAACCCGGCGGGGAGGCCAGCCCGGCCGGGCTTCGCCCATAATGGAAGGGTGAGTGAACTTTCCGCCTGGCCCGCGCCGACGGCCCGTGGTCGGCTGGCGGCCACCGTCGAGCTGCCCGGTTCGAAGTCGCTGACCAACCGGGCGCTGACCCTGGCCGCGCTGTCGGAGACGCCGACCCGGATCACCGCCCCACTTCGGGCTCGGGACACCCTGTTGATGGCAGATGCCCTGCGATCACTGGGGATCGAGATCACCGACGAGGGATCGGACTGGGTGGTCACGCCCGGGCCACTGCACGGCGGCGACGTCGAATGCGGCTTGGCCGGCACGGTGATGCGCTTCGTCCCGCCGCTGGCCGCACTGGCGTCCGGGGACAGCCGGTTCGACGGCGATCCGCACGCCCGCACCCGGCCGATGAGCGTCCTGTTGGATGCCCTGCGCGCGGCCGGTGCCGTGGTCGATGGCAACCAATTGCCGTTTGCCATCTACGGGACCGGCGGGTTACGGGGCGGCGTCATCGAGCTGGATTCCTCGGCGTCCTCGCAATTCGTGTCGGCGCTGTTGCTGGCCGCGTCCCGGTTCGACCAGGGCGCCGACATCCGGCAGGTCGGCGCCAGCGTGCCGTCGCTGCCGCACATCGAGATGACCATCGCCGGCGTGCTCGAGGCCGGCGGTGCGATCGAGACGGTGTCCGAACGCCGCTGGCTGGTCTCGGCCGGCAAGCTCGATCTGCCCGACCAGGTGATCGAACCCGATCTGTCCAACGCGGCCGCATTCTTGGCCGCCGCCCTCGTCACCGGTGGGCAGGTCACGGTGCCGCGGTGGCCGAGCCAGACCAGCCAGCCCGGTGCCCTGTTGGCCGAGCTGCTGACCCGGATGGGCGCATCGGTGACCCTGACCGCCGAGGGCCTGACCACGACCGGCACCGGCGTGATCAGCCCGATCCAGGTCGACCTGCACGAGGCCAGCGAGCTGACACCGGTGATCGCCGCGTTATGTGCGCTTGCCGACGGCGAGTCCCGGATCAGCGGCGTCGCCCACATCCGAGGACACGAGACCGATCGGCTGGCCGCGCTGCGCACCGAACTGGCCGCGACCGGCTGCGATGTGACCGAGACCGACGACGGCCTGGTGATCCGGCCGACCGCGTTGCAGCCGGTGCGGTGGCACGCCTATGCCGATCACCGGATGGCCCAGGCCGGGGCCCTGCTCGGACTCGCCGTGCGCGGTCTGGAGATCGACGACATCGCCTGTACCAGCAAGACCCTGGCCGACTTCCCGGGGTTGTGGAACGCGATGCTGGAACAGTCGGCGTGACGCGTTGCTGAGCTCGGCGACCGCGCTGATCCGACCGACCGGGGCGGGCTGATGGCCCGCCGGGACACTCGCCGGCTCGACGAGGACGACGTACGCAACCGACCGTCGCGCTACGGCAGTCGCGCTCGGAGCAAGCAACGGCCGGCCCACGCCGACGCCCTCGAGGGCATGGTCGTGACGATCGATCGCGGCCGGTTCACCGTGCTGTTGCTCGGCTCCGACGTGCAGTTGACCGCGATGCGGGCTCGCGAACTGGGCCGCAAGTCGATCGCGGTGGGTGACCGGGTCTCGGTGGTGGGGGACCTGACCGGCGAGCAGGACACGCTGGCCCGGATCGTCCGGATCGCCGATCGCGACACCCTGTTGCGACGCACCGCCGACGACAACGACCCGTTCGAACGGGTGATCGTGGCCAACGCCGAGCAATTGCTGATCGTCGCCGCGTTGGCCTCACCGGCCCCGGCCTACGGACTCATCGATCGCTGCGTGGTGGCGGCGCTGACCGCCGGCATGGAGCCGATCCTGTTGTTGACCAAGGCTGATCTCGCCACGCCGGAGGAGGTACTGGCCAACTACGCCGATCTCGACATCCCGGCCCTGGTCACTTCGCGAGGCGCGGACCTGGCCCCGATCCAGCACCTGCTCGACGGCAAGACCACTGTGTTCGTAGGCCATTCCGGCGTCGGCAAATCGACCCTGGTGAACGCGCTGGTGCCGGGTGCGGCCCGCTCGACCGGTGTGGTCAGCGACATCGGCAAGGGCCGGCACACCTCCACCTCGGTGTTCGCGCTGCCGTTGCCCTCGCCCCTGCGTGGCTGGGTGATCGACACCCCCGGCGTGCGTTCGTTCGGGCTGGCGCACGTCAGCGCGCAAGATCTGCTCTGGGCCTTCCCGGACCTGGAGGACGGTGCGGTCCAGTGCCCCCGCGGGTGCGAGCACCTGGCGGCCTCGGAGGGTTGTCGGCTCGACGCCTGGGTGGCCGAGGGCAACTCCTCGACGGCCCGGCTGGCCGGCTTCCGCCGACTGCTGCTCTCGCGCAACGACCTGGGCTGAGCGCTCAGCGATGCAGGTAGGCGCCGAGGGCGTCGACCGCATTCGAGATTTCTCCTGTATCCCCGGCAAAGGACAGCCGGGCGTGGTGCTGACCGCGAACCGTGTCGAAGTCGATGCCCGGGGCCAGCGCCACCCCGGTCTCGGCCAGCAGCTGTCGGACCCAGCCGAGCGAGTCACCGGTATAGGCCGACACATCGGCGTAGATGTAGAACGCCCCGTCGGCCGGCGCCAACCGGTCCAGCCCGATCTCGGGTAGCCGACGCAACAGCAGGTCGCGGTTGACCCGGTAGCGGGCGACGTTGGCGTCCAGCTCCGCATAGGCCTCGAAGGCGGCCAGTGCCGCGTGCTGGGACAAGGCCGGCGGGCAGAGCGCGAAGTTGCCGACCAGCCGGTCGACCGGCGCGCGTAGCTCGTCCGGCACCAGCAACCAACCCAGCCGCCAGCCGGTCATCGAGAAGTACTTGCTGAACGAGTTGACCACGATCGGACTTCGGCTGAACTGCCAGGCGCTGCTGGCCGATCCGGCGAAACAGATGCCGTGATAGATCTCGTCGGAGATCAGCCGGACGCCGTTCTGATCGCACCAGTCAACGAGCTGACGCAACCGGCCGGCATCGATCATGACTCCGGTCGGATTGGCCGGCGAGGCCAGGATCAAGCCGTCCGGCCGCTCGGGCAGGGCTTCGAGCAGCTCGATGGTGGGCAGGAACCCGACCTCGGCGCCGCAGTCCAGATCCACCACCTGGCAACCGAGGCCGGACAGGATGTTGCGGTACGCGGGATAGCCGGGCCGGACCAGCGCGACCCGATCGCCGGCGTCGAAGGCGGCCAGGAACGCGGCCAGGAAGCCGCCGGAGGATCCGGTCGTCACGATGATCGAAGCGGGGTCGACGTCGATGTCGTACCAGTGGTGGGAATGGTCGGCGATCGCCTGCCGCAGCTCCGGCAGCCCGGACGCAGGGGTGTAGCCGAGCGTGTCCCGTTCCACCGCCCGGGCGGCCGCCGACCGGACCGGAGCCGGGGCGGGCGTGGACGGTTGCCCGACGGCGAGGTTGTAGACCGGGAAGCCGGCCGCGCGCCGGAGCTCGGCGGCCTCGAACAGCTGCATGACATAGAACGGCGCGACCGCCGATCGCACTGCCACCCGGTTGACCAGGTCGGGGCGGGTCACAGCCAGCCTCCGGAGCGCCAGTACACGCCGGCCTCGCGGGACAGCAGGCCCTGATCGACGAGGTAACGCCGCAATGCCGCGACGTCGGGGTGCCAAACCCGTACCGTGGCGTTGACCTCGAGCTCGGAATACTTCACTCCCGGTTCGAATGCCGTGGCCAGATAAGCCAAAAGCTGCTCTCGTTTGGTGCCGCCACGGGGCATCACCGGCAGCCGGCCGTGCACCAGGTAGGACCGCAGGATCTTGCGCACTGCCGGATCGGCGATCTCGTCGATCGCGGCCGGATTCGCCAGTTCGGCGGCCCGCGCCACACTGTCCGGATTCTGGTCCGTACCGCCGGGATTCTGGTCCACCCCGCGACGATAACCTGCACCGTATGACCCCTGACCTGCGCGCGGACCTCGCGGTGGCCCTCGAACTCGCCGACCTTGCCGACGCGATCACGACCGAACGATTCCGGTCCGGCGATCTGGTCGTGTCGAGCAAGCCCGACCTCTCCCTGGTCACCGACGCCGACCGGACGGTCGAGCGGGCGATCCGGGACCACCTGGACCAGGCCCGACCCGATGACGCCTTCGTCGGCGAGGAGTACGGGGTCACCGGCGACAGCAATCGGCAGTGGGTGGTGGACCCGATCGACGGCACGCACAGCTATGTGCGCGGGGTGCCGGTCTGGGCGACCCTGATCGGGCTGCTCGTCGACGACCGGCCGGTGCTGGGGGTGGTCAGTGCGCCGGCGATCGGGCAGCGATGGTGGGCCGCTCAGGGCAGCGGCGCGTTCGCCCGGTCGCTCGGCGGCTCGCCGCGGCCACTGTCGGTTTCCCGGGTCAGCTCCCTCTCCGATGCCAACCTGTCCTATTCCTCCTTGTCCGGATGGGCGGAAATCGATCGCCGGCCTCAGTTCCTGGCCCTGCTCGACCAGGTGTGGCGCAGCCGCGGCTACGGCGACTTCTGGTCCTACATGCTGGTGGCCGAGGGCGTCGTGGACGTGGCCTCGGAGCCCGCACTGTCGGTCTGGGACATGGCGGCCCTGGCCCCGATCGTGACCGAGGCCGGTGGCCGGTTCAGCGGCGTGAACGGGATCGACGGCGTGCATCAGGGCCACGCGTTGGCCACCAACGGTCAGCTGCACGAAGCCGTGCTCGCGGTGCTCAACTCCTGACCGCCCCCGGCCGAGGATGCGATCAGCCCTGTGGCGCCTGGATGATCGAGAACACCGCGTCCTGGTTGTCCGAGACGACGGCCACCAGGCCGTACGGTGAGTCGACGGCGGGCGAGAGCACGCTGCCACCCAGTCTGACGATCTGGTCGAGGGCATCGTCGGTGTTGTCGACGGAGAAGTAGACCATCCAGGGCGCTCGGATGTCCTCGACCGACAGCTCCCCCAGACCGCCGGCCTCGTGACCGTCAGCCGCCTTGAAGGTCGAGTACAGGAAACCTTCGGTGGACACATCGTTGTACGTCCAGCCGAACACGTGGCCGTAGAAGGCCTTCGCATCGCCGAGGTCGGGGCCCAGGTGCTCGTTCCACGACACGGTGCCCGTCTCGTTGTAGCGCTGGAACCCGGTGTGGGTGCCGGCCTTCCAGACGCCGAACGGGGCGCCGTCGCTGTCGACCGCGATCGCCATCGTGCCCAGCCCCATCACGTCCATCGGCTCGGCCACCACCTGACCGCCGTGTTCACGAACCCGGTCCATGGCTGCGGCCGCGTCGTCGACCGCGATGTAGGTCATCCAGGCGTTCGGCTGCTCCGGGGCCATGGTCGGAGTCAACCCGCAGACCATCCTGCCGTCCTTGGAGCAGTTGGCGTAGCCGCCGAACTGCTCCTGCCCCTCCTGGATCTGCCAGCCGAACAGGTCTTCGTAGAAGATCCGGGCGGTGGCCACGTCAGCGACCGACAGGTCGGCCCAGCACGGCGTGCCCAGTGGAAACGCGTCATCTCGGGTGGTCATCGTTCGTCCCTTCGGAGTGGAGAAGCCTCTGCGGTTGCAGCAAAATCAGTACCGGGAATGCGGTTGCCGGTGAGCGTGCCACGAGCCACTGACACCAGCATGCGAGGAGGCGGCACCATCCACAAGAGCTGTGGTTGTCCACAGTGTGAGCAGCCGCTGTTGCCGGTCGGAACGCGAGTTCGTTAGCGTCGAGGCAAGAAGCGATCTGGCCTAGCCAGGCACGAGAAGGGACCTCCCCAGTGACGGATGCGGTGTCGGACCAGAATCCCGCGCAGAACATGACCTTTCCCAGCAACGGGGGGCAGGCTCATGGCTATCTCGCCCTGCCCCCGAACGGCAGCGGTCCCGGGGTCATCGTGATCCAGGAATGGTGGGGCCTGACCGATCACATCGTCGACATAGCCAATCGGCTGGCCGCCGAGGGTTTCGTCGCGCTCGCCCCTGACCTCTACGGCGGCAAGACGGCCCACGACTCGGACGAGGCCGGCGCGATGATGATGGCGTTGCCGGTGGATCGGGCTGCGACCGATCTCGGCGGTGCCGTCGACTACCTGCTCGGACACGAGGCCGTGACCTCGAGCAAGGTCGGCGCGGTCGGCTTCTGCATGGGCGGCGGGTTCGTACTGCTGCTCGCGGCTCAGCAGGGCGACAAGATCGGTGCGGCGGTGCCGTTCTACGGGGTGGGTCCGGCCGTCCCCAACTCTTACTCGGGCATCACCGCGGCGGTCCAGGGACACTACGCGGAACAGGATGGCTTCTACCCGGTCGCCGACGCGCGGGCCCAGGAGCAGCAGATCCGCGACGAATCCGGCGCCGAGGTCCAGTTCTTCTACTACCCGGCTGGACACGCCTTCCACAACGACAAGGACCTGATGGGTACCTACGATGCGGACAGCGCGGCGCTGGCCTGGCGTCGCGCGGTCGAGTTCCTGCACACCAAGCTCGTCTGATGCCCGAGCCGAGCGAGACCGAACAGCACGAACTCGCCAGCCGCCGGTCCGAGTTGCGGGACCGCTACCTGCTGGCCCCTGACCAGCGACCGGTCAGCAATGGCCGTGGCATCCACCACGCGGCACTGATCTGCTCCGACGTCGAGACCACGATCGAGTTCTACCAAGGATTGCTGGGCTTTCCGCTGATTGAACTGGTCGAGAACAGGGACTATCCGGGCTCCAGCCACTTCTTCTTCGACCTCGGCAACTCCACCCTGCTGGGCTTCTTCGACTTTCCGGGCCTCGGGCTGCAGCCGGGCGTCGAGGCGATCGGGACGGTCCAGCACATCGCGATCTCTGTTGATCCACAACGGCATTCGCAATTGCGGGCCACCCTCGACGCGGCCGGCGTCGCCTACGGCGGGCCGGACAAGGGCATCGAGGAGTCGTTGTATCTGCGCGACCCGGACGGCATACAGATCGAGCTTCTGTCCGACGAGCTGATGTATTTCGGCGGCGAATGGCTCGACGGCCGATGAGCGGGCTCGAGCTCGGCTTCGGACTGCCGGTCTCGGGCAGCTGGGCCACACCCGACAACATCAGCACGATCGCGCGGCGCGCCGATGAGCTGGGTTACGCCTCGTTGTGGACGTTCCAGCGTCTGCTCGTGCCGGCCGACGGCGACTGGGGCCCGATGTACCGCTCGGTGCTCGATCCGTTGATCTGCCTCGGTTACGCAGCCGCGGCCACGACTCGAGCCCGCCTGGGTGTCGCAGTCGTCAACGCACCGTTCTACTCCCCCACTGTGCTGGCCAAGCAGCTGACGACGCTGGACCGGCTCAGCGGTGGCCGGCTCGACACCGGCCTCGGCCTCGGCTGGGCCGACGAGGAGTTCACGGCCACCGGCTCCGACAAGGCCGGCCGTGGCCGTCGGCTGGAGGAGTTCATCGAGTGCCTGCACGCGATCTGGGCCGAGGACCCGGTGTCCTTCGACGGTCCTACCTATCAGATCCCGCCGGCCCGGATCCAGCCCAAGCCGATCCAGCAACCGCCACCGATCCTGCTCGGCGGGTCGGCCGATCGGGCTCTGCAGCGGATCGGACGACTGGCCGACGGCTGGATCAGCGCGAGCCGACACGATCCGACCACGGTGGCTGACACCATCGCCACGATCAAGCGGTCGGCCGAGACCGCGGGGCGTGACCCGGAGCGGTTGCGATTCATCATCCGAGCCGTGATCGAACTGGCCGACGACGACCTGGGCTCGGATCGTAAGGTCCTGCACGGCAGTGCCGATCAGATCCGCGGAGACCTGGACGATCTGGCCAGGTGCGGCGCTACGGAAGCGTTTTTTGACCTGAATTTCGCACCCAAAGTCGGCTCCCCATCGGCCGACGCTGCTGAATCGATGACGTACGCCCAGCGCGTTTTGGAGGTATTTGCCCCGGAATCACCGTGATGTAAGCGGTGACAGTAGACACTAGACAACACTTTGAGTAGCCATTTGGTTCAACTGAGTAGTCGTTTCGCCGAAACTGTCTATGCACGCCACCGAATCCGGGGTGGCGCGGATAGATGGGGACTTGGATGTCGGCGAGTTCAATGGCAGGGTTTGCCCGCAGGTTGGCCTTCGTAGGGGTTGCTGGAGCGATTGCCGCCACCGGCGTGCTGGCGGTGGCACCGGCCGCCGGCGCCATGACTTCGACCGAGGCCACCGCGGCCAACGCGACGCTGAGCATGCTCAACCAGGAACGCTCCGCCAACGGTCTGCCCGCACTTCGGATGAGCACCGCGCTGATCTCCTCAGCCCGTCGCCACAACCTCACGATGGCCGCGGCCAACACGCTGTCCCACCAGTTGCCGGGCGAGCCGGTGTTCAGCACCCGGATCAGCCAGGCCGGCGTCAACTGGCATTCGGCGGCGGAGAACATCGGCTACACGACCAACAAGACCACCGCCGGCGCGCAGTCGCTGGAGAGCGCCATGTACAACGAGGTGGCACCGAACGACGGCCACCGCCGCAACATCCTGTCGAGCTCCCTGTCCTGGGTCGGCATCGACATCTACCTCGACTCCCGCACTGGCAAGCTCTGGCTCACCGAGGACTTCGCCGACGTATCAGGCCCGACCAGCACCGTCGCCTCGACCGCGCACAACCCGGTGGGCCACCTGGACAAGGCCGCGGCGCTGGCCGGCCACAAGCTGTACCTGGCCGGCTGGGCCTACGACCCGGATGCCTCCGCCACCCCCCTGCGCATCGACATCTACGTCGATGGCCACATCTTCGGCAACTACCGCACCCCAATGGTGCGCAACGACGTCGCGACGGCCAAGCACGTCGGCTCGGATCAGGGCTGGACGGCCACGCTCGGACTGACCGCCGGACGTCACTACGTCAAGATCTACGCCATCAACGTCGGCGCCGGTTCGAGCACGTTGGTCGCGTACAAGCTGTACGGCGTCTGACCGCTTGGCAGCTGGATCGAGCCGGCTGGACACCACTGCACGTCGGAGCCTTCGCACGTCTCAACGTCTCGACGTCCC
>CAZZZW010000068.1:0-12409 GCA_964658795.1 Phormidium nigroviride PCC 7112
GTCGCACTCACCGGATTGGGCTGGATCGACAACCTGCGGACAGCGATCGACGACATCTGGGGCCGGCCAGAACCCAAAGTCAAGTTCGTGGCCAAGAAGGGCCAAGATGCGCTCATCCTGGTCGGTCTCGGTCTGGGACTCGTCGTCTCGCTCGGCATCACCGCCGGGGGCACCGCGGCCAGTCACCTGGTGCTGACCTGGATCCATGCCGAGAACCTGCCCGGCATGGGCACGTTGACCGCGGTGTTGGCGATTTTACTGGCGTTGCTGGGAGATCTGCTCATCTTCGGCTGGGTGATGATCCGGTTGCCGGACGCGCAGGTGACCCGGCGAACCGCGGTCAAGGCCAGCCTGCTCGCGGCCGTCGGCTTCGAGATCCTCAAGGTCGTCGGGACGTTCTACATCGCCAAGGTGACCAAGTCGCCGGCGGCGGCCGCGTTCGGGCCGGCGATCGGCATCCTGGTCTGGATCAATCTGATCAGCCGGTTCCTGTTGTTCTGCGTGTCCTGGGCGGCGACCGCGCCGGACGCGGAGCAACTGATCGATCCGGCCGACCAGCCGGTCGCCGGTCCGCCGGTGCCGCCGCCCGGCAAGCGGGAGGCGTTCTCGCCGGTGGGCGTGGCTGCCGGCCTGCTCAGCGCCGGCGCGACGTTCGGCGCCGCGACCGTAGCTGTGCTGCAACGGAGATCGCAACGACAAGCAGGCCGGCGCCGCCCGCCCCGATGATTGCGGACTGGTGCTGCGGGCCGGACCTCCGGCCGGCCAACTGAGTCTGTGCGCCGCTCCGGGCCTGCGGGGCCAAGGTCGGTTCGGCCGGCGCGGACGCCGGCGGCGATGCCGCTGATTGCGTTATCGGACCGGCCAGAACCCCGATCGGGGGAACCGTGGGCTTCAGCGCGAATCCCCAGTTGAAGAGCCGAGCGGCCTGCTGGTACTGGTCCAGCGGGTAGCGGGTGTCACGGAGGAAGACGATGCCGAGGGTCCGGCCGCCGCGCCGGGCCGCAGCCAGGTACGTGTGCTGGGCGGCGTCGGTGTAGCCGATCTTGGCCAGCAGGCCACCCGGCACGGAGCCGAAGAAATCGTTGCTCTGGTTGTCGAACTCATACGATCCGACCTGGCCGTATTTGCTTACCTTGCCGGGATAAACCTCGTTGCGCTGCTGGTCGTAGCGCAGCAGCCGGGGTTGCGCGATGGTCGCGCGCAACACCAGCGCCATGTCGTAGGCCGAGGTCAGTTGCTGCCAGCCGTCCAGGCCCGAGGGGGTCTGGACGTAGGTGTCGTAGGCCCCCAGGGCGGCGGCTTCGGCGTTCATCTGGGCGACGGTCCGGGGCACGCCGCCGTTGGCCTCGGCCAGTGCCGTCGCGGCGTCGTTGCCCGAGACCAACAGCATCGCGGCGAAGAGCTGGTCGACGCTGTATCTCGCACCGGCCAGCAACCCGACCGCCGACCCTTCGGCCGCTGCGGCCTGGCGGCTGATGGTGATCACCTTGTTGCCGGGCAGATGCGGCGCAATGGTCACCGCGGTCAGCATCTTCAGGATGCTGGCCGGTTGGTAACGCCCGTGCGGGTCCCGGGCGGCCAGTACCTTGCCGGTGCCCAGATCACACAGCAACCAGGCCTGGGCCGCTACGCCGGCCGGCAGCTTGGGTGCCCCGGCCGGAACGACGGTGCCGCGGCTGGCCAATCGGTAACCACCGGGGACGCTGCCGGTGCTGGTCCGCGCCCCCGCCGGCGGATGCGGGTCCGGGGCTTCCGGCGACACGGCGGTAGAGGTCGGTTTGGGCGCCGGTGGCAGGCTGATCCCGCCGGTGGCCCGAGCCGGGGCCGGCGCGACGAGCAGCACCAGACCGGCGGCGCCGATGGCGGCCACCGCACGTCGGCTCACGCGTCGCAACACCCGGCCAGGCTAGCGACGCCGGCTGGGTACGCCGAATCCGACGCGCTATCGGTGCCACCAGGTGGGCTGAGCGCTGGGTCACCCGGCACCGACGGCAATACTGGACGGCATGCTCCTGTCCCGCCGTGTCTCGGCCTTCCTGATCGCGTTCGGCGTCTGGTCCTGGATCATCTGGCCGACGTTCCTGAAGAACATCTGGCAGGACCCGCGCTCCTGGCACCACGGGATGACCTCGTTCTTCGCCGTCCACCTGGTGCTGACCGTCGTGTCGCTGGCGCTCGGCACCGCGATCGGCGTGCTCGGCATCCGTGGTTGGTTGCGGGTCCGGTCAGAGCGCGCCAGCGGGCCCGCACCGCACGCGGACCGGCTGAGCGTCTAGAGCCACCAGTCCCACGGCGGGTCGATGTCGCCGGGTGGCACCGCGCCCCGTCGGTTGCTGGCGTCGTTGGAGATGTCGATCATCGGCCGGACCTTCCTGAGCGTCGAGTATGTCGGCGCCAGCGCCCGATTGGATCGTCCCGGCCGACCTACCGGCAGCGACACACCCCCGTCCGAGCGGCTGGGCGCCGGTGAGCAGCTAACCGGTTCGGGACCCGGAGTCGTCCGAATCTGGAATCATCGGGAACATGCGGGACAGTGTGGACACCACCTCCGGTCCCGACCCTCGCCGGGTGCACAACCCGGACGGACTGGTGCACGAACTCTCGTTGCTGCGGATCCGGGCCGCCCGCGGTCAGCAGCGCAGCCGATTCAGCCTGAACGATCTGGCCAAGGTCACCGGGATCCCGAGATCGACCGTGCACGCCTACCTGCAGGGCGGCCGGATTCCGCCGCCGGACAGTCTGGACGCGATCGTGGTGGCGCTCGGCGCCGGGCCGGACGAGCAGCGCGAATGGGCCGAAGCGTTGTACCGGGCGATGAGCACCGCCGCCCCGGTCGAGCCGGTCCGGGCCGCGCCGACCGGACCGGTGCCCCGGCAACTGCCGGCCGCGCCGCGCGGTTTCGTCGGCCGGGCGTCCGAGTCCGCCGAGCTCGACCGGTTGCTGGCCGACTCGGACGGGGTGTCGCCGCTGCTGGCCGTGATCGGTACCGGCGGCGTCGGCAAGACCGCGCTGGTGCTGCATTGGGCGCACCGCAACCTGGCCCGCTTTCCCGACGGCCAGCTCTGGATGGACCTGCGCGGCTTCGGGTCGATTCCGCCGATCGAGGCCGGCGATGCCCTGGACCGGCTCCTACGAGCGATCGGGGCCGGCAACGCGCCGCTGCCGGCCGACGTCGAGGCCAGATCAGCGGCGTTCCGAACCGCCCTGGCCGACCGGCGGATGCTGCTGGTGCTGGACAACGCCCGCAGCGCGGCTCAGGTGATGCCGTTGCTGCCGGCCACTCCCGGGGTGGTGACGGTGGTGACCAGCCGCGATGCCATGCGACCGCTGGTGGCCTCGGTCGGGGCCGACCGGGTCCGGGTCGATCGGCTGGCCGAAGCCGAGTCGCTGTCGCTGCTGGCCGATTCCGGCCGGGCCGGCTCGAACGCCGAACCGGACGCGATCACTCGGATCGCCCGGCACTGCGAGGGTTTACCCTTGGCGCTTCGGATCGTTCGCGAACGGCTGTCGGTGACGACCGAACCTGAGATCGCCCGGTTCGCCGACGAACTCGATCGCGATCAGGGCAACCGGTTGGCCGCGCTCGATCTCAACGACGCCAGCATCGACCTGAGCGTGCGGAGCGCGTTCAGCTGGTCCTATCAGGCGTTACCGGATCAGGCCGCGCAGCTTTTCCGCCGGCTGCCCCTGTGCCTGGTCACCACCTTCGACCGGGCCGACGCCGCCGTGTTGATCGAGGACGGCCGCTCGGCCGGGCGGCTGTTGGACACCTTGGTCGCGGCCAGCCTGCTCGACACCGCCGGCGCCGACCGGTACCGCCTGCACGACCTGGTGGCCGGTTTCGCCCAGGAACGGCTGGCGGCCGAGGAGCCGGCGGCGGAGATCGCGCGACTGCGGCTGGCCCACGGCCGGCACCTGGCCCGGATGGCTGAGGCCGCGTTGGCCTGGTGGGACATCCAACGACCGCCCCGGATCGACTTTCCCCCGACGGAACCATCTCATCCGCTGGATCACCAGGCGGTGCTGCCGACCTCGGAGATGGCCGAGGAATGGATCGACGGGCACATCGACGCCATCGCGACCGCGGTGCCGGCGCTGGCCGCGTCGGACCAGCCGTTCTACAGCTGGATCCTGGCCGAACGCGGCAGTCGCAGCTTGTGGGCCACCGCCGACACCCAGGTGATGGATTCGGCCCTGGTCTGTGCCCGGGACGCCGCGCTGGCCGCTGGTGAGGCGACCGCGGCGATGGTGATGTGCCGGCTGCTCGGGGTGTCCCACGGTCGCCGCGGTCAGCTCGACCAGGCCGAGCAGTTGTTCGAACAGAGCATCCAGATCGGCGACGAGTACGACGAGCGCGACTTCGCGGTGATGGATCGGGCCAACATCGGGCTCATCCTCGGGCTGCGGGGTGATCTCGTGTTGGCGGTCGAGCGGCTGTCCGAGGCGGTGAAAGAGCTGTACCGGTTGGATGAAAGTCCGATCTCGACCCTGCACAGCCTGGCCGAGTTCGAACTGCAGCGCGGCAATGTCGAGGCCGCCGCCGCCTGGACCGAGCAGATGCTGGCCGACCCCCGGCTGGCCGAGGACCGCAGTAGCACGCCGTTCCTGGACGCGACCATGATGGCGGCCTGGGTGGCACTGGCCGCGGGGGAGAAGCAGCGGGCTCACAGCATCCTGGACCAGGTCGACGCGCTGCTGGCCGAGATCGGCGGACGGGTCGCCATGGGGCAGTGTTTGACCCTGCGGGGAAAGGTATTCCTGTCCTCCGGTGAACTGGAGCCGGCCGAACGTTGCGGCCGCCAGGCGCTGGCGCTGGCCTGGGCGCTGGCCAACCGTTCGGAGGAGATCGCGGCGCAATGCCTGCTCGGCGATGTGGCCTGGCGCCAGGGTGACTACGCCGGTGCCGAGCAGCGCCTGACCGATGCCCTCACCCGATCCCGCGAGGCCGACCTGCGCTACCCCGAGGCCGAGGCGTTGGTGCTGCTGGCCCGCACGTTCCGAGCCGCCGGTGACTCGGCTCGTTTGCGGCGGGTCGGCAACCAGGCCCGGGAGATCACCGAACGCTGCGGTTTCCTCGGCCTGATCCGCGAGATCGATGGCGTGCTCGAACCAGGCTGAACCGGCTATCCGATCGAGCGATCGAGCTCCGACGGTTCCCGGATCCAACCGAAGGTCCGGGTCACCGCGAACTTCCAGTTGGCGTATTCGGTCTCACGCTTCACCGGATCCATGTCCGGCAACCACTCGGCGGCTCGGTGCCAGTTGCGTCGCAGGGCGGCGAGATCGGGCCAGAACCCGATGCTCAAACCGGCGGCGTAGGCCGCGCCCAGTGACACCGTCTCGGCCATCATCGGTCGGACGACCGGCGTATCCAGGATATCGGCCAGGAACTGCATGAGCAGGTTGTTGGCGGTCATGCCACCGTCAACCCGCAGTGTTTTCAGGGGTAAACCGCTATCGGCATTCATCGCGTCGATCACCTCGCGGGTCTGCCAGCCGGTCGCCTCGAGCACCGCGCGGGCCAGATGGCCCTTGTTGACGTAGGACGTCAGCCCGGCGATCACTCCGCGGGCCTCGCTGCGCCAGTGCGGGGCGAACAGGCCGGCGAACGCGGGCACCACGAAGCAACCGCCGTTGTCCTCGACCGTGCTGGCCAGCGTCTCGATCTCCGGTGCGCTGGCGATCAGGCCGAGCCCGTCACGCAACCACTGCACCAACGAGCCGGTGACCGCGATCGATCCCTCCAGGGCGTACGTCGGTGGCTCGCCGGCCCGTTGGTAGGCCACCGTCGAGATCAGGCCATGGGTCGAGTGGACCGGTTCGGAGCCGGTGTTCAACAGCAGGAAACTCCCGGTGCCATAGGTGCATTTGGCCTCACCGGCCTCGAAACAGGTCTGGCCGAACAAGGCTGCCTGCTGGTCCCCGAGGGCGGCCGCGATCGGTACGCCCGGGATCAGCGTCTGGCACAGGCCGTAGACCTCCAGCGACGGCCGGATCTCGGGCAGCATCACCGCCGGGATGTCGAAGAACTCCAGGAGCAACGGATCCCATTGCAAGGTATGGATGTTCATCAGCATGTCTCGGCTGGCGTTGGTCACGTCGGTGACGTGGGTACCGCCGGTCAGGTTCCAGATCAGCCAGGTCTCCATCGTGCCGAACAGCAGTTCACCGGCCTCGGCCCGTTCCCGGACGCCGGGTAGGTGGTCGAGCAGCCACCTCAACCGGGAGGCGCTGAAGTAGGTGGCCAACGGCAGCCCGCACCGGCGGCTGACCTCCTCGGCGCGCGGATCGGCCGACAGCCGTTCGATGATCCCGGCGGTCCGGATGTCCTGCCAGACGATGGCCCGATGCACGGGAGCGCCGGTGACGCGGTCCCAGACCACCGTTGTCTCGCGCTGATTGGCAATGCCCACCGCAGCGATCTGGCCCACGGTGACGTCGGCATCCTCCAGCGCGGCCGGCACCAGCTGCTGCAGATTGCGCCAGATCTCCACGGCGTCGTGCTCGACCCATCCCGGCTGTGGAAAGTGCTGGCGATGTTCGTGCTGGCGGACCGACACCATCCGTCCGGACTGGTCGAACAAGATGGCTCGGGTCGAGGTGGTGCCTTGGTCGATGGCCAGGACGAAGCGAGAATCCTCAGTCATAGCAGGATCATCGCCGCAGGATGGCCAGGTCGCGACTGATTGACCGAGCGGTCTCGGCCACCTGCCGGATCAGCAGCGACCGGGGCCGCCGGCGCTCGTCGCAGATCCGGTCGATCGGGCCGGTCAGGCCGATGGCGGCCACGACCCGGCCACCGGCTCCCCGGATGGGGGCGGCGATGGCCGCCTCACCGATCGTGAACTCCTCGATGCTGGCCGCCCAGCCTTGGCTGCGTACGGTGTTCAGCTCACGAGCCAGCGCCTTGGCGGTCGTGGTCGTGTGGGTGGTCAGTACCTCGAGCGCATCCGAACCACGATGGGCCAGCATCGGACTGCCGGCCAGCAGGATCTTGCCCAGCGCGGTGGCATGGGCCGGAAACGACAGCCCGGTCTGCAGTTTCTGATCCGAGTCGTCCGGCCGGAACACGTGATGCACGACCATCGGCGATCCCGGCCGGTCATGCGGGAACGCCGCGACCAGGACCGCGAAACCGCTGCGGGCCGCCAGCGAGTCCGACCAGTTCACCGAATGCGAACGGAGCTCGTTGGGGTCGAGGCGGATGTGCCCGAGCTGGCTCAGGCCGGTGCCGATCGTGTACTTGCCGCCGGCCTCGAGTTGTTGCACGAAGCCGACGTCGCACAACGTCCGGAGCAGTCCGTGCGTGGTCGGTTTGGCCAGATCCAACGTCTCGGTGATGTCGGTCAGGCCGAGCTGGGCCGGGTATTCGGCCACCAGCTGCAGGATCGCGGCAGCACGCTCGACGGATTGGATCGACCCGGGCACGCTGGTCACGGTAATCCGATCGGGTCGACATTGTCGAACGGCCGGTCTGTTCTGGATGGTCAGCCCACACATACGTTTCTGGCAGGTTTCCGCGCCGCAGATCGGCGCGAAGTCCCGAATTTGACTAAACGTACGCGTTTCATGCTGATCCTGAGGGAGTGATGCGAGATGGCGACCGAAACCGTCGACGCCGGAACCGCGAGGGGTGCTGTCCTGCCGTATGTGCCCGCGCTCACCGGAGAGCTCATCGCCGAGTTCTTCGGGACGTTCGTGCTGATCCTGTTCGGTACCGGTGTGGTGGCGCAAGTGGTGGCCGCCGGCACCGGTAACCACGACAGCATCACCTGGGCCTGGGGTCTGGGTGTGACCTTGGGTATCTACGTCGCCGGCCGGATCAGCGGCGCCCACCTCAACCCGGCGGTGACCATCTCGCTGGCGGTGTTCCAGGGTTTCAGCTGGCGCAAGGTTCTGCCCTATTGCGGGGCCCAGTTCCTCGGTGCGTTCGCGGCGGCGCTGGTCGTGCGCTGGAACTACACCGAGGTGCTGGCCAAGGTCGATCCGGGCCACACCATCAAGACCCAGGGAGTCTTCTCCACCCTGCCCGGCAACGGGTCATTGCCGGTCAGTGACTGGGGTGCCTTCCGCGACCAGATCATCGGCACCGCGATCCTGGTGTTCATCGTCTTCGCCCTGACCGATCTGCGTAACTCCTCGCCGCTGAGCAACATGGCTCCGCTGCTGGTCGGCCTGCTGGTCGTCGCCATCGGCATGGCCTGGGGTGCGGACGCCGGTTACGCGATCAACCCCGCTCGCGATTTCGGTCCCCGGCTGGCCAGCTTCTTCACCGGCTACGGCTCATCGATGCGGGATCAGTACGGCCACCTGTACTTCTGGGTGCCGATCGTGGCCCCGATCATCGGCGGCGTGGTCGGCGGTGCTCTCTACAAGCTCGTACTCAGTCCGCATCTGCCTACCCAGGAACAGATCGACGTCCACGGCTGATGCTCGAATTCATCAATCATCGTAAGGAGAAGTTCCATGGCTGACTTTGTTCTCGCGATCGACCAGGGCACCACCAGTTCCCGTTCGATGATCTTCGACCACGCCGGCAACGAGCGCGGTAAGCACCAGCTCGAGCATGAGCAGATCCTGCCGCAGGCCGGCTGGGTCGAGCACAATCCGGTGGAGATCTGGGAGCGTTCCAGCGCCAGTCTGCAGTCGGCGATGAACGGAGCGGGGCTGACTGCCTCCGACATGGCGGCCATCGGGATCACCAACCAGCGCGAGACCACGGTCGTGTGGAACCGCAAGACCGGCCGGCCGTACTACAACGCGATCGTCTGGCAGGACACCCGGACCGACCGGATCGCTTCGGCTTTGGAGCGGGAGGGAAAGGGCGATGTGATCCGGCAGAAGGCGGGCTTGCCGCCGGCCACGTACTTCTCCGGCGGAAAGGTCCAGTGGATCCTGGAGAATGTCGACGGGGTTCGGGAGGCGGCCGAGGCCGGCGATGCCATCTTCGGCAACACCGACAGCTGGCTGATCTGGAACCTGACCGGCGGAGCCAACGGCGGGTCACACGTCACCGACGTGACCAACGCCAGCCGGACCATGCTGATGAACCTGGAAACCCTCGACTGGGACGACGAACTGCTGTCCTTCTTCAACATCCCCCGCTCGATGCTGCCCCAGATCCGGCCATCCTCGGATCCCGAGGGTTACGGCGAGATCGTGTCACCCGGGGCCGCCCAGGGCATCCGGCTGACCGGCGCTCTCGGTGACCAGCAGGCCGCCACCGTCGGTCAGGTCTGCTTCGCCAAGGGGGAGGCCAAGAACACCTACGGCACCGGCAACTTCATGCTGCTCAACACCGGCGAAGAGCTGGTGCGCAGTGAGAACGGCCTTCTTTCAACGGTGTGTTACAAGTTCGGCGATGCCGCTCCGGTGTATGCGTTGGAAGGCTCGATCGCCGTGACCGGGTCGGCGGTGCAGTGGCTGCGGGACCAGCTCGGCATCATCTCCGGAGCCTCGGAGATCGAGGGTCTGGCCCGTCAGGTACAGGACAACGGTGGCGTGTACTTCGTGCCGGCGTTCTCCGGCCTGTTCGCCCCGTACTGGCGTTCGGATGCTCGCGGTGCCATCGTCGGACTGTCCCGGTACAACACCAACGCCCACCTGGCCCGAGCCACCCTGGAGGCGATCTGCTACCAGAGCAAGGACGTCTCGGATGCGATGGAGCAGGACTCCGGGGTGCATCTGGAGGTGCTGAAGGTGGACGGCGGGGTCACCGCGAACAGCTTGTGCATGCAGATGCAGGCCGACATCCTCGGCGTGCCGGTGAGCCGTCCGGTGGTCGCCGAGACGACCGCCCTGGGGGCGGCCTACGCGGCCGGACTGGCCGTCGGGTTCTGGAAGGACACCGACGAACTCAGGGAGAACTGGAACGAGAGCCAGCGCTGGTCACCGGATTGGACCGATGAGCAACGGGCCGAGGGTTACGCCCAATGGCGCAAGGCGATCGACCGTACTCTGGACTGGGTGGACGTGAGCTAGTCCGGCCCATGCCGTCGAATTTCAGTTTGTTATGAAGGGCAATTGAGCACCATGAGTCGTACCGTTCTGTCACCACAGCAACGCGCGGACGCCCTGGCGGCGATGCGTGAGGCGCCCGAGTTGGACGTGCTCATCGTCGGTGGGGGTGTGGTCGGGGCCGGGTCAGCGCTGGACGCGGTCACCCGGGGCCTGTCCACGGCCATCGTCGAGGCCCGGGACTGGGCCAGCGGCACGTCCAGCCGCTCGTCGAAGTTGATCCACGGTGGCCTGCGGTATCTGGAGATGCTCGATTTCGCACTGGTGCGGGAGGCCCTGCACGAGCGCGGTCTGCTGATCCAGCGGATCGCGCCGCACCTGGTCCGGCCGGTGCCGTTCCTGTACCCACTGACCCACAAGGTCTGGGAACGGCCCTACGTCGGGTCGGGGATCCTGTTGTACGACACGATGGGCACGGCCCTGGGCAACGACCGGGGCCTGCCCCATCACAAGCACATGTCCAAGCGCCGGGCGTTGCGGGAAGCCCCGTGTCTGAAACCAGATTCACTGACCGGGGCGGTGCAGTACTACGACGCCCAGGTGGACGACGCCCGGCACACGATGACCGTGGTCCGGACCGCGGTGTCCTTCGGGGCCCTGGCTGCGAACCGGACCCGGGTGGTCGACTTCCTGCGCGAGGGCGAACGGGTCACCGGGGCCCGGGTGGTCGACCTGGAGACCGGCGCCGAGTTCGACGTCCGGGCCAAGCAGGTCATCAATGCCACCGGCGTGTGGACCGATGAGACCCAGCAATTGGCCGATACCCGTGGCCAGTTCCACGTCCGGGCGTCCAAGGGCGTGCACCTGGTGGTGCCGCGCGACCGGCTGCAGTCCACCACCGGGATCATCCTGCGCACCGAGAAGAGCGTGCTCTTCGTCATCCCGTGGGGACGGCACTGGATCATCGGCACCACCGACACCGACTGGAACCTGGACCTGGCCCATCCGGCGGCCAGTGCCAAGGACATCGACTACATCCTGGAGCACGTCAACTCGGTACTGACCTCGCCGTTGAGCCGGGCCGACGTCGAAGGGGTCTACGCGGGCCTTCGCCCGTTGTTGTCGGGTGAATCGGAATCGACGTCCAAGCTCTCGCGGGAGCATGTGGTCGGCCATCCGGTGCCCGGACTGGTCGTGGTGGCCGGCGGCAAGTACACGACGTATCGGGTGATGGGCAAGGACGCGGTCGACGAGGCGGTGCGTGGTATGGATGCCACCGTGCCCGAGTCGGTGACCGAGAACATCCCGTTGCTCGGGGCCGAGGGCTGGGAAGGTGTGCGCAACCAGCGGCTGCAGCTGTCGTCGCGCTACGGCGTACACGTGGCCCGGATCGACCACCTGCTCGGTCGTTATGGCAGCCTGGTGACCGAGGTGCTGGACCTGCTGGCGGCCGATCCGGCCTTGGCCGAGCCGTTGCCCGGTGCCGATGACTACCTCCTGGCCGAAGCGGTGTACGCCGTCACGCATGAGGGTGCCCGCCATCTGGACGACGTGCTGGCCCGGCGGACCCGGGCCTCGATCGAGGCGTGGGACCGTGGCGTTTCGGCCGCACCCGTGATCGCCGGACTGATGGCACGTTACCTGGACTGGGACGAGGCCCACCAGGCGACCGAGATCGAGCACTACCTGGCCCGGGTCGCGGCCGAGCGCGAGTCCCAGGAACAGCCCGACGACGCCACCGCCGACGCCGCCCGGCTCGGTGCCGCCGACATCGTCCCCCTCAGCTAAGCCCTGCGTATCGCACCAGTTTGGTATGCGCTGCGGTCGCTATGACGACTCAGACGCATACCAAACGTATTGTCCACAGTCTGCCCAGCTATGCACAGATCTTGATAGCGGGCCGCGGATGCGAACTGTTGGCGTCCACGATGAGGCATGTTCACCGACGCCGCTCAGCGGACCGGCGACGTGCCCATCAAGCGCACGGTCGCATCCAGGCCTTCCCTATACGCCTTGGGCGTGACCCAGGGCGAGCTCCGAGCCCGGTTGGCAGCTGGACGGTGGCAGACCTGCGGCAGCGCAATCGTTCTGCACAACAGCGCACTCTCGAGGCGCGAGGGCTGGGATGTCGCTTTGATCAATGCCGGTCCGCGGGCGGCGTTGACAGCCTTCACCGCAGCGGAAGTGCGCGGATTGCAGGGATGGCTGCGCGATCAAATCCACCTCATCGCGCCGATGGGAACGCGCCGGATTGTGCTGCCGGGTTTGGCGGTGGTCATCCATCGTTCTCGCTCTTGGAGCCCAGATGCGGCTCCGATGAGGCTTCGGTCGCAAAAGTTGCCAGGCGCGCTGGTTGTCGCGGCCGCAACGTTCAGAGCGGAGCGTCCAGCGTGCGGCATCCTCGCGGCCGCAGTTCAGCAGAGGTTGACTCGTCCGGACGAGCTGCGGCAGG
>CAZZZW010000068.1:12419-15499 GCA_964658795.1 Phormidium nigroviride PCC 7112
GGTCCGGACCAAGACCAGGCACCGGCGCCAGTTGCTGCTGGCCGTCAACGACATCGCGGGCGGCTCGGACTCGCTGAGCGAGATCGATTTCGTGCGGCTGTGCCGCAAGGCCGGGTTGCCCTTGCCAGAGCAGCAGACAGTACGCCACGACAGCTACGGCCGACGACGGTATCTGGATGCCACCTGGCGTCGGGCAGACGGGCGGCTTGTGGTAGTCGAAGTCGACGGCGCGTTACACCTGGCTGCGCGTAGCTGGTGGGAGGACCAATTGCGGCAGAATGAGATTGCGCTCAGCGACGCGCTCGTGCTGCGGTTCCCGAGTGTGGTGTTGCGGGCTGAGGAACGGCTTGTGATGGCGCAGCTTCGACGCGCGATCTATAGCTAGCGAGATTCGGTATGCAGTTGAGTCGTGATGGCGACCTGAGCGCAAACCAAACGGGATGACAAAGCCAAAAGCAGTGTCAGACGCGGCGGAACAGGAGGGCTTGCTTGACCTCCTGGATGGCCTTGGTGATCTGGATGCCGCGGGGGCAGGCCTCGGTGCAGTTGAAGGTGGTCCGGCATCGCCAGACACCCTCGCGATCGTTGAGGATCTCCAGCCGCTCCTCGGCTCCGGCATCGCGCGAGTCGAAGATGAATCGGTGCGCGTTGACGATCGCGGCCGGCCCGAAGTAGGAGCCGTCGGTCCAGAAGACCGGGCACGAGGTGGTGCATGCCGCGCACAGGATGCACTTGGTCGTGTCGTCGTAGCGCTCGCGATCAGCCTGCGATTGCAGCCATTCCTTGGTCGGCTCGTTGCCGCCGCCGGTGATCAGGAACGGCTTGACCGCCCGGTAGGCGTCGAAGAACGGCTCCATGTCGACGACGAGGTCCTTCTCCACCGGCAGGCCCTTGATCGGTTCGATCGTGAGCTTGTCGGGCATGTCCTTCATCAGGACCTTGCAGGCCAGCCGGTTCACCCCGTTGATCCGCATCGCATCCGAGCCGCAGACCCCGTGCGCGCACGAACGCCGGAAGGTCAGCGTGCCGTCCTGCTCGCCCTTGATCTTCATCAGCAGGTTGAGCACCCGGTCGGTCGGAAAGGCGTCGACCGTGTACGTCACCCAGGTGACCTCGTCGGACACCTCGGGGTTGTACCGCCGGATCTTGACCTCGACCGGACGGGACTTCGGGGCTTCCACCGGCGCGGCGGGCTTCTCGGCTACAGCAGTCATCGCAGATTCCTCAGCTTTTCCAAGAACAACAAGAACGATCAGTACTTGCGGGCCATCGGCTGGTACCGGGTCACCACTACCGGTTTCCAGTCCAACCGGATCGAGCCGTCCGCCTCGCGATAGGCCATGGTGTGCTTCATGTAGTTCTCGTCGTCGCGCTCCTGGAAGTCCTCGCGGGCGTGGCCACCGCGGGATTCCTTACGGTTGCGGGCACTGATCACGAGCACCTCGGCCAGATCGAGCAGGAAGCCGAGCTCGACGGCTTCGAGCAGATCGGAGTTGTAGCGCTTTCCCTTGTCCGAGATGGCAATCTGGGCGTACCGCTGCTTCAACGCGGCGATATCGGCCTCGGCCTCGGCCAGCGATTCCTCGGTCCGGAACACCTGGGCGTTGCGGTCCATCGAGTTCTGCAGCTCGGTCCGGATCACGTTCACCCTTTCCGTGCCGGTGGATTCCAGCAGGGACGAGACGAGCGCGACGACCTGCGATTCCGGCTCCGAGGGCAGCTCCGGGTGCGCCGAGACGCTGTTCGCGTATTCGGCGGCCGCGATGCCGGCCCGCCGTCCGAAGACGTTGATGTCCAACAGCGAGTTGGTGCCGAGTCGGTTCGAACCGTGGACCGACACGCAGGCGACCTCGCCGGCCGCGTACAGCCCGGGCACCACATCGGTGTTGTTGCGCAGTACCTCGGCCTCGATGTTGGTCGGCACACCGCCCATCGCGTAGTGCGCGGTCGGATAGACCGGCACCGGCTCGGTGTAGGGCTCGACTCCGAGGTAGGTCCGGGCGAACTCCGTGATGTCGGGCAGCTTGGCGTCGATCTGTTCCCGGGGCAGGTGGGTCAGGTCTAGCAGCACGTAGTCCTTGTGCGGACCGGCGCCACGACCTTCGCGAACCTCGTTGGCCATCGACCGGGCCACGATGTCGCGCGGGGCCAAGTCCTTGATGGTCGGGGCGTAGCGCTCCATGAACCGCTCGCCGTCGGCGTTGCGCAGGATCGCGCCCTCACCCCGCGCGGCCTCGGACAGCAGGATGCCCAGGCCGGCCAGGCCGGTCGGGTGGAACTGGAAGAACTCCATGTCCTCCAGGGGCAAGCCGCGACGCCAGACCGCACCCATGCCGTCGCCGGTCAGGGTGTGCGCGTTCGAGGTGGTCTTGAAGACCTTGCCGAAACCGCCGGTGGCCAGCACCACGGACTTGGCGTTGAAGACGTGGATCTCGCCGGTAGCCAACTCGTAGGCCACCACGCCGGAGGCGACCTCGACGCCGTCCGAGCGGGTGCTCAGCAGCAGGTCCAGCACGTAGAACTCGTTGTAGAACTCGACACCCTGCTTGACGCAGTTCTGGTACAGCGTCTGCAGGATCATGTGACCGGTGCGGTCGGCGGCGTAGCAGGACCGGCGCACCGGAGCCTCGCCATGGTTGCGGGTGTGACCGCCGAAGCGGCGCTGGTCGATCCGACCGGCCGGGGTCCGGTTGAACGGCAGCCCCATCTTCTCCAGATCGAGGACAGCGTCGATGGCCTCCTTGCACATCACCTCGGCGGCGTCCTGGTCGACCAGATAGTCACCACCCTTGATGGTGTCGAAGGTGTGCCACTCCCAGTTGTCCTCCTCGACGTTGGCCAGCGCGGCACACATGCCGCCCTGAGCCGCGCCGGTGTGCGACCGGGTCGGGTAGAGCTTGGTCAGCACCGCGGTCCGGGCCCGGCCGGACGATTCCAGCGCCGCCCGCATACCGGCGCCTCCGGCGCCCACGATCACTACGTCGTACTTGTGCGTCTGCATGCGATTCAGCCTTATCCAGAACGGCAAAGCCGTTCAAACAGGAACTAGGAGATGGTCGGGTCGAAGGTGAAGATCACCA
>CAZZZW010000069.1:0-15470 GCA_964658795.1 Phormidium nigroviride PCC 7112
GCCGCGGTTCCGACCCAAGCGCCGCAGCTCACCGCTGCCCGATCAACCCGGCGGCTGAGCCAGGCGTCTACTCGACCCGGACGGTCACCGGACCGACCCCCAGGATGCCGTCGGTCAACGGGGTGCAGCGAACGCCGCCGTGCCCGCGAAGCGCCGCGCGGCTCCCCGGTGCGATCACCACGTCCAGCCAGCCGCAGGGGTGGGCCGCACGATGCACGGCCAGCGTGACCGGGCCGGCCCCGGAATCCAGGCTGATCCGGCGCCCGACCAGTTCGTCGACGGCGACGCCGGACAGCAACACGTTGCGCCGCGTCTGGACCAGATCGGCGCCCGGCGGCAGCCACTCGACCGCGATCAAGGTGACCGAGGCGTCCCGGTGGGCCCGCTGACCGAAGTACCGGTCGCCGACGATGCCCAGGCCGGCCCGCACCGTGAGCTCGTCCACCAGTTCGCCCGGCGGCGCGGCCGCGGGCCCGTCACTCGGGCGCCCCTGGTAACGGTGGACCCCGGAGGCGAGCAATTGCAGGATCTCCGGCATAGGCTCGAGGGTATTGGCGGTACTGGCAACAGCAACGTGAGGGGCAAGAACATGAAGGCAACCGTGGACGGAACTGTCGTGGCCGAGGCCGACGACACCGAGCTGGTTTCCATCGAGGGCAACTGGTACTTCCCACCGTCCTCGATCGCCGACGGTGCCCTGACCGAGAGCCCGACCGCCTACACCTGTCCGTGGAAGGGCCCGGCCCAGTACTTCAGCGTGGTGGCCGGCGGGACGACCCATCAGGACGCGGCCTGGAGCTACCCAGACCTCAAGCCGTCCGCGGTCGAGCGGGTCGGGCAGGACTTCGCCGACTACGTGGCCTTCGACAAGCGTCAGGTCACCGTCGGCTGACGTCGGATCGCCTGCCGGAGCGCGCTGTCGAACAGCTCCGGCAGCTCGATGCCGGCGGCCTTGGCCATCACCGAGATGACACTCTGCTCGGCGAACGAGCAATAGAGTCCGGCTTCGAGGAACCACGGCCGGCCGCCCGGGTCGATGCGAAAGTCGAACAGGCTGTAGTCCCGACAACCGAGCGCGTCATGGCAGCGTCGGGCGGCCGCCCACACGAGCGGGGTGATCGGATCGCTCGGGTCGACGATCCATGCCCGCTCGGTCGTCTTGGCCGTCAGTCGCAGGTCGCCGCCGCCGTCTCGGGCCAGCTTGTCGGCCCGGTCCCGGATCGGTTTCGTGTCGCGGTCGACGGCGTACTCCTCCAACGGCAGGCACTGCAGGCGGCCGTCCCGAACCAGCACCCCGCACCTGACCTCCCGGCCCAGTTCGACGTAGGACTCGACCAGCACTCGATCGGAGTGCTCGAACGCGCGGTCCAGGGCGGCCGGGTAGTCGGCGCTGTCACGGACCAGCGACAGCCCGACCGAGTTGTCGTCGTCCACCGGTTTGACCACCGCCGGGGCCGCCATGTTTGGCACCTGACCACGGCCGACGACCTCACCGGCGGGCACGTCGACGCCGGCGGCCGCGACCACGGCTCGGGCCTGGGCCTTGTCCGCGCCGAGAGCCATGGTCGAGGCGGAATTGCCGACGTAGGGGATACCGAGCAGGTCGAAGACCGCGCGATAGGTCGTCATGCCCGGTCGGCAGAACAGCTGCGGGACCACGACATCCGGGCGCAGCTCGACCACCCGAGGCAGCGCGTCGGCGGCCGGGTACGACGGGGTGCCCGCCAGCTCGTCCGGTTCCAGCGAGCGTGGAAATCGCCATCGGCCATCGGGGGTGACGTAGCCGATCAGGAACTCGTAGCGGCCGGGATCTGCCGTCGCCGAAAGGCAATCCTGGGCGTAGAGCCGGGACAGGTCGCAGTGGAAGTCGCTGACCGGAGAGCCGACCAGATGGAGCACGCGGAGCACGGCCATCAGTCTCCGGCCGGTTCGACGAGCTTGCCGATGTTGAAGTCGATCCGCAGCCAGGGCCGTCCGCGAACCAGATTCCTCAGCAACAGGGCGGGGATCTGCAGATGGTGCACCAGCAGGAACGGTAATGGATCCGACCAATCGAAGATCGCGTCCTTTCCCGCAGCGATGACGTCAAGGCGGTGGCGTCGATCCGGCTGGGTCAGCAGCCGCCACAGCTCGTGATAGATCCAGTACGTCGGACGGCTGGTGGGCAGCGGCTGGACGGTCAGCACGTCCTGGTCCAGGTAGGCCGAAGCCACCCCGGGATGGTTGTAGAACATGGTGATCGCTGAGTGCGTCCGCGGATTGCACTCGATCGCGTACAGCTCACCGTCCGGGGTCTCGATGAAGTCGAACGAGACCTGGCCGGTGATGTTCAGTGCGCCGACGAATTTGCGGACCCAGGCCTCGATCTCCGGCTTGTCCACCATCTCGTAGTTGATCTGGAACGGTGATGATTCGCAGCAGCAGTGCAGCTGGACCTGGCCGTCCCGCACCGTGCTGTGCGTGCAGTACTCCTGGCCAGCGACGAATTCCTGCATGATCCACGGGGTGTTCTCGGCGATCGGACGGGACCGGGCGAAGGCCTCGGTCTGTTCCGGACTCGACAGCGGGAGCTTGGTCAGATCGAGTCGATGCACCGGGTCGTACGGGATGCTCTTGAGAAGGTAAGGCCGTTCGCGATCGGTGAAGTCGAACCGGCCGACCTGGGCCGGCGCGGTGATCCGATGCGTGTCGGGCACCGGCAACCCCAATTCGCCGGCGGTCACGCTGAAGTCGTACTTGTCGTCGAGCCGGGCGATGGTCTCGGGATCACAGTGGATGACCTCGCAGTATTGCGACAGGGCCGGCTTGGCCAGTGCGTCGTAGTAGCTGGCGGCCGGGCTGCAGACGGGGACGTAGACATCGACCCCCTCCCGCCGGACGATGTCGATCAATGCCTTTTCATAGTCGGGTGATTCCGGCGTGGGGACGACATAGAACCGGTCGACGGCCCGGGAGAACCGGTGCCCGGTCAGGCGATACTTGGCCGACTCGACCAGGACGACACGATGCCCCGCAGCATGGAAGGAGCGGGCCAGCTGCAGCGCCTTGGTCATCTTTCCGCCGCTGACCAGGATGGTTCGGGGCTCGGGGGCACCTTCCCGCTTCGGCCGGATCAGCGTGGATCGCAGCAGGGCTAGGCCGGTGACGGCCAGGTTGACCGGCAGGGCTGCGGTCAGCAGCGCCAGCATCGATGCCGTCCTGGCCGTGCTGATGGCCAGTGTCCGGCCGGTGTGGTCAGCCACGCCGGCCGGTCCCGGTGTAGTCGGCGACCATGCCCCGGTGCATGACCCGGTCACCGACGACGCCGTCGTGATCGGCGCGGTGCAGCACGCAGCCGTTGTCCCACATCACCACATCGCCCGGTGACCAGTCATGCCGGTAGACGTTGTCGGCCCGGGTCGAATGTTCGAGCAGGTAGGCGATCATGTCGGCGGACTCGGTCGAATCCATGCCGCTGATGGCTGGGCAGCGTTGCGGTGTGGACAGGTACAACGCCACCCGGCCGGTAATCGGGTGCGGCCGGAACACCGGATGCTCGGCCTCGGTCTGTTCGCCCGGTCCCGGGTCGATGCCGGTGACCACATGGGTGACGGTGCGTCCGGCCAGCCGGGTCCGAATCTCCTCCGGCAGCGTCTCGTAGGCGCGGTACTGGTTGGTGAACAGGGTCTGGCCGCCGTGATCGGGGAGCTGCACCGCCCGCAGCGCGGTGTAGGCCGGTGGCGTGCTGAGGTAGCTGGTGTCGACGTGGAACTGGCTACGGGGTGGGCGTTCGCGTCCGACGTTGCTGATCAGGTTCAGGTCCGGAAAATCGGGTACTGGCTGCTCGCCGGCGGAGAAGGTCAACTCGCCGAACGCGCCCAGGAAGTCGACGAAGTGCTGGTCGTCGATGTCCTGTCCGGGCAGTATCACCACGCCGTGTTCGGACAGCAGCGTGCGCAACCACCGGACGTCGGCCGACCCGAGGTCGATCACGGACAGGTCTTCGACCCGGACACCGAGCGGTTCCTGGATCACCTCATGCATGCGGTTCCTCCTAGCCGGCCGGTGTATCGGCCAAGCGAATCAGGGTCAACCCGTCGCGCAGCGGCAGCAACACCTGTTCCACGCGAGGGTCGAGGGCCAGCGTCCGGTTGAATTCGGCGATGGCCCGGCCGTTCTCGGTGACCGGGCCGGCGCCATAGGGCTGGCCCTGCAACAGGGTGTTGTCGACGCAGATCACCCCGTGCGGATCGAGCAGGCCGCCGTCGAGGATCTGGTTGAGATAGCCGAGGTAGCCCGGCTTGTCGGCGTCGATGAAGATCAGGCCGAATCGCTCGCCCCGCTCGGCCAGCTCGGCCAACGTCCGCCGAGCCGGTCCGACCCGGACGTCGATCCGGCGTCCCGCCGCCGCCTGCTGGAAATGCTGCCGAGCCAGCTCCGCCACGGCCGGCTCGATCTCACACGCCACCACGACGCCGTCGGCCGGTAATGCCTCAGCCATCGCCAACGCCGAGTAACCGGTGAACATGCCCACATCCAGGACCCGGTCGGCCCGGCCGAGATGGACCAGCAGCTTCAGCAGCTGGCCTTCCACCTGCCCGGACAGCATCTCCTGTTCCAGCAGCCGGCCGGCTCGGTCGGAGCGGTCCACCCAGTTCTCGCCTCGGGTGTGTTCGGCCAGCCGCCGCAGGTCCGCAGACTCCGGGGTGGTGCAGCTGCTCAGGTACGGATCGAGGCCACCGGCCAGACGGTGCGCGAGGTCCAGGTCGGCGGCCGCGGCACAGCCGGCCTCGGCCAGCCGATCCCGGACGAGGGCGAGGCGCTCGGCCAGGATGCCGATCGGTGTGACCGGCCGGGCCGGGCTGCGATCCGACGCGGGCACCGGCTCAGCCCGTGCCGGCGGTGAAGGGGTCGACGCCGGTGCCGGTACGTGGATAGTGCTGACACAACTCCCGGTGCGCCGCCAGCACCGAGTCCATCTCGACCGGGTCGAGATCGTTGACGAACCAACAGGTGCCGATCGGCCGCGGCACCGCTGCCCGCAGCTGGCCGTCCCGGGTCTGGACGATCGAGGCGGAGGCCCGATCCAGCAGCTCCGAGGTGAGGTAGGGGCTGTCGAGACTGAGCCCGATCCGGCTCATCAACCAGAAGATCCGGTCGCGCTCGCTGATCGAGATGTAGCCGCGTTTCTCGGCCAATGTGGTCGAGTAGGCCATGTCGATGTTGATCGCATGCCCGTGGAAGAACGGCACCTCGGGCGCCAGTTCGAGCATCGGGCTCCAGGTGTGGCCGAAGGCGATGACTCGATCCAGTTGGAGTTCCTGAAGGTTGGGCACCTCCAGCTCGAGCATCGTGCGAATCGCGTCGTAGGTGATGCGGTTGGCGATGTCGCGGAGTTCGGGCGTGCCGTCGAGATGGCCGAACCGGGTCTGCAGCAGATCCTCGCTGTACTTCTCCAGCAGGTCGAAGATGTCGCTGTTACCGACCACCGCGATCTTGATCAACTCGGCCATACCGTTTCGAACCTGCTCGATCGGCAGCGTCCGGAGGAATCCGAAATCAAGAATCACCTTCTGCGAGGCGTGAAAAGCACCCAGCCGATTCTTGTACCGGCCGTGGTTCACGGCCACCTTGATCGCCACGCTGGCATCGATCAGTCCGATCAGCGTGGTCGGGACCCGGATGTAGTTGGTCGCCCGCCGGAAGGTGGCGCAGGCCAGCCCGGCCACGTCCGTCGTCAGACCACCACCGACCACCAGGACCGGCTCGGTCCGGTTCAGTCCGAACTCTGCGATCGCATCGACGATCAGTTCCATCGTGCGCAGGGTCTTGTCGGTCTCTCTGATCACGACCGGGAACACCGTCAAGGCCAACTGGTAGTGGTCGAAGTAGGCCTGCATCTGCTCGCCGTAGAGCCGGTGCACGGTTTCGTCGACCACCATCAGGCAGCGGCCATAGGGCCGGTAGCTGTCAGCGATCTCACTGTTGGCTACGGCAAAGGCTCCGTCCACGAACAGCAACGAATAGTCGATCTTCTGATATGCCTCGACGTGGAAGGCGTCGCTGCTCGTGGTGAAGCCGGCCCGGCTCGGGGCCGCCATCAGCCCTGCTGGAGCGGGCTGAGGAGGCTGGACAGGTCGAGTTGCTCGACCACCTCGGCGGTGCCGAAGTCGTGCTGAGCCGTGTTCTCGTTGGGGAACGCCACGCAGCGGACGCCGGCCGCGGCGGCGGATCGGAGGCCACCGACGTTGTCCTCGATCGCCACCGCGTGATCGGGGCTTTCGTCAAGTTTCGACAGGGCGAACGAGTACGCGGCCGGGTCCGGCTTGGCTTCGTCGACCGAGGCCGAGTCCACGATGACGTCGAAGTCGTCGAGGCTGAGTTCAGGGGCCAGCGCGGTTACCAGGGCGACGATGTTGTCGCGAGAGGTGGTGGTGACCAGGCCGACTTTGAGGCCGCCCTCCCGCGCGCCGCGGATGGTCTCGATGACCCCCGGGCGGGCCGAGATGTCGGCCGTGGACAGCTGCTGCTGGAAGAGCTTGGATTTCGTCTCATGCACGGCGGTGGCGTCGACGGCCTCGTCTCGCTGGGCGGCGTAGTCGGAGATTCGGTTCGCGCCACCGTTGGAAGTTAGAGTCGCTTGATAGTCCGAGCGGTCCCAGTGCCAGTCGAGGCCGTGCTCGGTGAAGGCTCGGTTGAAGGCGTCTCGCTGGAGTTCGGAGGTGTCGGCCAGGGTACTGATCGAGCCGAACAGGAGTGCAGTCATGAGGTTAACCCATCTGGGCTGAAGCGGCCGCGGTCGAAGAGCGCGACCACACGAAGGGGCGGTGGTTTCGCCGGGTCCGGTTGAGCGCTCCGCCAGCGGTGAAGATCGATCAGCCGGGACCCAACGAGAATATAGTGACTCTAACTTTTTGTCATCCATCTCGGTTCGGCTCGGTGTAGGCCGGTTCACGGGTCCGGATGAGAGACTTCTGACAACCCTCGAACTCGAGTCGCCGGCTCGGGTCCGGGAGCCGGAAGATCGCCAGCTCGGGCCGACCACAGGAAGCGGACAGATGCCGTACGAAGCGGGACGTCGGGAGCTGAACAAGCAACAGACCCGTCGGGCCGTGCGGCAGGCGGCCATGGTCCTGTTCCGAACTCATGGCTTCGACCAGGTCACGACGACGCAGGTCGCGCAGGCGGCCGGTGTGTCGCCGGCGACGCTGTTCAACCACTTCGCGACCAAGGAGGATCTGTTCTTCGGCCAGGTCCGTCAGCTCGAGCGCGAGTTGGCCGCCCTGGTCTCGGCCGTCCCGCCGGGTGAGTCCATCTTGACCGCGTTGCAGGGGCACGTGATCTACGAGCTGACGGCCGGCCGAGCCGAGGCGAAGCCGGCGGACGTCGGATACTTTCACGCCCTGGTCGCGGCCAGCGCCAACCTGCAGGCTCGTGAGGCTGAGATCTACGAGCGACGCGCGGTCGTGCTGACCACGGCGTTGATCGAGGCCGGCCAGGAGTCCATGGTCGCGCGGGTTGCCGCCCGCCAGTACATCGCGGCCGAGCAACTGATCGCGGCCGAGTTGCGGCGACGGTTGTCCGGGCGGCGCTCGACCCGGCGGGCCCTGGCCGAACTTGACGACTTCGTGGCCCAGGTGTTCGACCTCGTGCGAACCGGACTCGGTGACCTGGCCCCGCGTCGAAGCTGACGCTGCCCAGCCGTTGATCCTGCTCGGCCAGGGCGGCCGGACCATTTCTGGTCGGTGAGACCGGGAAGGTATGCGGCTCCGATCGGGTTCAACCGGGTATGCAGGTGGAGATCTGGTCCGATGTGGTGTGCCCATGGTGCTATCTGGGCAAGCGCAGGTTCGAGCAAGCCCTGAGCGGGTTCGAGCATCGCGACCAGGTCGAGGTGACCTACCGGTCCTTCGAACTCGACCCGACCGCGCCGACCGACCGGACCACCCGGACCGTCGAGATGCTGGCGACCAAGTACGGTATGTCGGTCGCCGACGCCGAGAATGCCGAGCGGCAGATGGAAGAACGCGCCGCCGCCGACGGTCTGACCTTCCGGATGGGCGAGCTGCGCACCGGCAACACCGGCAAGGCCCATCGGCTGTTGCACTTCGCCCGGGAGCGGGGCCGCCAGGCCGAACTGGTCGAGCGCTTGCACCAGGCCCACTTCACCGATCAGGGCTCGATCTTCGACGACTCCTCGTTGGCCGATTACGCGGCCGAGGTCGGGCTGGATGCCGAAGAGGCGCGCCGGGTGCTGGCCGGCGATGACTACGCCGACGCGGTGGCCGCAGACGAGGCGGAGGCCCGGGCGCTCGGCGCCAATGGGGTGCCGTTCTTCGTGATCGACCGGCGGTACGGCATCTCCGGGGCCCAGCCGGCCGAGGTCATCGAGCAGGCGCTGAATCGGGCCTGGCAAGAATCGGTCGCGTGATTCCGGCGGCCCGGCGGCCAGTGTGGCTCGGGTCTCGCTGAAACGGAGTTGCAGCCTCCGGATCGAGGTGTAACGTCGTAGTCGAAGCGGAGGGGTGTCCTCCGATTTGTTTCCAGCTCGTTTCAGGAGTTCGTTGATGACTGTCGACGCTGCGGTTTCGACCGCCCCCAATCTCGCCAAGCACGAGGATCGATCGCACGCCAACCGCTGGTGGATCCTGGTGGTGCTGGCCCTGGCCCAGGTCATGGTCGTGCTCGACTCGACGATCGTGAACATCGCGTTGCCCACGGCCCAGACCGACCTCGGCTTCAGCAACGCCGATCGGCAGTGGGTGGTCACCGGGTACGCCCTCGCCTTCGGGTCGCTGCTGTTGATCGGTGGTCGATTGGCTGATTTCTTCGGCCGAAAGTGGGCCCTGCTGGTCGGCCTGACCGGTTTCGCCGCCGCGTCGGCCGTCGGTGGTGCCGCGGTCAACTTCGGCATGCTGGTAGCTGCCCGCGCCGTTCAGGGCGCCTTCGGTGCGCTGCTGGCGCCGGCCGTGCTGGCCCTGCTGACCACGACCTTCACCGACCCGAAGGAGCGCGGCAAGGCGTTCGGCATCTTCGGCGGTATCGCCGGCGCCGGCGCCTCGATCGGTCTGCTGCTCGGTGGCTTCCTGACCGAGTACGCGAGCTGGCGCTGGACGCTCTACGTGAACCTGATCATCGCCGTCGCCACCTTCGCCGGCGCCATGATCTTCCTGCCGCGGCACGAGCGGGCCGAGGAGCGGGCCGGTACCGACACCTGGGGCACGATCAGCATCACCGCCGGATTGTTCGCCGTCGTCTATGGATTCTCCAACGCCGACCAGCACGGCTGGGGCGCCCCGTTGACCATCATCAGCCTGATCGTCGGTGCCGTACTGCTGGCCGCCTTCGTGGTGATCGAGCAGCGGGTGAGCAACCCGATCCTGCCGCTGCGGGTGGTGCTGGACCGCAACCGGGGCGGCGCGTTCCTGGTGATGTTCCTTTCCGGCATCGGGATGTTCGCGGTGTTCCTGTTCCTGACCTACTACCTGCAGGCGATCCTGCGGTACTCCGCGGTCAAGTCCGGCGCGGCCTTCCTGCCGATGACGGCCATGATCATCGTGGTCGCGGCCACCGGCAGTGCGGTGCTGGTGACCCGGATCAGCTCACGGATCCTGATCCCGACCGGCATGGTGCTGGCGGCCTTCGCGCTCTACCTGCTCACCCACATCAACGTCTCGGGCAACTACGCCACCGTGGTGCTGCCGGCGATGCTGATCATGGGGGCCGGCCTCGGCCTGGTCTTCGCCCCCGGCTTCAACCTGGCCGTGCTCGGTGTCAGCCCGGAGGACTCGGGCGTCGCTTCGGCGGCGGTCAACGTGAGCCAGCAGATCGGTGGCTCGGTCGGCACGTCGCTGTTCAACACCATCGCCGGCACCGTGGTGGCCAACTACCTGGCCTCGCACCTGGTCGGTCAGACCCCGGGCAGCCCACAGTTCCTGTTGACCCAGGCGAAGGCCCAACTGCACAGCTACACCGTGGCATTCTGGATCGCCGCGGCCGTGTTCGCCGGTGGCGCCGTGATCAGTGCCATCGTGCTCAAGTCCGGTGTCGCCCAGTCCGACGGCCAGCCGGCGATGGCACACTGACCGCACGTCCTGGTGGGAAGGATCGACAACAGTCATGACCAGCAAGGTGGAACTGCCGACCGGTGAGGGGCCGCGTCCGATGCGCAAGGACGCCGCCCGCAACCGGGAGCTGTTGATCGCCGCCGGTCGTGACGTGTTCGCCAAGCGCGGTCTCGACGCCAGCCTGGACGACATCGCTCGTCAGGCCGGTGTCGGGGTCGGTACCGCCTACCGGCACTTCGCCAACAAGTTCGACCTGGCCGAGGCGATCATGGGCGAGGCGATCGCCGAAGTGGTGGCCGCCGCCCACGCCGCCGCCGACGTGGCTGATCCGTGGCCGGCCCTGGTCGGTTTCTTCGAGACGGTGCTGGAGATCCAGACCAAGGATCGTGGTCTGCGGGAGGTCCTGATGGGCATGGGCAACCCGCACAAGAAGGACGGCGTGCACGATCTGCTGGAGCCGCCGATCCGGGCCATGCTGGCGCGAGCTCAGGAGTCCGGTGCCGTCCGGCCCGAGGTCGTCACCAGTGACCTGGGCTGCATCGTCGCGATGCTGTGTGAGATCTCCGACTTCGGGGCCGACACCGCGCCGCACCTGTGGCGACGTTACTTCGACGTCCTGCTGGCCGGCCTGCGACCCGGCGGACCGCAGCTGCCAGGAATCCCGTTGACCGAACAGCAGTTTCGCGACCTGGCCGAACAGCACCATGTGCGCAAGTCCCGGATCGCGGCACCGGCCTGATCGGGCCTTCCCGCCAGCCCTGGCGCAACTACGACCCGGACGCCCGACACAACGGGTACCGAAGGGCCATCGGTGCTGTATGCGCGCAACTCGCCCGGGTCCCGTTCGAACTCAGCTGAGCAAGACCAGCTCTCGGGTGGCCCGGGTCATCGCGACATAGCGATCCACCGCTGCCTCGACGTCCGAGCCCGTCGCCGGCGGTGCCGGGAACAGCACGACTAGGTCGAACTCCAGGCCCTTGGACAGCGCCGGGCTGAGCGAACGGACCCCGGCCGGCGGCCGATAGGCAGCCGGCGCGCCGATCACGCACGCCACCCCCTCGACCGGCTCGGCCAGCCAGCCGTCGAGGATCGAGTCGAGTTCATCGATGGATTCCTCGCGGACCGAGCCGGCACGGTCCCGGATCGAGGTCGGCACGTTCGCATCCGGCAACACCGCGCGGATGACCGGTTCGGCCACCGCCATCACCTCGGCCGGTGTCCGGTAGTTGATCGTCAACGACGCCAGCTCGACGCGGTTCAGGCCGATCCGGTCGAGCCGTTCGGCCCAGCTCTCGGTGAACCCGTGCCGGGCCTGGGCCCGGTCACCGACGATGGTGAAACTGCGGGACGGACACCGCTGCAACAACATCTGCCACTCGGCGTCGGTCAGTTCCTGGGCCTCGTCCACGATGACATGGGCGAACGGGCCGGCCAGCTGATCCGGATCGGCCTGCGGCAGCGCGGATTGGTCGATCAAGGCATCCTGCAGATCAGGCTGGCGCAGGCTGGTCATCAGCAGTAGCTCGGAGTCGTCGGCGGCGATCAGCTCGTCGATGACGCGTTTCATGCTGGTGCGCTGGGCGTCCACCGCCACCTTCTGCCGTCGTCGGGTCCAGGCCGCCTCCGGGTCGCCGAGTCGTTGGCGGGCGGCGTCGAGGAATGGCAGGTCCGAACTGGTCCAGGCCTGAACCTCTTTTCGTTGCAGCCGATTCACCTCGGCCGGGCTCAGCCACGGCGCGCACAGCCGGAGGTAGGCCGGTACCGACCAGAGGTCACCGACCAGCTCGGTCGGGGTCAGCAGGGGCCAGGCCTGGTTGAATGCGGCCACCAGTTCCCGGTTCTGACGTAATGCGGTCGCGAACTCCTCGGCGTCGACGTCTTCCTCCTCGAACCGGTCGAGCAGCATCGCTACCAGTTCGTCCCACACCTCATCGCGGACATCGTTGTGCCTGCTGCCGGGTTCGGCCGCGGCGAACGCCTCGGCCCAGTCGTCCGGGGTCAACTGGACGTCGCCCCACGGCGTCTCGACCAGCAGCGGTTGCCTCGGCGGTTCCTCATAGAACGCGACGCCGGTCTCGATGCCCCGAACCAGTTCGGCCGAGGACTTCAACCGGGCCACCTCAGGATCGGTCTCCGGCGGCGCGGTGCGTCCTTCGGGTACCAGATCGCGCACCGTGCAGGTCTGCACGCCCTCCTCACCGAGGCTGGGCAGGACGTCGGATACGTAGTCCAGATAAGGCTGATGAGGACCGACGAACAACACCCCACCGCGGTGATGGCCGAGCCGGGGATCGTTGTACAGCAGGTAGGCGGCGCGGTGCAGGGCGACCACGGTCTTGCCGGTACCCGGTCCGCCGTCCACGATCAGGGCACCGGACGAACCGGCTCGGATGATGCGGTCCTGGTCGGCGGCGATGGTGCCGAGTACGTCACGCATCCGCGGTGAGCGGCTGCTGCCGAGACTGGCGATGAAGGCGGATTGATCGTCCAGCGCGGCCTGTCGGTCGATCCCGTCGGCGGTGAACACCTCGTCCCAGTAGTCGGTGATCCGGCCGCCGGTCCAGCGGTAGCGGCGGCGGCTGGTCAACCCCATCGGGTCGGCGTGGGTCGCGCCGAAGAAGGCTTCGGCAGCGGGCGATCGCCAGTCGATCAGGACCCGGTGCCCCTCGCTGTCGGTGAGACCGAGTCGGCCGATGTAGACCGGCGTCGGATCGTCGGCTCGGATCAGATGACCCAGGCACAGATCCAGGCCGTAGCGGTTCAAGGTGCGGAGCCGTGCGGTCAGCCGATGGATCTCCAGATCCCGTTCGAGCGCGGCCTGGCCCGCACGGGTCTGTTCCCGGCGAACCTCGTCCAGGCGCTCGGTCAGTTCGGTGATCGACCGGTTCAGGCTGGCGGCGATGGTGGCGAAGTGTCGCTCGTCCACCTCGATCAGGGTCGGGTCGGCCTTGGCGGCCAGGCGAGCGGGTAGGTCGAAGGCGGTGCTGTTCTCGAATCGGGCGGCGTTCACAGTGGTCACGGCGTCAGCTCCTGTTCTCCAGGTCCGCGACGGTAGAACAAAAATCGAGCCCGCATGAACGCAGCCGAACTGTGCTAAAAATGAAAGTGGCAGGGGGTTGTCGATCGCCTCCGCTGCGCCAGCAGTGCAGAGTCCACGTCAGTGCAGCGACAGTACGGCGTCGGCGAAGGCCCGGGGTACCTCCTGGGGCACGTTGTGCCCGGCGGCCACCAGGCGATAGTCCACCAGGTTGGTGAAGTGTTCCTCGTGTTCGGTGCGCGACCGCGGAGGGTTCACCGTGTCCTGGCTGCCTTCGATGACGATGGTGGGCACCGTGATCGCCGGCTGCTCGGCCAACCGGTCCTCGCTACCCTGATGAGCCGGATCGCCGGCCACCAGACCGAACCGGTGCCGGTAGGAGTGCACCACCACCTCGACGAAGTCCGGATTGGCGAACGAGCCTGCGGTGGCGGCGAATTCGTCGTCGGTGAATCGCCAGGCGGGCGACCACTCCTGCCACAGTTGCCGGGCGAATTCGTTGCGGTACAGGGATAATCCGGACTTGCCGCGGTCGCCGTGCAGGTAGTACTGGTACCAGAGCGGGCGTTCGGAGTCCGGCGGCTGGGGCCGGCCGGCGGCGGGGATGTTCTGCAGGTTGTAGCCGTTCACCGTGACCAGGCCGCTGACCCGCGCCGGCCACAGGGTCGCGACGACGCAGGCCGCGCGACCGCCCCAGTCGTAGCCGGCCACGATGGGACGGTCCAGGTTCAGCGCGTCGATCACTTCCAGCAGGTCGTGGGCCAAGGCCGCCTGCTGTCCCGAGCGAGGAGTGCCCTCGTCGCGGAATCGGGTCGGGCCGTAGCCGCGCAGATAAGGCACGATCACGGCAGCACCACGCACGGCGAGTAGCGGCGCGACGTGGTCGTATGCCCTTGTGTCGTAAGGAAAGCCGTGCAGCAGGATGACCGGCCAGCCCGCCTCGTCACCCCACCGTTCGACCGCGACGTCCAGCGTCCTGGTCTGCACCTGCGACGCGTCCGGTCCACTGTTCATAGAATCAGCATGCCGGACCGGACAAGGGGGCGTGGTGGCAACGACACACAATCGGGCAGGCACGGCGGTGCTCGAGACGCTGGCTTTCGTCTCCGAGCTGGCGATGCTGGTCGTGCTGGTGATCGCCGGCATCGGCTTGGGCCGGACCACAGTGCTCCGGGTCGTGCTAGCGATCATGCTGCCGCTGCTGGCGATTCTCCTCTGGGGCCGGTGGCTGGCACCGAAGGCCAAGGCCAGGCTGGCCGATCCGGTCCGGCTGATCGCGCAGTACCTGCTCTTCGTCGTGACCGGTGGCCTGGCCGTGATCGCCGGGCGAGCGTCGCTCGGGATCGCCTTTGCCATCGTTGCGCTCGTCGTGTTCGGCCTGTCCCGGCTGGGTAACGGCGTCTCGGGACGGTCAGTTGACTGAGCAACCGCGGATCGTCCGGCGCACCGCCCAGCCCTACGTCGCGGTGCAGGAGCGGCTGCGTACCCGATTGAGCCGATGAATTAAGCAGGATCCTCAACCTCGCACTGACTCGGCCACCTGCACGAGGGTGCTCATCGCCGGCCGGCTCAGGGACCTCGCGATCACGGTCAGCGTCTCGCCGGCCCGGGGCCAGCTCACCACCAGAGCCGCCGGATCGCCGACCTGTAGCCAGAGTCGGGCCGCGCGGCCGGCGATCCTCAGGTGCTGTCGGCTCAGCGTCCAGCCTTGATCGAACACCGGTGTGGACAGCGAGCGAACGAGCGTGACCGGCGCGCTGCCGGCCATCAACCGGTAATCCTGGGCGATTGACGGCAGAGCGAAGTAGGGCAGCGTCGTCGCGGCCGGCCGGGTCGACGGGCCGGCCGGCGCATTGAGCCGGTACGGGCCGGTCGGACGGGCCGTGCGTGGATCGGGTCCGGTCACATCATCCAGAGCCAGCACCGAGATGCGATGACCGGAGACACCGTCAAGCAGTTGCCGGTCGCCGAGTGGCCGGGTCAGGTTCGCCTGGACGTCGACCATCGCGCAGGCGATACCAACTCCGGCCGGCGGCCGATAGGTGGTGTAGCTCAGGCTCACCCGGGCCGCGGTCTCCATCGCCTGCAGTGAGCCGCCGCACCCGGCGTACAGATGCAACCTGCGGCCACCGGAGTCGAGCAGAAGGCCGGTGACGATCGGCGCTCGGGGACCGCAATCGCCGCCGTAGTGCTGGCAGTGTGAACCGATGATGTGTCGAGCGAGCAGGAGGCAGCCGAGCACCCCCGCGATCACGACTGCGAGCGCGACCGACCATTCGATCAGCTTCGACCTCACAGCTGCCTGATGTGATCAGCCACCTCGATCGTTGCCTCGGCCTCGGGTCGAGGAATCCACGCGCGCCTCAGCCGCGGCCGGCCGAGGCGGC
>CAZZZW010000070.1:0-15465 GCA_964658795.1 Phormidium nigroviride PCC 7112
CTGTCGCTAGGAAATCTGTGGGTGGGTCAGGGGTGGGCTGCGTCAGGCCGGGTTGGCGCTGATGTAGTTCACCGCGTCGCCGACGGTCTTGAGCTTGGGCAGCTCCTCGTCCGGGATCTTGACGCCGAACTTCTCCTCGGCGGCCATCGCGACCTCGACCATCGACAGCGAGTCGACGTCCAGGTCGTCGGTGAAGGACTTGTCCACGGTGACGTCAGCGGGGGCGACATCGGCAACCTCGTTGAGGATGTCAGCCATGCCCGCCAGGATTTCTTCGTTAGATGCCACGATTTTTGCCTTTCTGGTTAAGGGTGAACTTGATTGCAAACTCAGGGGCTGATTTTCAGGGGGCGAGGATGACCTGGGCCGCGTAGGTCAGGCCGGCGCCGAACCCGATCACCAGCACCGGATCGCCGGTGCCGACCTCGCCGCGTTCGATCAGCTTGGACAGCGCGATCGGGACCGAGGCCGATGAGGTGTTGCCCGAGGTGACGATGTCGCGGGCGATGATCACCGAACCCGGCAGTTCGAGCTTCTTGGCGATCAGGTCGATGATCCGCAGGTTGGCCTGGTGCGGGACGAACGCCTTCAGCTCGGCCGGCGTGATCCCGGCCAGCTCGCAGGCCCGCTGGGCGACTCCGGCCATGGTCGAGGTGGCCCAGCGGAAGACCGCCTGACCCTCCTGCCGCAGCGTCACCGAGTCCGGGTCGGTGTAGATGGAGCGGGACAGGGCCCCGTCCGAACCCCAGGCTACCGGGCCGATGCCCGTCTCCTCGCTGGCCGAGACCACGGCCGCGCCGGCGCCGTCACCGAAGATGATGCCGGTGCTGCGGTCGAACACGTCGACGTAGTCGGTCAGCTTCTCCGAGCCGATCACCAGCGCGTTGCGGGACTGGCCGGACAAGATCGCGTTGGACGCCTGGGCCAGTCCGTAGACGAACCCGGCGCAGGCTGCGTTGAGGTCGAAGGCGCCCGGGCTGTGGATGCCGAGCCGTTCGGCGACGAAGCCGGCGCCGCCTGGAACCTGGAACTCGTTGGTGCAGGTGGCCAGCAGGATCAGGTCGATCTCGGTGGCATCGATACCCGAGTTGGCCAGTGCCTTGGAGGCGGCATTGATCGCCATGTCGGTCATCGACTCGTCGTCGGCGAACCGGCGCTCGGCGATGCCGACCATGTTGCGCACCCACTCGTCGTTGGTGTTCACACCTTGCGCGACCAGGTCGTGGTTGGTGACGACTCGGGACGGCTGGTAGTGACCGATGCCGATCACCCGGCTGCCGGCGGAGCGCGTCGGGGTGGTGAGGCGGACTGTCATGATCCCTCGCTCTCAGGCCAGTGTGGCGACCGGCAACCCGGCCCCCAACACATCTCCATCATGACGCAGCCAGGCCGTCAGCGTTCCCGAGGCCGGTGCGACGACCGCGACATCGTCGATGTTGGTGCGGACGGTGCCGATCCGGGAGCCGGCCAATACCGCGCCGCCCTCGGCCAGGCCCTGGGCCCGGGTGAAGATCCCCTGGGTCGCCGCGACGATCTGCACCGGGGCGGCCGGAGCCGACGGAGCCGCGGCAGCCAGCACCTCGCGGGCCTCGGCCAGGTCGTCGGGTGTCTTGATCGCCACCAGACGGGCGCCGGTCAGCTCGCGCTTGGCGATCCCGGTGAGCACTTTGGCCGGACTCAGTTCGATCGTGGCATCGACTCCGACGGTGCGCATCGTGCTCAGGCACAGGTCCCAGCGGACCGGCCGGGTGACCTGGGCGACCAGCCGAGACAGCACCGTCTTGCCGCTGGTCACGGTGGTGCCGTCGGCGTTGGACAGCAGCAGCTGTCGCGGGTCGGCCGCCGTCATCGCCTCGGCGACCGGCTTGAGGTTCTGTTCGGCCGGGGCCATGTACTCGGTGTGGAACGCGCCGGCCACCTGCAGCGTCCGGAACCGGACGCCGGCCGGCGGGTTGTCGACCAGCGACTGGATCGCCTCGACCGAACCGGCGGCCACGATCTGACCGGCCCCGTTGCGGTTGGCCGGCACGCAGCCCGCGGCGATGATCGCGGCCACTGCGGCGGCCTCGTCGCCACCGAGCGCAGCGGCCATGGTGGTCGGGGTGAGCCGGCAGGCGGCAGCCATCTCGCGTCCGCGGCGCGCAGCAAAGGTCATCGCCTCGTCGTCGGTGAGCACGCCGGCGACCACGCTGGCCGTGACCTCACCGATGCTGTGGCCGGCGCTGACGACGGAGAACGGGGCCAGCGTGGTCAGGCCGAGTTGGCCGGCCGTGATAAGGCCGGCGGCCACGATCAGCGGTTGGGTGACCGCGGTGTCGACGATCTCGTCGGCGGTTGCCGTGGTGCCGAGCCGGTGCAGATCGAGTTCGGCCAGCTCGGAATAGCGGGCGAGTTGTTCGGCCACGCCGTCCAACTCCAGCCACGGTGCGAGCATGCCCGGCGTCTGTGCGCCTTGACCTGGAGAGAGGACAGCGATCACTTCCTAGACGTTGCCCTGTCGCCGGGTCACGGGGCGATCACGGCGCGCACAGGGTTCGGTCGCAAACTTTGTAGGTTAGATACAAAAGGACGCCGCGAGCGAGTTTATGTAAACGATTCCAGTGCATGGTTTCCACCAACGGCTGCGAATCCGCGCAGTCGTCCGAAGGTCAACGCCAGCTGAATCGTGAACGCGCCCCGGGCATCGGTCGGCGCATGCCCGCACAGGTCGGCGACCCGGCGGAGCCGGTACCGCACGGTATTGGTGTGCACGAACAATGCTCGGGCGGTGGCCTCCAGCGCCCGGCCACTGTCCAGGTAGGCCGCGACCGTCTCCAGGATGGCGTCGCTGGCCGCGGTCAGCGGCAGGTACACCGAGTCCACCAGCTGCTCCCGGGCTACCGGGTCGCCGACCAGGGCGCGTTCGGGCAGCAGGTCCTCGGTCGACACCGGCCGGGGCGCGGACGGCCAGCCCGGGGCGGCGCGCAGCCCGCTGAGCGCGGCCGCGGTGACGGCGGAGGCGCCGGTGATCCGGGCCGCCGCACCGCCGACCACCACCGGCCGGCTCGGGTCGAACTCGTCGAGCACCGCCTCGGCTGCGGCCAGCGGCTCGGTGACGCCGCCGAGCACCACCACCAACCGGCCGCCGTGGCTGCCGGCCAGCACGTCCAGTCCGGCCCGACGGCCGGAGCGGTGTACCCGTTCGAGCAGCTCGGTCGGCTCCCGGTCGAGCCGGACGTAGCCGGCCACGGCCGTCACCGGGCCCTCGGTCCGCCAGCCGAGGGCAGCCAGCTGGCTCAGCGGCGAGTGCTCCTCCGACGAGCCGTCGGCCCGGATCAGGCCGTCGATGACCATCGCCTCCAGCCGGGCGTCCCATGCGCCCCGGGTCTCGGCCGCGCTCGCATAGACCTGGGCGGCGGCAAATGCGATCTCCCGGGAGAACCGGACCATCGCCGCCGCAGCCGCCTCCTCCTCGCCCGGGCCGGCCAGCTCGGGCAACTTCTCCTCGGCCACGGCGATGGCCAGCCGGACCAGTTCCACGGTGCGCTGCAGCGGTAACCGTCGGGTCAGTTCCCGGGGTGCGATGCCGAATACCTCGCCGATCAAACGCATATCTTGATCGGGTGAGCGCAACCAGTCGACGAACGAGGCGATGCCGGCCTGGGCCACCAGAGTGACCCACGAGCGCTGGTCAGCCGGCAACCGGCGGAACCAGGCCAGCTGCTCATCCATCCGAGCCACGCTCAGGGTGGCCAGGGTGCCGGAGGACCGCTCGATCCGCTGGATGGTGGCCTCGCTCAGCGTGACCGGCTTGGACATGCCGCAAAGCCTAGTGTGGTCCGGCCCGCGCCTAGCCTGATCAGCATGACCGGGTTCGAGATCAGGCGGGCAGCCGATCGGGCGGTGACCAGCACCGATTGGCTCGAGTCGCGGCACTCGTTCGCCTTCGGCCCGCACTACGACCCGGACAACATCAGCTTCGGTCCGCTGATCGCGCTGAATGCCGACGTCGTCCAGCCCGGCCCCGGATACGTCGCGCATCGGCATGCCGGTCTGGAGATCCTCACCTGGGTCGTCGGTGGCGTGCTCGAACACGAGGCCGGTGACGTCCGGCAGCTCCGGCCGGGGCAGTTGCAGTACCTGTCGGTCGGACAGGGCATCGAGCACGCCGAGCGGTCGGCCGACGACCAGCCGGTGCAGGTGATCCAGATGTGGCTCACCGGTCGGGCCGATGGCGATTCTGTCTATCGCATCGGGCAGATCCCAGACGGATCGTGGGTGCTGGCCGCGTCCTCCCGCCGGCCGGCGCCGGTCGCGCTCCGGCACGTCGAGGCCGAACTGCATGTCGGCCGGGCCGGTCGGGGCGAGTCGCTGGAGCTCCCTGGTGGCCAACTGCATCTCTATCTCGTCAGGGGCGTGGTGACGGTCGACGGCGCGGTGCTGCAATCAGGGGATGCCTTACGGGGACGGGCGAAAACCCTCGTCGCCGACGCCGGGTCCGAGCTGCTGGTCTGGTCGTTCTGACCAGCTCCGAGCATTCTGCGTACCCTGGTTTTCGTGACCCGACTGACCGAACTCGTTGCCGCCGGGGGCGCAGTCATCCTGTCCGGTGCGGGGTTGTCCACGGAATCGGGCATCCCGGACTACCGCGGTCCGACCGGGCGCGCTCGCCCGGCCACCCCGATGACCTTCGCCGAGTTCACCGGCAGCGCGGCGGCCCGCCAGCGGTACTGGGCTCGCAGCCACCGAGGCTGGCAGGGCATCGTCAAGGCCCATCCGAACGACGGTCATCGTGCGGTTGCCCGGTTGCAGCAACGCGGCCTGCTGGACGGGATCATCACCCAGAACGTGGACGGCCTGCACCAGGCCGCCGGAGCCTATCCGGTGATCGAGCTGCACGGGGGGCTTGATCGGGTGATCTGCTTGCACTGCAAGGCGATCAGCGACCGGGACGAACTGCATGCCCGGTTGTCCGAGCGCAATCCCGATGCGGTCGAACCGAAGGACCGGATCGTCAAACCCGACGGTGACGTCGAGCTGACCGATGCCGAGATCGCCGGGTTCGAGGTGGTCGGCTGCCTGGACTGTGGCCGCGGTCCGCTCAAGCCCGACGTGGTGTTCTTCGGCGAGAACGTACCGGCCGCGCGGGTGCAGGCCAGTTATGAGCTGGTGGACGGCGCCGATGCGCTCGTCGTGCTCGGCTCGTCGTTGACGGTTGCCTCGGGCTTCCGTTTCGTCCGCCGCGCAGTCGCCAACGACACCCCGGTTGTGATCGTGAACCAGGGTCCGACCCGCGGGGATCCCTACGCGACCGAGAAGATCGAGGCGCCGCTGGGCGTCGTACTGACCGAACTGGTGTCCGAACTAGCTGCTCCCGTTGGAGGATCACGTTGATCGACAAGGTAGAACTCGGTGATGGCCTGACCGTCTCGGCCCAGGGACTGGGATGCATGGGCATGAGCCAGGCCTATGGCGCGGGCGACTGGGACGAATCGATCGCGACTCTGCATCGGGCGCTCGAACTGGGCGTGAGCTTCATCGACACCGCCAACGTCTACGGGGTCGGGCACAACGAGGTCCTGGTCGGCCGGGCGCTGCACGATCGACGCGAGGGCGTGCAGTTGGCGACCAAGTTCGGCATCGACGCCACCAGCGGTAGCCGAACCATCCGGGGCCAGAAGGGCTATGTCAAACAGGCCTGCACCGATTCGCTGACCCGGCTCGGTACCGATGTCATCGACCTCTACTACCTGCACCGGCCGCCGCAGGACGCCGAGATCGAGGAGACGGTCGGCGCGATGGCCGAGCTGGTGGCCGAGGGCAAGGTGCGTCATCTCGGACTGTCCGAGGTCACGCCGGATCTGCTGCGCCGCGCTCACGCCGTGCACCCGATCACCGCGGTGCAGAGCGAGTACTCGTTGTGGACCCGCGATCCGGAGGGACTGGCGCCGACGATGGCCGAGCTGGGTGTCGGTCTGGTGCCGTTCTCGCCGTTGGGCCGGGGATTCCTCACCGGCACCCTGGATGTATCCGACTTCGGCGCCAAGGATTTCCGGGCCAGCAACCCACGCTTCGTGGGCGAGGCCGCCAAGGCGAACCAGTCGATCGTCGCCGCCGCCCAGCAGGTCGCCGAACGGCACTCGGTGACCCCGGCCCAGATCGCGCTGGCCTGGGTCAACGCCCAGTCCGACCGGCTCGGCGTGCCGATCGTGGCCATCCCCGGCACCAAACGGCGCCGGTGGCTGGAGGAGAACGTGGCCGCACTGGACATCGAACTGACCGCCGACGACCTGGCCGTGCTGGATCCGCTGGGTGACCAGGTCAGCGGCGCCCGCTACTGAGAGAGTGAGCATCGCAGGCGCCCCAGCGCCGAGGAGCGGAGCGACCGACCGATGAGCGCTCGCGCGAAGTGGAATCAGGCATAGCGTTGGGGCCCGGGACGATGGGCGATTCGTGCCGTGTTCGTCCGGTGTCAACGCACCGGTACAGAAAGATGCACTCCGCTGTTCCTTGTGAATTAATGCCCTAGTCGCAGCTTCGGCACAGGTGAACCAGGACCTGGACCGTGCCTGGGTTGAAAACCACGGCGACCACGAACAAGGAAGGGACAGCCTGCACATGCATGACAAGCCCATCTCGGACCAGCCGGAGCCGGCCCACCAGCCGAAGCGGTTCCGTCCTCGCCTCTCGTTCCTGACCGGTGTGCTGATCGCGGTACTCGGCCTGGTCTTCGGCGGTATCGCCACCGCGTCGGCCCACGACGGCGGAGGTCACGGCGACCACGGCAACGGCGGCAGCCTGAGCTGGTACACCGGTCCGGCCCCGTCGCCGGCCCCGACCCCGAAGACTGACGCCCAGGTGCCGAACGTGACCCTGGTCGAGAACGGCATCAAGGCCTACTACGGTGACACCGTCGCGGCCAACGGCGACCACCTCCCGTCGACGACCGGCAACTACGCCAAGCAGGTCGCCCAGATCGAGGACTCGGCCGAGTGGTACCTCAAGACCTACAAGACGCACGCCAAGGCCAAGAAGGCCATCGTGTTCGACGTGGATGACACCACGCTGAACACCTACAACTACGAGATCTTCTCCTCCTTCGCCTACAACCCGACCACGAACGCCGAATACGTCAACGACGCCCGGTTCCCCGAGGTCTACGGCATGCCGGCCCTGGCCAAGTACGCCAGCACGCACGGCTATGAGATCTTCTTCCTGACCGGTCGCCCGGAGGCCCAGCGGGCGGGCACGGTGACCAACCTGGCCAAGGTCGGCTACACCGCCCCGGCTGCTGATCACCTGTTCCTGAAGAACGCGGCCAACCCGCCGGCCTACCTGAGCTGCGGCTCGACCTGCACCACGATCCAGTACAAGTCCGGCACCCGGGCGCACATCGAGTCGCTGGGCTACAACATCGTCGCCAACTTCGGCGACCAGTACTCCGACCTGACCGGTGGCTACGCCGACCGCACCTTCAAGCTGCCGAACCCGATGTACTACCTGCCCTAACCCCATCGCCGCTATCCCCATCGCGGCGCAAGAAGCCCCGGACCTCAGCGTGAGGTCCGGGGCTTTTGCGTTACCGAATAGGGTAAGTCAGCTGTCGCCGGCGGCCGATCCGGCCTCCGCTGCGCCCACGTCGAGCAGGTCGTACTTCTCCAGCGCCTGCCGGGCCGCGTCCGGCTTGACCTCACCGCGCTTGGCCAGCTGGCCGAGCACGTTCACCACGATCGACTCGGCGTCGATGTGGAAGAACCGGCGGGCCGCACCCCGGGTGTCGGCGAATCCGAAGCCGTCGGCGCCCAGCGAGCTCCACTCCCGGTTCGGCCCGGCGACCCACTGCGAGATCTGGTCCGGAACCTGGCGCATGTAGTCCGACACGGCGATGACCGGACCGCTGACATCGCTGAACTTCTCGACGATGTAAGGGATCCGTGGTTCGGCCTCGGGGTTGAGGAAGTTGTGCTCGTCGGCGGCGAGAGCATCCCGCCGGAGCTCGTTCCACGACGTCACCGACCACACGTCGACATCCACACCCCAGTCCTGACCGAGCATCTCCTGGGCCTTGATCGCCCACGGGACGCCGACCCCGGAGGCCAGCACCTGCGCCCGCGGCCGGCCCTGCTCGCCCAGGGCGGGCGAGATCAGGTGGATGCCCTTGAGGATGCCCTCGACATCGACGCCGGCCGGCTCGGCCGGCTGGCTGATCGGCTCGTTGTAGATCGTCAGGTAGAAGAAGACGTCCTCGCCGTGCGGATGTTCGGTCGAGGAGCCGTACATCCGCTCCAGGCCGGACTGCACGATGTGCGCGATCTCGTAGGCGTAGGCCGGATCGTAGGCGACCGCGGCCGGGTTGGCCGCGGCCAGCAGCAGTGAGTGGCCGTCGGCGTGCTGCAGGCCCTCGCCGGTCAGCGTGGTGCGGCCGGCGGTGGCCCCGAGTACGAAGCCCCGGCCGAGCTGATCGGCGAACTGCCAGAACTGGTCGCCGGTGCGCTGGAACCCGAACATCGAGTAGAAGATGTAGAACGGGATCATCGGCTCGGAGTGGGTGGCGTAGGACGTGCCGGCCGCGATCAGGGACGCGGTCGAGCCGGCCTCGCTGATGCCCTCGTGCAGGATCTGGCCGGTGGTGGATTCCTTGTAGGACAGGAGCAGTTCCCGGTCGACGGCGTCGTATTCCTGACCGTGCGGGGAGTAGATCTTGGCCGTCGGAAAGATCGCATCCAGACCGAACGTGCGGGCCTCGTCCGGGATGATCGGGACGAACCGGTTGCCGATCTCCTTGTCCCGCATCAGGTCCTTGAACAGCCGGACGATGACCTGGGTCGTTGCGATCTGCTGCTTGCCCGAACCCTTCTTCAGGTCGGCGTACGGGCCGGTCTCGGGCGAGGGCAGCGCCAGCGGCTTGGACCGGTTGATCCGTTTCGGCAGCGCGCCACCGAGGGCCGCCCGCCGCTCCTTCATGTACTGGATCTCGTCGGACTTCTCACCGGGGTGGAAGTACGGCGGCAGGTCGGCCTCGAGTGCTTCGTCGCTGATCGGCAGGTAGAGCCGATCGCGGAAGGCCTTCAGGTCGGCCTTGGTCAGCTTCTTCATCTGGTGGGTCGCGTTGCGGCCCTCGAAGCTCTCCAGCGTCCAGCCCTTGATGGTGTGGGCCAGGATGACCGTCGGCTGGCCGACGTGGGCCCGGGCCGACTCGAACGCGGCGTAGACCTTGCGGTAGTCGTGGCCACCTCGGGACAGCTTGCGCAGATCGTCATCGGTCATCGCCTCGACCATCTTGCGCAGCCGCGGGTCGCCGCCGAAGAAGTTCTCCCTGATGTAGGAACCCGATTCGACGGTGTAGGTCTGGAACTGGCCGTCCGGGGTGGTGTTCATCTTGTTCACCAGCGCGCCGTCGCGGTCCTGGGCCAGTAGCGGATCCCAGTCCCGGCCCCAGATCACCTTGATGACGTTCCAGCCGGCGCCCCGGAACTCCGACTCCAGCTCCTGGATGATCTTGCCGTTGCCCCGGACCGGGCCGTCCAGGCGCTGCAGGTTGCAGTTGATGACGAAGGTCAGGTTGTCGAGCTCCTCGCGGGCCGCGACGCCGATCGCACCGAGCGACTCGACCTCGTCCATCTCGCCGTCGCCCAGGAACGCCCATACGTGGGACTGGGACGTCTCGGCGATACCGCGGGCCTGCAGGTAGCGGTTGAACCGGGCCTGGTAGATCGCGCCGATCGGGCCCAGGCCCATCGAGACGGTCGGGAACTCCCAGAACTCCGGCATCAGCCGCGGGTGCGGATAGGAGGACAGCCCGAACGGGGCACGCGACTTCTCCTGCCGGAACCCGTCCAGGTGCTGTTCGGTGAGCCGGCCCTCCAGGAACGCGCGGGCGTAGATGCCGGGCGCGGCGTGACCCTGGAAGTAGATCTGGTCACCCATGCCCGAGGCCAGGTCCTTGCCCCGGAAGAAGTGGTTGAAGCCCACCTCGTACAGCGAGGCCGCACTGGCGTAGGTGGCGATGTGGCCGCCAACGCCGAGGTACTTGTTGGCCCGGCTGACCATGATCGCGGCGTTCCACCGGATGAAGGCCCGGATCCGCCGCTCGATGTCCTCATCGCCGGGGAACCAGGGCTCCCGCTCGGGCGAGATGGTGTTGATGTAATCGGTGCTGCGCAATGCCGGCACCCCGACCTGGCGCTCCCGCGCGCGTTCCAGCAGCCGCAACAGCAGGAAGCGGGCGCGTTGCCGGCCGTCGTGGTCGACCGCGGCGTCGAAGGACTCGATCCACTCGCGCGTCTCGCCGGGATCGATGTCGGGCAGCTGGTTCGGCAGGCCGTCGGTGATGATGCTGTAGCGATCACGGGTCACGTGTCTGTCTCCATCTCCTGAGCTCCACGCCACGATGCCGGTAGGCACAGTGACGTTCAGGTACCAGTGTCCTCCATGCCCGGGCGGCGTTGCGACACGCATTGTTAACTGCCCAGTAGCCCCGCGCGGTTGCATTGTCAGGGCAGTGTGGTTATCTACCGGAACACAAAGTGAGCTCTGGTCAGGACTGTTCCATCTCACTCGGCAACTACTCGGAGGCTGGCAGTGAGTTCGACCCCCGGAACCGGGGAAACCGCATCTGCGCTTATCGACCGGCTCGGTATCGAGCACGGCATGATCGTGCAAGAGCTCGGTTTTGACGACGATGTCGACCAGCAGCTGCGCGAAGCGATCGAGGATCGCATCGACGAAGACATGGTCGACGAGGATTCCGACGAGGTAGTTGACGTCGTGATCCTCTGGTTCCGTGAGGACGACGGCGATCTGGTCGACGTTCTGGTGGACGCGATTTCGCCCCTGGCCGACAACGGCGTGATCTGGCTGCTGACCCCGAAGCGGGGCCGGGCCGGTTATGTCGAGCCGTCCGACATCTCCGAGGCAGCTCCGACGGCGGGGCTGACCCAGACCTCGTTGCTGCCGATCGGGCAGGACTGGACCGGCGCGCGGCTGGTCAGCCGGCGATCGTCGGATCGTGGGCGGGGGGAACGTCGGTGACCGTGCCGGGTCTGACCCCTGTTCCCGTCGGTTCGCCGGCGCCGGACTTCGAGCTGCGCGACCAGAACAACGAGGTCGTGTCGCTGCGCTCGTTCCGCGGTGACAAGGCCGTGTTGCTGGTCTTCTACCCGTGGGCTTTCACCAATATCTGCACCGGTGAACTCGGTCAGCTGCGCGACAGGATCGACTCCTTCGCCAACGAGCACGTGCAGGTGCTGACCGTCAGCATCGACTCGGCGTTCGTGCACAAGATCTTCTCCCAGCGCGACAGCCTCAACTTCCCGCTGCTGGCCGACTTCTGGCCGCACGGTGCGGTGGCGCAGGCCTACGGCGTGTTCAACTCCGACGTTGGGGTGTCCAACCGGGGCACGTTCCTGATCGATCGCGACGGCCTCATCCGGTTCAGCGAGGCCAATGAGATCGGTCAGGGCCGGGACCCGCAGGTGTGGCTGGACGCGATCGCCGAACTGGCCGCTCCGGTCGGCTGAGGCTCAGGCGCGGCCGGCCAGCCGGTCGTCCAGGCTGGCCTTGCGTTCCTTGCGCCGTTGACGTCCACCCTCCAAGCCCTGGCCTGCCTCCGGCTGCCCCGATCGGCCGGTGTCGCCGTCGCGCTTGAGCTCCGAGCGCGCCATCACCAGCGGTGCGGCCAGAGCCAGCAACGCGAACAGGTACCACTGCACGACGTAGGCCAGGTGCTGTGGTTCCTCGGCCCCGCCGGCCGGGTTGGACAGGTCCGGGGCCGGGATGGACTGCAGGCCGGCGCCGCCCGGTTCACCCGGCAGCAGTTCGGCGTAGGCGTTCCAGACCGGCTGCTTGAGCCGTGCGGCCTGACTGGCGGCGTTGACGTAGTCGATCTGGCTGCCGGGCAAGCGGCCGAACTTGTCGGCGCTGGTGCTGCCCGGTTGCAGCCTGGCGCTGACGTTCACAGTGCCCGGCGGCGGTGCCGGCACCTTCGGTGAGGTGTCAGCGGCGTTGTTCTGGACGATGAAGCCCCGAGCCACCAGCAAGACGCCGTCGGTGGTCTGCAGCGGCGTGATGACGAAGTAGCCGACGTTGTTGTCGTCGGTGCTCTGGCCGCGCAGGAGCGTTTGGCCCGATGCCAGATAGCTTCCGGTGGCGGTGACTATCCGGAACTTGTCGGCCTGACCGGTCGAGGTCGGCGCGCTGGCCGGTCCGAGGGCCTGGGTGACCGGCGTGGTCGAGTCGTGGGCGTCCGAGCGCAGGTGGTGATTGGCGCTGTGCTTCTGGTCGTAGCGGTAGATCTGCCAGGTGCCGGCCAGGCTGCAGATGATGGCGATGACGACCATCAGCGCCGACAGCCCCAGGTAGCGGGGTTGGCGGAGGATCGCGAGCACGTTTAGACCATACGTGGGCGGCCTGTGTAGCCTGTCCCGGTGGTTCAGCGGGGTTTCGACCTCGCGTTCCCGGGCGTTTAGCTCAGCGGTAGAGCACTCGGTTTACACCCGAGCGGTCGCTGGTTCGATCCCAGTAGCGCCCACCAAAGTTGCGACGTTAGAACCATGAACCGTCGATGTGATCCGGTACCGATAGGTGCCGGATTCTTCGTTTTCAGGGGCTGTATCGGTCGCCGTATGGAGGGCTTCGGCCCAGTCCGTGCGTCCGGCGTTCTCAATCACCGGGTCGCCTTCAGCGGAGATGAAAGCGATGCGCGTGACCCAGACTTGGGTGAACTCCCTCCGCAGCGAGTTCGAGGCCCGCTGACAGGCACGGTTGCATCGGCTGATGATATGGAAGGCGTGCTGGATGGCGACTTCGTGGTCGGCACGGGTCAGCTGGAGGTGGGATCGATTGCCTCTCATAGGGTGTCAGGGTCGATGAGGACATCCGATTGTGGGATATTGGTAAGGTGGTCCGTGGACTCGGCTTATGGACAAGGCAGTACACAGCGCAGATCAGGCCGCCCTCTGCCGCATCTTTCGCGCCTTCCGCGAGGAAGCTGGCCTACGTCAGATCGATGTCGATCGGAGCCTAGGGGAGCCACAGTCGTTTGTCAGCAAGTACGAGAGCGGCGAGCGCCGCCTCGACCTGATCGAGCTACACCAAGTTTGTAGGCGGTAAACACGACGCTGATAGACCTGGTGCGAGTCTTCGAGAAAACGCTTGGTCCGCGTCGCGCAGGTTGAGCGGCGAGGATCGCCGCGTGAGGGTCATCGATGGGTAGGTCGCCCACGCAAGTCGCTAGGAAGGTCGGCCTACTTGAGGGCGGTCGTAGTGCTGCAAAGCCGCAGGTCTATTGATCTCGATTCCCTCTGCTGAAACACCCATGCCGGTGGCAGCACGCAGTCGTTGCGCACGAGATCGCCGAAGGCGAGCGGCCGAGCGAATGGCGTGCAGCAGCGCGTCGGCCACGGCCAACACGGAGCCGATGGAACGCGCATCATGGATCGCATGCTTGGCGACTTTCCCGACCGCCAGAAGGACGGGCTCGGCAGTGTTGGTGAGCATGTACACATACTTACTTCGTTGCCAGAATCGACTTCTCGGCAAGGTGGCGTGACCGCCCCACGCGTGGTGAACGACGCTTGTTGGCACGAGCACGCACCGCAAGCCGCGCTCACGTATCCGGCGGCATAGATCCACCTCCTCGAAAAATAAGAAGAAGATTGGATCGAATCCGTTGACCGCGAAGAAGGTCGAAGTCCTAACCGCGAGTGCAGCGCCATTGGCGTACCTCACATCAATCAGTTCGTCACCTTGGTAGCTGAGCCACTCGGCGAATTCTTGGTGTCCAAGTGGGGCAATAAGCGACTGATTTTCTGGCTCGACACTCTCACAGAGCACTGATCGCCGGGTCCACGCGTTGTACATAGGTTGATCGCAATTGCTCACATATTCAACTTGTAGGGGACCGGCGGCACCAACAGAATCATCTATTTTCAGCGTGTCGACGAGGGTCGCGACCTGTTGCTCATCGAGAGACGTATCGGGGTTGAGAAATAGAAGCGCAAAAGGCTTAAAGCGTGCAGCAAATCGAGCCCCCTCATTGCAGGCACTGCCGAATCCTGAGTTGTAACCTATACTCAACGTGTAGATGAAATCGTAGCTTCTAGCGAAAGAAAGGCTTTGATCATTTGACGCGTTGTCAACGTAAACGACCGTAAACTGCGGGCCGAAGGACGAAAGGTCGTCGAACAGTCGACGCAACCAACGTTGACTATCGTGGCCAACGATGATGATCGCAACCTTGCACGGTGTTGACTCAGACTCGATATCAAATCGTGGAGTGGGGCTAGTCTCGCCGAAAACTTCGAGGGCAACACTCACAGCCCAAAGTTCCCATACTTCGGGTCCGCGACGTCGTCGGGCAACTTTGTGCCGCGGTCACGCTGATAGGCTGAGAAATCGCAATCGAAAAATGTTGCCAAACTCAAGTCTGTTGATTCCAAATTCGCGTTGCGCAGGTCGCAACCGATGAACACTACGCCAGATACATCGGAGCCGACAAGACTTATCCAGTCCATACTGCATCGAATAAAAATTGCGTTTGTAAGCACGCAGTGCGATACGTCGCAGTGCTCGAACACGGTGTCTCTCGCCAAGAGTTCAATAATCTGAGATTTTCTAAAGTCGACAAAGGATAGCGTCGCACCGACTAGGCTCAAGTGAGACAAATCTGATTTCACATTCCGCAAATTTGTGAGCCATGCTCCATTGAGACTGCTTCGGCTTAGGTCTATTGAACGTTCATGAAGGGCGTCAAGCCGCACGTTGACCAGATCGTAAAATCTCTCGTGTTTGCTTCGCCTAAACTCTGTAAGCGCCGTGATTGCTTCCGTATATTCGGCGTTGGTGCGCTCAAACTTCCGTGCATCTAGCCGGAGGATAGAGCAAAGAAACGACGCGATGCTCTCCCGGTCGCTCTCGTACTGCGTGGTTAGAGCGATTCGCTTAAGCGCAAGTATTCCGCCTAGACGAACGTCCGGGATTTGCTTGATACTGGCAAGTTCAAGCGATGCGCCAAATCGCTCCGCAACCTGATTATTTGTTGACGCTGCGAGGTTCTGGCGGCCAAGCGCGAGTGTTTGAACCGTGACAAATAAACCGCCGACGACTGCGAGTGCCGCAAGAACCTGAACTAACGCGGTTCGGAAAGCGCCAATTGCTTGCTCCCGCTGCGCAGGATCGAGATGCGTCGGATAAGGAATAATCTGCGGCACGACAATGGCTATCAGTATGGCGACGACGACTAGCGCTACAACGAGGAGGACATTGCGCCTACTAATCTTCAGCGGTAGCAGCGGGTCGAAGACAAGAGCCGTCTGGGTCGCTTCTCTTGAAACCTGCAATTCCTCCCGACGCTCGAAGGATGGCATCTGAACACCGAGCGGAATTGAGTCAACCTCAGCTTGGGTGAAGTGCTTCACGGCAGAGGGCTGAAACTGGAGGAACCTGAAAGTGGCTTCATCTGGGATGTGCCGGCGAAGGCCGCGCAGC